>JAVWVS010000023.1:0-35561 GCA_036666555.1 Lachnospiraceae bacterium | reverse complement strand
GCTTGAATAAAGCATTCTTGAATTTTCGTTAAATTAGTAAGTGATGAAAACCCGGCATGTAGAAAAACCTTCTGATGTATTAAGCGTTGGTCAGGAGATTACAGCCAGAATCGTTGATTTAAATGAAACGGACAAAAAAATAAGCTTGAGCATGAAGGCATTAGAACCGGAAGAAGAAATTATGGAAGAGATTTCAGAAGAAGAATAATTTCAGAAAAAATCCATATAAATAACAGACAAATAGCGACTTTTATAGTCGCTATTTGTCTGTTATTTATATGTTAAAAATTAATCAAAATGTTTTGCAAAATATACAATTTATTGTGAGAATTCACTAGATTTTTTTAGTACTTTCTTGTATAGTATAGAAAGACCATGTTATGTTTTGTACGATGTGTTATAGAGAATAAAGGAAGGATGGAAGAGAGAAAATGGGACTTTTAACATTTAAAGGTGGTATTCATCCAGACGATGGCAAGCACCTGTCAAAGGACAAAGCAATCGTTCCGATTATGCCGGTAGGGGATATGAGATATCCACTTTCGCAGCACATAGGTGCACCGGCGAGTCCAACCGTTGCGGTTGGTGATGAAGTTTTGAAAGGTCAGAAGATTGCAGAAGCAGGAGGATTTGTATCTGCACCGATTTATGCTTCGGTATCTGGTAAGGTAAAGGCAATTGAACCGCATTTAAATCCTACCGGTTCAAAGGTGAATTGTATTGTTGTGGAGAATGACGGACTGTATAAAGAAGTAGAATACGCTCCGGTGAAACCGCTTGAGGAGATGACCAAGGAAGAAATTTTGAATGCGATTGCAGATGCTGGAATCGTAGGACTTGGCGGAGCAGGATTTCCAACGCGTGTGAAATTGTCTCCAAAAGAGCCGGATAAAATTGATTTTGTTATTGCAAACTGTGCGGAATGTGAGCCATATATTACTGCAGATTACCGTAGAATGACAGAAACTCCGGAAGATTTAGTAAGTGGTATGCGGGTGATACTAAAATTATTTGATAATGCCAAAGGTGTGTTCGGAGTCGAAGATAATAAACCGGATTGTATTGCGACTTTGCAGGAATTAACGAAAGACGAGCCACGCATGGAAGTAAAAACGCTAAAAACAAAATATCCACAAGGAGCAGAGCGCCAACTGATTTTTGCAACCACCGGAAGAGCAATTAACTCCACGATGCTTCCAGCAGATGCAGGATGTGTAGTAGATAATGTAGAGACTATGATTGGCATTCACAATGCTGTCATTCATGGATTGCCACTGATGGAACGAGCAGTCACCGTAAGTGGCAATGCGGTAAAAGAACCAGGTAACTTTAAGGTCCTTTTTGGAATGAATCAAATGGAAGTAGTAGAAGCTGCAGGTGGCTTTAAAGAAACACCTGTGAAAATAATTTCAGGTGGTCCAATGATGGGATTTGCAATGATTTCTCTGGACACACCAATTACAAAAACATCTTCGTCTATTCTTGGATTTACTAAAGATGAAGTAGCCGAAAATGAACCAAGTGGATGCATCAATTGTGGACGATGTATCGATGCTTGTCCGAGCCGAATTATTCCTTCCAGATTAGCAGATTATGCGGAGTGGAATGATGAAGCATCCTTTACCAAATGGGATGGACTAGAATGTATTGAATGCGGTTCTTGCAGCTTTGTATGCCCGGCGAAACGACAGCTAAAGCAATCAATTGGTTCCATGAAGAAGATTGCCATAGCAAACAGAAAGAAAAAATAATAAGAATAGAAAGGAAGAGGTGAACTTAACGTGAGTGATAATTATAATGTATCCGCTTCACCACATGTACGTTCCAAAGTAACAACAAGCAACATTATGTTGATGGTATTGATTGCATTATTGCCAGCTACCATATTCGGTGTTTATAACTTTGGATTCCAAGCATTGATTGTTGTGCTTGTTACAACCGGTACTGCGGTATTGACAGAATTTGTTTATGAGAAATTGATGCACAAAAAAATAACAATTAAAGATTATAGTGCAGCTGTAACTGGTCTGCTACTGGGACTGAACTTGCCACCGACAGCACCATGGTGGATGGCAGCACTAGGCAGTATCTTTGCCATCTTAATAGTAAAACAATTATTCGGAGGAATCGGACAAAACTTTATGAACCCGGCACTGGGCGCAAGATGTTTTTTACTGATTTCCTTTACCGGAAGAATGACCACATTTGTTTATGATGGTGTGTCCGGAGCTACGCCCCTTGCACAATTAAAAGCAGGTGAAAGTGTAGATACCATGAGAATGTTATTGGGAAACATTGCTGGAACCATCGGTGAGACCTCGGTCATTGCAATTATGATGGGTGCGATTTTCCTTTTACTGGTAGGTGTTATTGATCTTCGTATTCCAGGTACATATATTGTGACTTTTGTCATTTTCATCATTATATTTGGTGGACATGGATTGGATGCACAATATATCACTGCACATCTTTGTGGAGGCGGATTAATGCTTGGCGCATGGTTTATGGCCACGGATTATGTCACTTCACCCATTACAAAACGAGGACAGCTGTTGTATGGTGTCTGTCTCGGTATATTTACCGGGTTGTTCCGTTTGTTTGGCGGTTCTGCAGAAGGCGTATCCTATGCAATTATTATCAGTAACCTTTTAGTACCATTGATTGAAAAGGTTACTCTTCCAAAACCATTTGGTAAAGGAGGAGAAAAATAATGAATAAAATTTTAAAAAACACATTGATACTGACAGCAATTACATTAATCTCCGGAATTGGTCTAGGTGCAGTGTATGAGATTACAAAAGAACCTATAGCTGTGGCTCAGGAGAATGCGAAACAGACTGCATTTAAGACCGTGTTAAAAGATGCAGATTCCTTTGAAATGTATAAAGATTTTGATGAAAAGGAGGCTGCGGCTGCTCTGAAAAAGGGTGGTTACAAAGATGATATCATCAATGAAGCAGCTGTTGCAAAATCTTCAGATGGAAAAGATGTGGGATATGTGGTTACCGTTACTTCTAAAGAAGGATATGGTGGGGACATTAAGATTTCGGTAGGAATTACCAATGATGGCACGGTAAAAGGTATCGAAATGCTTACCATTACAGAAACAGCTGGACTGGGCATGAAAGCAACAGAACCAGAATTTAAAAAACAGTTTCAAGATAAAAAAGTAGAAAAATTTGCCTATACAAAAACAGGTGAAAAGGGCGATGATAAAATTGATGCACTAAGTGGTGCTACGATTACAACCAATGCGGTTACCAATGCAGTGGATGCCAGCCTTGTATATTTTCAAAACGTGTTAGGAGGTAGTGCAAATGAATAAATATGTAGAAAGACTTTTTAACGGTCTTGTAAAAGAAAATCCTACCTTCGTGCTGATGCTTGGGATGTGTCCGACTTTGGCAGTAACCACCTCAGCAATCAATGGTATTGGTATGGGGCTTTCCACCACCGTTGTATTGGTATTATCCAACATGATGATTTCTATGCTACGTAAGATTATTCCGGATTCTGTCCGGATGCCGGCATTCATCGTGGTCGTTGCTTCTTTCGTTACCATTGTGCAGTTCTTATTAGAAGGATTTGTTCCAAGTCTTTACAGTGCACTTGGTATTTACATTCCTTTGATTGTTGTAAACTGTATCATTTTAGGAAGAGCTGAAAGTTATGCATCTAAGAATCCAGTGGTGTTATCCATCTTTGATGGTATCGGAATGGGACTTGGATTTACCGTAGGGCTTACATGTATCGGTATCGTAAGAGAGATTATCGGTGCAGGTAAAATATTCGGAGCACAGATTATGCCAAAATCTTATGAACCAATCACGATCTTTATCTTAGCACCGGGAGCATTTCTTGTATTAGCTGCCTTGGTAGCAACTCAGAATAAGTTAAAGAGCCGTGCAGCGAAAAAAGGAAAACCGGTGGTAGAAGCAGCAGGCTGTGGCGAAGGTTGTGGAGCTTGTGGAAACGCATCTTGTAACAGTAACGTATTTCCAACCGGAAATGAAAAAGAATAGGAGGGTACAAAATGAAAGAATTATTAATCATTGCAGTTGGTTCAGCACTTGTAAACAACGTTGTACTTAGCCAATTCTTAGGAATTTGTCCATTCCTTGGTGTTTCTAAGAAAGTAGAAACAGCAGGTGGTATGGGTGCAGCGGTTATCTTCGTTATTACGATTGCGTCATTTTTCACAGGTCTGATTTATAACTTTATATTGGTACCAATTCATTTTGAATATCTGCAGACCATTATATTCATTTTGGTTATTGCAGCATTGGTACAATTTGTAGAAATGTTTTTGAAAAAATCTATGCCGGCTTTATATAAGGCATTAGGTGTCTATTTACCTTTGATTACTACTAACTGTGCGGTACTTGGTGTTGCACTTACCAATGTACAAAAATCGTATGGTCTATTATCAGGAGTCGTCAATGGATTTGCAACAGCTGTAGGATTCACAGTTGCAATTGTAATTATGGCGGGAATTAGAGAAAAAACAGAAAATAACGATGTGTCTCCCTCTTTTCAAGGAACACCTATCGTTTTAATCACCGCAGGACTGATGGCAATTGCATTTTTTGGATTCTCAGGATTAATATAGGAGGGCAGTAGAATGAGTATAACAGGAGTTATTTTGGCTGCAGTGCTTGTAGGCGGAACCGGACTGTTCATCGGTGTCTTCCTGGGAGTTGCAGGTAAAAAATTTACAGTAGAAGTGGATGAAAGAGAAGAAGCCATTTTAGGCGTTCTTCCGGGGAACAACTGTGGTGGATGCGGATTTGCAGGCTGTGGTGGTCTTGCTGCAGCAATTGTAGAAGGAACTGCAGAAGTCGGCGGATGTCCGGTAGGAGGTGCACCGGTAGCAGCACAAATCGGTGAAATCATGGGGCAGGCCGTAGGCGAACAAGTACATCAAGTAGCATTTGTAAAATGTGCAGGCACTTGTGAAAAGGCAAAAGAACAATATCAGTATTATGGTGTGGAAGACTGTGTCATGGCAAATATGATGCAAGATGGCGGTCCGAAATCCTGCAATTATGGTTGTATGGGTTATGGAAGCTGTGTAAAGGCATGTCCCTTTGATGCTATTCACATTGTAGACGGTATTGCTGTAGTAGACAAAGAGGCGTGTAAAGCATGTAAGAAATGTATTGCGGCATGTCCAAAGAACTTGATAGAATTAGTACCTTATGAGCAAAAACATCTGGTTTCATGTAGCTCGAAGGATAAAGGTAAAGATGTAATGGCAGTCTGCTCTGTGGGTTGTATCGGCTGTAAGATGTGTCAAAAGGTATGTCCGTCAGATGCGATTACCGTAGAAGATAACATTGCACATATTGATCCTTCCAAATGTACCAATTGTGGATTGTGTGCTGAAAAATGTCCGAAAAAAACAATTCTATAATAAAAGATATCAAGAACAATAAAATGGCTATCGGTGTCATTGGAATTTATCTGGTTGTATGCAAACTGATTTTACATAGTATGTGTCCAGCTGTATTCCTTACCGGTCTGCCCTGTCCGGCATGTGGTCTTACACGTGCCGGCAGGGCAGTTTTGCATGGACAATTTCAGTTGGCATGGGAAATCCACCCTTTTATCTATGTGTTCATTGGTTTCGGAATCTTTTTTCTATTATTTCGCTATGGTTTTCATAAAGAAATGCGTTATTTTCAAAAATATCTTATTCTGATTATATTGGGAATGATTATTTTTTACATTTATCGTATGATTCACTATTTCCCATCAGAACCGCCCATGAGTTATTATTATGGAAGCGTGATGAGTCGGATGCTGCATTATTTTGGATTGACTTCGCTTTTCATCTGACGAAAAAAGATTGTGTAATTTTTCGTAACGTGATAAAATACAAGAAATATAAGGGAGTTTTAATTATAAAGGAGGAGATACCAATGGAGAATGAACATGAAAACACACCGGAATGCGAAAACACACTAGAGACAGTTCCGAAGATGGTAGAAGAGCCGGTAGAGCCAGAGACTTTAGATGCGGAACCGGAAGTGATGAATTATACCGATCCCAATGAAGGACAAGCACCCACTGGATATTATGCACAGAACCAGCAATTCACTGGGAATCAAGGGAATCCCACTACGGGACCGATGAATCAGTATCAGGAGGTAGAAGATACAAGTCCATTGTCTTTAGGAGATTGGCTTTTGACCATTTTAGCTTTGATGATTCCTTGTGCCGGCATTGTACTTTATTTTGTCTGGGCATTTAGTAAAAATGGAAATGTGAATCGCAAAAATTATTGCCGTGCCTATTTAATTGTCAGTGCAATAGGGATGATATTAGGACTGGTATTGACCATTATTTTTGCTGTCGCACTGGTAGGTTCCGGACAATTTTATTAAAAGAAAAAAGTGTCAGATTACTTCTTCAAGAGAAAAGTAATCCGGCACTTTTTATATCCGGGATGTTTTCCTTATCAAGGACAGGATAATACCTACGATCAAACCTATGATTGCAGGCAAGATAAATCCGAGAGACATTTGATAAAGTGGAATCTTTCTTGCGAAAGTAGTTATCCATGAAAGTGTGATTCCTTGGTGGTCCAAGGTATGAATCACACTGATTATACCGGTGAATAGAATAGCCATGGGATAGGTATCCGGCCATTGTCCAATATATTTGTGAAAACAAGATAGAATAATCAATACAATGGAAATGGGATATAAAAAATTTAAAATAGGAACGGAAAATTCCAGAATTTTATTCAATCCTACATTGGAAATAATCATACTGATGAATGCAAAAAAACAGACCCATTTTTTATAGGAAATCCGTGGTAAAATAGTGGTGAAATATTGGCTACAACAACTAATCAGTCCGATGCAGGTATTTAGGCAAGCAATGAAAAAAATTAATGCAAGAATCATCAGTCCAGCTTTCCCAAAGAGCTGAAGAACAATTTTGGTCAAGGTATGTGCACCATTGGATGTAATGCCAAAATTCCCGCCGGATAATGCGCCGATATGGGTTAAAGCTGCATAAACAGCAAGGAATAATGCACCGGCAATCCATCCTGCCCGCACAGTTTCTCTTACAATTTGCTGGTCATCCTGGATTCCTTTTGCACGAATATTAATGGCAATAATAATACCGAAATTCAGTGCAGCGATGGTATCCATCGTCATATAACCATCTAAAAATCCCTGTACAAAAGCATGCTTTTCGTATATTGCAGTGGGATTTCCATAGTGTCCAAGGGGTGTCACCAAGCAGACGATAAAAATAATAAAGATGAGGCCAAGTAGGCAGGGCGTTAATTTACGTCCTAGACGGTCGGTTAATTTGTCCGGAGAAAGCGCGACCAAAAACGCAAGGAAGAAAAATAACATGGAATAAATCAATTGGGGAGAACCAAGGGATATATTCTGGGGAAGAAAAGGCACCACTGCCATTTCAAAAGAGGTACTTGCGGTTCGAGGAATTGCAAGGCAAGGACCAATGGATAAGTAAATCAATAAAGTAAACACAGATGCAAATAAAGGATGTACACGACTGGCTAAAACCGAGAGTCCACCGGATTTTGCAATGGCAATGACACCTAAAATGGGAAGTCCGATAGCGCTGATTGCAAATCCAAGAAAAGCAATCCAGGAAAGGGTTCCTGCCTGGGCACCTAAAAATGGCGGAAAAATCAGATTTCCCGCACCGAAAAACATGGAGAAAAGTGTAATGCCGATAAGTAAGGAGTTTTTATGTGATAATTTTTGCATGTCTGGTTCCTGCTTTCTAGTGATTATTCTTTCCATCCATCCGAATAATGAAGTTGATAATCATTGGTAATGAAAACTGCTTCGGTGTGGTCTAGGGAGTTAATTAGTGACAAGCCTTTTTCAAGGCCTAATGTAAAACAAGTAGTGCTTAATCCGTCTCCATCTACAGATTTTTCAGAAAGAATGGTCACTCCTAAGAGGTCATTTTGATATGGGAAACCGGTATTCGGATTTAAAATATGGTGATAAAGGGTGTTATTTACTTTGAAATAGCGCTCATATACACCGGAAGATACCATGGATTGGTCATCAATAGCGATGCTGGTAATGGGTTCGTTCTTTTTATCAAAAGGCTTTTGGATTCCAATCTGAAAATTGGTATGGTTTGATTTATTTCCCACTGCCAAAACATTTCCACCCAGATTGATGAGAGCATGTTTCACCCCTTGTTTCTTTAAATAATCTTTCAACTGGTCAGCGATATAACCCTTTGCAATGCCACCTAAATCGATGGCGGATTGGGGATCTTTTAGTGTAACGGTATGATCCTGGATGGAAATATTTCGGTAATCTACATGGCTAAGAGCTTCTTTGATATCCGTTTCCCCAGGTACGACCCCTTTGTTATCTTTGAAATTCCATAAATCACTTAAAGGTGCGATGGTAATATCAAAAGAACCATGGGAAAGTTCTCCATAGTAGAGACCTTTTTCTAAAAGAGCGATGGTGTCATCCGATACGGTAACCGGTTTGCCTGCTCCTTGATTAATTCGTGATATTTCGCTGGTGGCAATGGTTTTACTAAATTTCTCTTCGTATTCCTTACAAAGCTCCATACATCCATTTAAAATGGATTCATCGGTAGAATCATAAAGGGTGACAGAAATAACAGTGTCGAAAAACATTCCATTTTTCGAAATGGGCTCATTGGTAGGTGACTGGGAACAGCCACTTGTGAATATGGAAAATAATACGATTATACTCATTAGACGTAAATGTTTCATAGAAATCCTCGTTTCGTTGTTATATTCTTTGACATTATATAACAAGTGCAAACAAATATGCAATCGAACGTTTGGTTGCATTCCCGGAACAATTATGTTAAAATAGACAACAGAGAGGATTTGGATGCTATGAAGAAAAATGATTGGATGGTAATTGCTATCATTGTCTGTATTGCCGGTATCTGGTTTGGCATTCATCAGGTCAATGGAAAAAAAGATGGGGGCTATGTTACGGTGACAGTAGATGGTGAAAAGCAGGGAACCTACAGCCTTTCAAAAGAACAGACGATTTCGATTCATCATACCAATACTTTGGTCATTCATGAGGGGAAAGCAGATATGACAAAGGCAACTTGTCCGGATAAAGTGTGTGTTCACCAAAAGTCAATTTCCCGCAAGGGCGAGAGTCTTATTTGTCTTCCCAATAAGGTGATTGTAGAAGTGACCGGTGGGAAGAATGCGAAATTAGATGCAGTTACGAATTAGGAGGCAACGGTGTGAAAAGTAGGGTGGCATATTTCGGAGTATTTACGGCACTGGCGCTGATTTTTAGTTATATAGAAACGCTCATTCCATTTCAGATAGGGATTCCCGGAGTGAAACTGGGACTGGCGAATCTGATCATTGTTATTGCCTTATATAAGATGAGTTTAAAAGAGACTTATCTCTTGTCTGTGGTACGAGTGGTGATTGCTGGTTTTTTATTCGGAAATTTATTTAGTATTATATATAGTTTGGCAGGAGGAATATGCAGTATTACGGTGATGTGGTTGCTGAAACGCAGAGAGAGTTTTAGTATTATCGGTGTCAGTGCGGTAGGTGGTGTGTTTCATAATGTGGGACAGCTCTTGATCGCAATGCTGGTGGTGGAAAGCTTCAGTGTGTCTTATTATTTTCCAATATTAATGATTGCAGGGATAATAACCGGTATCATCATTGGTGTCGTCTCAAAAGAAATGCTGAAACGACTTGGGAATGTTTCATTTATGCAGTAAACAAGGAGGATGCGTCGTGATTTCATATATTAGAGGAGAATTGGTTTCCGTAGAAGAAGAAAAAATTGTGGTAGATGTAGGCGGTGTTGGGTATGGTATTTTTATGTCCGGTCAATCTATTTCCATGCTTCCACAAACGGGAAATGAAGTAAAGATTCACACTTATCTCAATGTCAAGGAAGATGCATTACAGTTATTTGGATTCTTAACAAGGGATGACCTAACTGTATTTAAGTTGGTGATTGGAGTGAATGGCATTGGTCCAAAAGGTGGATTGAATGTATTATCGACGCTGACACCGGATGATTTACGTTTCGCCGTTATGGCAAACGACATTAAGGCGATTTCTGCAGCACCGGGAATTGGGAAGAAGACAGCAGAAAAACTGATTATCGAATTACGTGATAAATTAAATCTGGAAGATGTACTTAAGCATACCGATGATGGAAAAGATGTAGGTACAGGCACGGGGAATCAAGATGTTCAAGCAGAAGCAATACAGGCACTGGTGGCACTGGGATATGGCAGTACGGAAGCGCTACGTGCAGTGAAGCAAGTAGACAGGGAAGAGAACCAAGCAGTGGAACAGATATTGAAACAAGCATTAAAAAAACTATCATTTTAATCGAGGGTGCATATGAGTAAGCGAATCATTACCACAGAGAATTTGGAAGAGGATATTAAAATAGAGAATCATTTACGGCCCCAATGTTTGGAAGACTATATCGGACAGGGGAAAGCAAAAGAAACACTTCGTATTTACATCGAAGCAGCCAAAGCCAGAGAAGAAGCACTGGATCATGTGCTGTTTTATGGACCGCCTGGACTTGGAAAGACAACACTGGCAGGAATCATTGCCAATGAAATGCATGTGAATTTAAAAATCACCTCAGGCCCTGCCATAGAAAAACCAGGAGAGATGGCGGCCATTTTAAATAACCTGCAAGAAGGCGATGTTTTATTTGTGGATGAAATCCACCGTCTCAACCGTCAGGTAGAAGAAGTTTTGTATCCTGCTATGGAAGATTATGCTATTGATATTATGATTGGGAAAGGTGCCAGCGCCCGTTCTATTCGATTGGATCTTCCGAAGTTCACTTTGGTGGGAGCTACGACAAGAGCGGGAATGCTGACGGCTCCGTTGCGTGACCGCTTCGGTGTGGTGAATCGGTTGGAATTTTATACAGAGGAAGAACTACAGACCATTCTACTGCGCTCTGCCAAAGTACTGGATGTGAAGATTGATGAAAAGGGTGCATCCGAGCTTGCCAGAAGATCCAGAGGAACGCCTAGATTAGCTAATCGTCTATTGAAACGGGTGCGAGATTTTGCACAAGTGAAATACGATGGGAATATTACCGAAGAAGTAGCGGCCTTTGCGCTGGATTTGCTAGAAGTAGATAAGTTTGGATTAGATCAGGTAGACCGTAATATTTTATTGACTATGATACAGAAGTTTCAAGGAGGACCGGTGGGGTTGGATACACTGGCGGCGTCCATTGGGGAAGATGCGGGCACCATTGAGGATGTCTATGAACCTTATTTACTAAAAAGTGGATTCCTTCAAAGAACACCAAGAGGGCGTGTAGCCACAGAAGACGCATATCATCACCTTGGCCTTTCCTATGAAAAAGAATAAAACAGTTGGTTTTTTATGAAAGATAGTTTATAATAGAGTGAGTTATTAGAAAGCTTCAAGGAGGGTTCCTATGGCATCATCGAAAAATTACACAGAAGTACTGATTGGTGGAAAAGTTTTTACACTGAGCGGTTTTGAAAGTGAAGAGTATTTACAAAAAGTATCAACTTATTTGAATCATAAGATTGAAGAATGTACAAGCAGTGACGATTATCGCAAGCAAAGCGCAGAAACAAGAAGTATTCTTCTTGCACTGAACATTGCGGATGATTACTTCAAGGCGAAAAAGCAAGGGGATACACTGGAAAGTGATATCGAAGAAAAAGATAAAGAGATGTATGAATTAAAGCATGAACTCATATCTGTTCAGATCAAACTGGAGAATGCTCAGAAAGAGATGGACATTTTGGAAGACGATAGTAAGGAATTGCAGATGAAGATTGTCAAACTGGAAACAGAGATGAAAAATCATAAATAAAAGGCTGTCTACGGACAGCCTTTTTTAAAGGAATCTAAAATGAAAAAAAAGATAGAAATACTGGCACCTGCCGGTTCTTATGAAAGTTTAAAAGCGGCTGTGAAAGCAGGAGCGGATGCGGTCTATATTGGCGGTAGTTGTTTTGGGGCTCGGGCTTATGCAGATAACTTAAACGAAGAGAAGCTTCTAGAAGCAATTGATTACGTGCATTTGCATGATTGTAAAATATATTTAACAATTAATACACTTTTGAAAGAAAAAGAGATTGAAAAACAATTGTATGATTATCTGCTTCCCTATTATCGACAAGGAATAGATGCGGTGATTGTACAAGATGTGGGTGTGCTGGAGTTTATAAAGGAACGTTTTCCGGACCTTCCCATTCACGCAAGCACCCAGATGACGATTACGAATGTAGCCGGGGCAAAGTTTCTGGAGGAACAGGGTGTAGAGCGAGTGGTTCCTGCCAGAGAATTAAACCTTACGGAAATTCGTGAGATTGCAGAGCATACAGGCTTGGAAGTGGAATGCTTTGTCCATGGAGCACTATGTTATTGCTATTCCGGTCAATGTTTGTTCAGCAGTTTGGTGGGAGGAAGGAGTGGCAATCGTGGACAATGTGCACAGCCATGCAGATTACCTTATCAAGTAGAGGGAGAAAAGAATCCCTCTTATCTACTCAGTCTTAAGGATATCTGTACGTTACAGATGATTCCGGAGATGGTCAAAGCAGGGATCACTTCTTTTAAAATCGAAGGACGCATGAAAAAACCGGAATATGTGGCAATTGTTACAGCCATGTATCGCAAATATTTAGATTTGTACGAGACGAATGCCATTTTAAACGTAGCGGAACAAGATAAAGAAATGTTAATGGATTTATATAATCGTGGCGGATCTTGCGACGGGTATTATCATGTTCATAATGGAAAAGATATGATTTCCAGAAAACGTCCCAATCATGCCGGAGTTCCGGCTATTCGTATCGGACGAGCAGAAGGACGAAGCGTTAGTGGAAGGGCATTAACACCGCTCTTTAAAGGGGATGTCATTGAACTGGGAGAGGGAAAAGAGACTTACACCTTAGGCCAGGATATTGTATCTGCCAAAAATGTGTCTTTTGTTACGTATAAACCCCAGAATTTTGTAAAGGGCCAGATTCTGAATCGTACCAGAAATGAACATTTACTAAAAGAAATCAAACAGAACTTACTGGAGAAAAAAGTACAGGAAAAAATAAAAGGACTCTTACTTCTTCGAAAGACCGAACCGGCCACCTTGCAACTGACATGGAAGGAAATCACTGTAACGGTAGAGGGAGACATTCCACAACCGTCACAGAATCAGCCCATGGATGTCGTTCGTGTAGAAAAACAGATGCATAAAACGGGAAATACCGAATTTATATTTGCAGAGTTGAAAATACAGATGGAGTCCGATTTGTTCTTATCCATGCAAAGTTTAAACGAATTGAGACGACAAGGACTACTGCATTTACAAGAGGCAATTTGCAAGTCTTTCCGGCGAGAAGTTCATTCCTATTCTCGGAAGTTAGAAATACCGACACAAAAAGAACCACTTTCGAGGGAATCCTATCAGAATACTTTTTTCGTGTCGATAGAACAACAAGAACAATTTGAAGAGGCGGTAAAAGCACCATCGGTTTCCCGCATGTATCTGGATTGTAATTTAATGGCTCATGGGTGGAACAATGAAAAATGGAAGGAATTGGTAAGCCGAGGGAAACAGGCGAACAAAGAAGTCTATTTTGCCATGCCTCATATTTTCCGAAAAATGACCAAAGAAAAATACGAAACAAGTTATGCTCAATTTTCTCAATTTGGATTTGACGGAATACTGGTTCGTAATTTTGAAAGTTATGCATTTTTGAAAGAACATGGATACCATAATCCTATTGTGCTGGACCATAATCTATATCAGTTCAATCATCATAGCAGACGATTCTGGGAGAGACAGCCGGGTGACATTACCCATACGGCGGCGCTAGAATTGAATGCAAGAGAGTTAAAAGAGGTGGGGACAGCGGATAGCGAATTACTTCTATATGGCTATTTACCCATGATGTTATCTGCCCAGTGCATTTTAAATACAACCAAAGGCTGTACCCATCGAACAGGGTTTACCACCATTACTGATCGTTATCAAAAGGAATTTGTAGTTAAAAATTGTTGCGATTACTGTTATAATATCATATATAACACAACCCCGGTTATATTGGCGGATAAGAAACAAGAGATTATGGAGATTGCTCCTTTGGGTATGCGACTTGCTTTTACTACAGAAAATGGTAAAATGACAAAAAGGATTCTAACGTTGTTTCAGAATACCATTCTTGGAAATGAAAGTTGGGACAGTAAGGGTGAAGAGTTCACAAGAGGACATTTTAATAGAGGCGTAAAGTAGGTGGAAAATTGGTTAATATTATCGTAGAAGTATCCAAATATCTTATGATTTTAATGATTATTATCTATACTTATCAATGTTTTACGGTGTTTGGATATCAGGATGAACAAAAGAAAAAAGGGATATTGTTAAGACAGAATGGGTTGATGTTTTTCATCCACTTTATTTCTTTTGTCATTTTATATTGTAAAACAGGACAGATGAAAATGATTCTTTTTTATGTAGCACAGGCAATATTGTTATTAGCAATTATCTTGCTGTATCGGTTGATTTATCCGAAGATATCAAAATTGGTAGTAAATAATATGTGCATGCTACTAGCAATCGGATTTATCATGATTACCCGATTATCTTATGACAAAGCAGTGAAGCAATTTATTATTGTAGCGGGAGCGGTGTCAGCTAGTTTAGTCATTCCTGTAATCATTCGCAAAGTAAAAAAATTGTCAGAATTCGGACGTCTGTATGCCATTGCAGGAATCGTATCCTTAGCAGTGGTCGTAATCGTAGGACAGGTATCTTATGGCGCAAAACTGGCATTTAGTATTGGAGGATTTAGCATCCAGCCTTCGGAATTAGTGAAAATCTTATTTGTGTTTTACGTTGCAGCTAGTTTTAATAAGTCCATAGAGTTTAAAAACATTGTTAAAACCACCATAGTAGCAGCACTTCATGTTATGATCCTGGTAATATCTAAAGATCTGGGAGCGGCTTTAATTATTTTCATGGTGTATATGGTTATGCTTTACGTGGCTTCGAAACAACCCCTTTACATGGTGGCAGGATTCGGGGGTGGCAGTGTGGCTGCAATTGGCGCATACTATCTGTTTGGGCATGTCAGAAATCGTGTGATTGCGTGGAAAGATCCCATTGCCTCTTACGATGGTGCCGGATATCAAGTGGCACAGTCTTTGTTTGCTATTGGTACCGGAGGATGGTTTGGTATGGGACTATGCCAAGGTGCACCGAATACCATTCCCGTTGCAGATGAAGATTTTATTTTCTCAGCCATTGCGGAAGAATTAGGGCTGATATTTGCATTATGCTTGATACTGATTTGTTTGAGTTGCTATATTATGTTTTTAAATATTGCCATGCAGCTGCATGACCGGTTTTATAAATTAGTAGCATTAGGACTGGGTACTTGCTATATTTTTCAAGTGTTTTTAACCATTGGTGGGGTTACCAAATTTATTCCTTCCACCGGTGTGACGCTTCCGTTGGTCAGTTATGGGGGAAGTTCGGTTTTAAGTACTTTGATTATGTTTGCGGTGATACAAGGACTATATATTTTAAGAGAAGATGAGGAAGAAATCATTGAAAGAAAAAAAGCCGAAGAATTACGGGCAGAGAGACGAAGAGTACAACGTAAAAAAAGGTAAGCGAAAGAAAAAGCGTTCTACCAATAAAGAATTTGTCAGAGTGACCTACGCCTTTGTGGGATTATTCTTGTTGATGATGGGCTATCTTGTATATTTCAATCTTTTTAGAAGTCAAGAGATGATCAGCAGCCCCTACAATTATAAACGGCAGGATATTTACGCTTCGCGGGTAGTGAGAGGTAAGATATTAGATGCAGGTGGGAATGTGCTAGCAGAGACACAGACGGCAGAAGACGGGAGTGAAACTAGGGTGTACCCTCAAGGGGATATTTATGCCCATGTGGTAGGGTATGCAGACAAAGGAAAAGCCGGTTTGGAATCGGTGGAGAATTTTGAACTGCTTACTTCCAATGCATTTTTTGTTGAAAAATTCATGAAAGAATTAAAAGGTCAAAAGAATATTGGAGATAACGTGGTTACCACATTGAACAGTACACTACAGTCAGCGGCCTATGATGCATTAGGAGACAGCAATGGGGCCGTAGTGGTGATGGAACCCAGTACGGGAAAGATTCTCACCATGCTTTCCAAACCAACCTATGACCCGAATATGGTAGGGGCTGATTGGGAATCGTTAAATGCAGATGAAAATGGAATCTTAGTGAACCGCGCCACACAGGGTGCTTATGCACCGGGATCCACATTTAAAATAGCAACCACCTTGGAATATATGAAGGAGCACCCGGATTATGCAAATTATACCTACGATTGCAGTGGGGAGATTACTCAAGATGGAACTACGATTCATTGTTTTGACAGTACCCCTCATGGAGCGGAGAATCTGGCAGATTCTATGGCTAATTCCTGTAATTCCTCTTATGCAAATATGGGATTGCAATTAGATAAAAAAGCTTATGGGGAAACGGCAAAAAAGTTACTATTTAATTCCAAGTTGCCAAGCGAGCTGCCCTATCGAAAAAGTAATTTTGAAATCAATGCCGATTCTTCCAGTGCAGAAATGATGATGACAGCCATGGGACAAGGCAAAACTCAAGTCAGCCCCTATCATATGGCATTGATTACTTCGGCAGTTGCCAATGGTGGAACATTGATGAAACCACATGTGGTGGATAAAATCACCAATTACAATGGAACTACAATAAAAAAAATACGTACCAATGCATATAGTGAAATGATGTCCAATTCAGAAGCTAGTCAACTGAAAGAATATATGCAAGGGGTGGTACAATACGGAACGGCAACGATGTTTGCAGGAGAAGACTATACCGTTGCAGGAAAAACCGGAACGGCAGAATACAGCAGTGATAAAGAAAAATCCCATTCTTGGTTTGTAGGATTTACCAATGTAGACAATCCGGAACTGGTAATCAGTGTGGTGGTAGAAGGTGCTGATGAATCCGGTGTTCGGGCAACATCTGTTGCAAAACAAATTCTGGACAGCTATTATTATGGCTAGTGAAGAGGAAAGCATATGAAGTATTATGAACATCTTTATATTGGAGCAGGAATTACGAAAAACAAAGAAAAAATTCTCCGTAAATTGGAAAAAAATAAACCAATACTGAATTTGTATGTCATTGTACTGGCTCGTCAAGAACAGAATCATTTGGAAATATTTGACAGTACTTTACTCGTGCAAAAGATTTTCAAAAAAGAGGAACAATTTGTCGTAGGAATTGCAGATGGGCGAGAAGAAGCGTTTATGCTGGTAGAACAAATCACCCAAGAAGTATATGAAAAAACAGGCGGAACCGATATTCGCAAGTATTTGCTTGCAGAAAACAGAAATTAAGAACGGGAAAGGTGCAACCATGGTTCATGTGATCGTGACAATATTAAAAATCATTGGAATCATACTGGTGGCAATACTGGGATTACTGGTATTGCTTATTGGCATTTTATTCTTTACACCTATTCGATACCAAGGAATGGGATCGTGTGAAGGAACGTTACAAAGTCTAAAAGGAAAATGCAAAGGTACCTGGTTATTCCATCTGATATCGGGATATGCCAAATATGACAATCAGATATTTCAGTGGAAATTACGCATTGCGTGGAAGAGCTGGGGGTCAGAGGTGAAAGCAAAACCAAAGCCAGAACCCAAACCCAAACCAGAACCAGAACATAAACCAGAACACAAACCAGAACCAGAACATAAACCAGAACACAAACCAGAACCGGAACTTTCCAAAACAGAGGAACCCCAAACTTTATTGCCGGTAGAAATGGATACGAAAAAGAAATCCAAAAAGACATTCAAATATACATTTCGGACATTTTGTGGTAAAATAAGAGCATTATTAAAACAAAAAGATCGGGCAGTTACCTTTATACAGGCACCTTCCCACAAAAAGGCATTTCGTAAGGTGAAAAAAGAAGCAATACGCTTACTGGGATTTATGAAACCAAAACGCTTTCAGATAAAAGCACACTATGGATTTGATGATCCCTATCTTACAGGAAAAATACTGGCTTATATTAGTTTGATTTATCCCTTCTTTGGGAATTATATAGAGATAGAACCTGATTTCGAAGAAGAAATATTGGAAGGGAATATTGCTTTCAAGGGACGTATCCGAGTAATCTACTTTGTCATGGTAGGATGTAATTTATTACTGGATAAACAAGTAAGAAGAACATATCAAGATATAAAAAAATAAAAGGATAGAGGAATAGGAGGAAGAACAAATGGGAGATAACAATTTTCGTTCAACAGTAGAGTCTCTTTTTAAGGGAATGGATACGGTGGTTTCTTCAAAAACAGTGGTAGGTGATGCAATTAAAGTGGGTGATACCATTATTTTACCCTTGGTAGATGTATCTTTTGCGGTAGGCGCAGGAACTTTTCAGGAGAATCAAAAAGACAAGGGAATGGGTGGCTTAGGAGGTAAAATGACTCCTTGTGCAGTATTGGTCATTCAAGGTGGAAAGACCCGCCTGGTGAATATCAAACATCAAGATACCATTACGAAAATTTTGGACATGGTGCCGGATGTCATTGACCGTTTCGCCGGTGAAAAAGGCGAAAAAGGTGGAAACATTACCGAAGAAGATGTAGTGGATATTTTAAATAAAGATGCAGAAGAAGTGGAGTCAAAAGAAACGGAATCGGAAGAGAAAAAAGAAGTATAAATAGAAATCAGCAGCATAATATTTAATAATAACGGATATGTTGGAAGTGCATATATGAAACGTGTAATGGGATTCGCACTGTTTTGCCTGGCAGTAGGAATGTTGATTATGTTGCTTCTTTCCCATAAAGTCCTTGGGCTTTTTATCATAGCAGCATGTCTGCTGATTGGATATAATTTGTTTTGCTGCTAATTTAAAGGTGGGATAAAAGTTGTGAGGGAAATATTTTATTAAGGCGATCACATAAAAATGACTCAACATTTGCATTTGCAAATACTGAGTCATTTTTATGTGTGTAAGAAAAAAGAACTAAGCACGTTCCACTTTTCCTGATTTCAAACAAGAAGTACATACGTACATTTTCTTCGTAGCACCGCCTTCTGTTTTAATTCTTACTGATTTTACATTGGATTTCCACATTTTTGGTGATTTTCTATGAGAGTGGCTCACATTGTTACCGAAATGAGCACCCTTTTCACAAATAGCACATTTTGCCATGGTTGCACCTCCTAACGCTCTTAATGGTCTTTCTAGACTCACAACACTATGTATTTTATCAGAACCCCCACGGTAATGCAAGTACTTTTTTGCATTTCCTCCTATTTTTTAGAAATGGTTGTAAAATATAGGAAAACAGAGTATAATACATTTGTTAATTATGCATAAATCCATTAGAGATTGGAGGAATAAATATGAAGGGATGTATGAGTACTGATTTAGGTATTATTACAATTGCTCCCGAAGTAATTGCAAAGTACGCAGGCTCTGTAGCAGTGGAGTGTTTTGGCATTGTGGGCATGGCTGCTGTAAATGTGAAAGACGGTCTAGTAAGGCTTTTAAAGAAAGACAGCCTAACACATGGCATTAAAGTTGGAATAACAGATGAGAATCATATTTCACTGGATTTTCATATTATAGTGTCTTATGGTGTAAGTATTTCTGCAGTAACAGAGAATCTGATTAGTAATGTAAAATACAAAGTGGAAGAGTTTTCTGAGATGCCGGTAGATAAAATCAATATTTTTATTGAAGGTGTAAGAGTCATTGATTAAGGAGGAACTTGTTGTGGCAGTAAATACAATAAATGTGGAAATGCTAAGAAAAATGTTTTTGGCAGGAACACAGAATATTGAAGCAAAAAAGGAATATATTAATGAATTGAATGTTTTCCCGGTACCAGATGGTGACACGGGAACCAATATGTCACTTACGATTATGGCTGCAGCCAAAGAAGTGGCAGCATTGGAGAACCCGGATATGATGGCGCTGGCAAAAGCAATTTCTTCAGGTTCCCTTCGAGGCGCACGAGGAAACTCGGGTGTCATCTTGTCACAGTTATTCCGTGGATTTACGAAAGTGATTCGGGATTATGAAGAATTGGATGTACTGATATTAGCAGAAGCATTGGAAAAAGCAAGAGAAACAGCTTATAAAGCGGTTATGAAACCAAAAGAAGGCACTATTTTGACCGTTGCGAGAGGGATTGCAGATAAGGCAATGGAACTGGCAGAAACGGTGGATGATTTAGAGGAATTCTTTCCCAAAGTAATCAAACATGCAGAAGCGGTTTTGAAAAAGACACCGGATATGCTACCAGTATTAAAGCAAGCGGGTGTAGTGGATTCCGGCGGACAAGGATTATTAGAAGTCATTAAAGGTGCTTATGATGCTTTCCTTGGGAAAGAAATTGATTATAGCAGTATTAAACCAAGCAGTGGCGTGGTGAAGGTAAACGTGGATACGTCTGCAGACATTAAATTTGGCTATTGTACTGAGTTTATTGTCATGACTCAGAAGAAGTTCACGGAAGCAGATGAAAAGGCATTTAAACGCTTTTTAGAGTCTATTGGAGATTCCATTGTATGTGTAGCGGATGATGATATTGTAAAAATCCATGTACACACCAATGACCCGGGACTTGCTATTCAAAAAGCGCTTACCTATGGTCAGCTTTCACGAATGAAAATTGATAATATGCGAGAAGAGCATGAAGAGAAGTTGATTAAAGATGCAGAAAAATTAGCTGCTCAGGAAAAAGAAAAAGAGCCATGTAAACCGATGGGATTTATTGCAGTGTCCATTGGTTCTGGATTGAACGAAATATTCAAAGAACTGGGAGTAGACTACATTATCGAAGGTGGTCAGACCATGAATCCCAGTACAGAAGATATGTTAAAGGCAATCGAAAGTGTGAATGCAGAAAGTATCTTCATTTTACCCAATAACAAAAACATCATCTTAGCAGCCAATCAGGCAAAAGCACTGGTAAAAGATAAGGAAATCATTGTTCTTCCTACAAAAAATGTACCACAGGGAATCACTGCTGTGATTAACTTTATGCCGGAGCAGGATGCAAAAGTGAATGAAGAAGCAATGCTAGAGGGAATTGAGAACGTGAAATCCGGTCAGGTCACATATGCAGTGCGAGATACTTGCATCGACGACAAGGAGATACATGAAGGTGACATTATGGGGATTGGCGATCATGGCATTTTAGCGGTAGGAACTTCTATTGAAGCAACTACAAAAGAGATGCTTTCGCAATTAATGGAAGAAGATTCTGAATTGATCAGTCTCTATTATGGCGAAGATGTATCCCAAGAAGATGCAACACGTTTTTCAACAGAAATCGAAGCGTTATATCCGAATGCGGATGTTGATACGCATTTTGGTGGTCAACCTATTTACTATTATGTGTTATCGGTAGAGTAAAAAAGAAACAGGCGATTCTTCGGAGTCGCCTATTTTTCTACGCAAAAGGGAAAAGGTATGAATGAGAGTTCCAATATCAAAGAATTAAAAGGCATTGGTGAAAAAACAGAATCTTTATTTCAGAAACTCGGCGTATATACGGTGGGTGATTTGCTTCACTATTTTCCAAGAGGATATGATGTATATGAGGAACCGGTAACGATTGGCGAACTGGAAGAAGAAAAAGTGATGACAGTTACCGGAGCACTTTACGGAAAGGTAACTGTCAGTGGAAACCGAAATATGCAGGTAACAACAGCATATGTGAAAGACTTGACAGGAACACTGAAAGTCATTTGGTTTCGCATGCCATTTTTGCGTCATACGTTAAAAGGTGGTGTCATCACTTTGCGTGGGCGTATTATAAACCGAAAAGGTGTTCTCGTGATGGAACATCCGGAAATTTTTTATCCCAGCATTCAGTACGAGCAAAAGAAAAACACCTTACAGCCGATTTATCCATTGACTGTAGGGATTACCAATCATACCATCCTAAAGGCAATGGAACAAGCAATTGCTTTTTTAAATCCGAATCGCGAACTTTTACCGGAAAAGATAAGAGAAGATTACGGTCTTATGAAGTATCCTGCTGCCATACAAGGTATTCATTTTCCGGCAGATAAACAGATGTATTATCAAGCAAGAGAACGGTTAGTGTTTGAAGAGTTCTTCGTGTTTATTCTTGCCATTCGCAGACAAAAGGAAGTAACCGAAAGACAGCGGAATGCATTTTCCTTCCAAAAACCGGAGAAAATAGATGAATTTATCCAGTCGCTACCCTATAACCTAACCCATGCGCAGCAAAAAGTATGGGGAGAAATTCAACGGGATTTATATGGAAAGCATATGATGTCTCGGCTGATCCAAGGAGATGTAGGCTCGGGGAAGACCATTGTGGCAGTATTAGCGTTACTGCTAGTAAGCTTAAACGGCTATCAGGGAGCTTTAATGGCACCTACAGAAGTATTGGCAAGGCAGCATTTTGAATCCATTACAGCATTGCTAAAAGACTATCGGGTACCAATCGCTACAGAGCTTCTCACAGGTTCCATGACCGGAAAAGAGAAAAAAGCTGCTTATGAACGCATACAATCCGGGCAGACACAGATTGTGATTGGGACCCATGCGTTGATTCAAGAAAAAGTGAAGTATCAAAATCTGGCATTGGTGGTAACGGATGAGCAGCATCGATTTGGTGTGAAGCAGCGAGAACAATTAGCGGGAAAGGGAAACGTTCCACATATTTTGGTTATGAGCGCAACACCGATTCCAAGAACGTTAGCAATTATTTTATATGGGGATTTGGATATTTCTGTGATAGACGAACTTCCGGCCAACCGACTTCCGATTAAAAATTGTGTAGTGAATACGAATTATAGAAAAACAGCCTATCGATTTATCAAACAGCAAGTACAGCAGGGGCGGCAATGCTATGTCATCTGTCCAATGGTAGAGGAAAGCGAACATCTGGAGGCAGAAAATGTAATGGATTATGTGGCAACATTGCAGGAAGAATGGGGTAATGCTATTGTAACCGCCTGTCTGCATGGACGAATGAAACAAAAAGAAAAAGATGTGATTATGGAAAGATTTGTGAAAAATCAGATTCAAGTATTGGTGTCTACCACGGTTATTGAAGTTGGGATTGACGTACCAAATGCTACGGTTATGTTGGTGGAAAATGCAGAACGATTCGGTCTTTCGCAGCTACACCAGCTTCGGGGACGTGTAGGAAGAGGAAAACATCAATCCTATTGCATTTTTATGAGCAGTTCAAAATCAAAAGAGACTCAGGAACGACTTTCTATTCTCAATCAATCTAATGATGGTTTTTATATTGCAAGGGAAGATTTAAAACTGCGAGGACCAGGAGATTTGTTCGGAATTCGCCAAAGTGGTATTTTAGACTTCCGATTAGGGGATGTATTTCAAGATTCCGGCATTTTACAAAAAGCCAATGAAGCGGCTGGATTGTTGCTTACACAAGATGAAGCACTCAAAGCGTACTTGGATGCCTACATTCAAGAAGGAATGTTAGAGACTACTCTTTGACTTTCAAATATTGGAAATTTATGAAAAAGATTCTAGTTTAAAGCAAAGAATTCTTCACATACTATGGTTGTAACAAAAAATAATCAGTTACAAAAAAGGAGGATACAATCATGGCAAGTCGTTCATCTAATAGGGCAGCTGTACCTGAAGCAAAAGGTGCTTTAGACAAATTTAAATATGAGGTAGCAAGCGAGCTCGGAGTACCATTATCAGATGGTTATAATGGAGATTTAACATCCAAACAAAACGGATCCGTAGGTGGATATATGGTGAAAAAAATGATTGAACAGCAAGAAAAACAGATGTCCGGGAAATAATCATTTCCTTTAGAGAAGAAAAGGCGCATTGACAACACGGTCCATGCGCTTTTTTTCTGGGATAATGTTTGACATTTTATTTATTAGAAATTATAATGAATACATATGCAACTAATTGACAGTGGCCGAAAGGAATCTTATGAGAGTAATCGCAGGAAGTGCAAAACGTTTACAGCTAAAAGCAATCGAAGGAATTGAGACAAGGCCAACTACAGACCGCATTAAAGAGACTTTGTTTAACATCATAGCACCGGAAATGGCAGACTGCATATTTCTGGATCTTTTTAGCGGAAGTGGGGGCATTGGAATAGAGGCATTAAGTCGTGGGGCAAAAGAGGCTGTTTTTGTGGAAAAGAATCCACGGGCTTGCGCTTGTATTAAAGAGAACTTAATGTTCACAAGATTTTGGGATCAAGCGGAGCTGATGACGACAGATGCAGTAACCGCACTCCGAAAATTAGAAAAAACAAAAGAATTTGATTATATTTTCATGGATCCTCCTTATGGACAAGGAATGGAGCGGGCGGTGTTGGAATACCTAGCAGACTCCACCCTTTTAGCAGAAGAAGGGTTGATTATTGTAGAAGCAATAAAAAGTGAGGATTTTTCTTATTTACCATTACTTGGATTTTCCGTGATTAAAATAAAAGAATATAAGACAAATAAGCACGTGTTTATAGAGCGAAAGGGAGAAAAGGAAATATGCTAAAAGCAATTTACCCAGGAAGTTTTGATCCGGTTACTTATGGGCATCTGGATGTGATTTTACGCTCCAAGAGAATCGTAGATGAATTAATTGTCGGCGTATTGAATAATAAAGCAAAAACGCCGTTGTTTTCTGTAGAAGAACGTGTTAAAATGTTAGAGGAAACTACAAAAGATTTACCAAATGTGAAAGTGGTTCCATTCGAGGGATTATTGGTGGAATTTGCTAAGAAAATGGATGCACGGGTAATAGTAAGGGGATTGCGTGCAATCACTGATTTCGACTATGAGCTACAGATGTCACAGACGAATAGCAAACTGGTTCCCGAGATTGAGACAATGTTTCTTACAACCAGCGTAGAATATTCATACTTAAGTTCTACAACGGTAAAAGAGGTCGCAACATTTGGCGGGGATATTTCACAATTTGTACCCAAAGTTGTGGCAGATAAAATAGAAGATAAGTACAAAAAGGAGAGTGTAAATTATGAGCAGCCGTATTGAACAAATTATTGAAGAAATCGAGGAGTATATTGACAGTTGTAAGTTTCAACCGTTATCTACTTCGAAAATCGTTGTAAACAAGGATCAAATGGACGAATTATTGCGGGAACTTCGTATGAAGACTCCGGATGAAATCAAACGTTATCAGAAAATTATTGCGAATAAAGATGCCATTTTATCAGATGCACAAGCAAAAGCAGATAGTATGTTAGAAGAAGCGCAAGTACAGACTACCGAGTTAGTGAGTGAACATGAGATTATGCAGCAGGCATATGCTCAGGCGAACGAAATTGTTATGGCAGCTACTGAGCAAGCACAGCAGATTTTAGATAATGCGACCAATGATGCCAATGATATTCGAATTGGGGCAATGCAGTATGCCAATGATGTTCTTGCCAATGCGGAGAATATTATCGGACACACGTTAGATAGCTACACGACGAAATATGACGGACTTGTGAATTCCTTACAAGAATGTTATGACATTGTGAAAAATAATCGTGAAGAACTGGATGTACCAAATAAATCCGTTAGAGGTATGGAAGCAGAGTTTAATGGCGAAAGACCCAATGACCTTTACGAAGGACTAGAGGATGACTTTTTAGAATAATATACACTCAATAAATAAAAAGATAGAAAATGGCAAAAAAGCTGGTTACCAATGTGGTGAGTAGCTTTTCTGCTATGTACGGAATAATGGAAATGCCAGTATCATTTAACATGCATTTCGTCTGGGCAATGGAACACCAGCCACCAAAAGAGGTGAGGGAGAGTACTAATATATATCGTAAAGAAAAAGAGTGAGTATGCTGGCAAAGAAAAGGAATTCCATTTGTGATTTCCAAAGAGGGAAGGACGATCTTATTCCAAAAAAAGGAATGAAAAGGAAGTCCTTTTAAAAGTGTAATTAAAATAGAAAAAAGGATGATATATCCGCCCACCTTTGTGATGGTAGAGAATCCATCCATGATACAAGAATCCAGAAGGGCAAATCCGGTTCTGGAACTAGAAGGAGTGGCCCGGGATTGTTCAAAGAATTGTGAAGAATGCCCATGGATATGATAGATTCTGCGGAAGAAAAAACTGGTTAGAATGGGAGCCCCATACAAAATAATAAGAGTAGGAGCCAAAAGATCTTTCCGGTCCAGGTTTTGCCAAAGCATATAACTGAGGATAAAGATTGGACTGGTATTGTTGCAAAAAGATAACAGATAGCGACTTTCTGAAAAATGGATACGACCTTCTTTCAATAAATCAGCAGTTACTTTAGCGCCCATAGGATACCCGCAGAGAAATCCAACTATAACAGCGAAAGAACCGTGCTTGGATGTACCGAATAAAGTAGTTATCAGAGGACCAAGAAAACGGGCAATATAAGTAATGGCGTCGGTATGAATCAAAAGATTTGACAAGATCATAAATGGCAGTAGTGTGGGCAGCACAATTTGGAACCAAAGAAGGAGACCGTCACTTGCACCGGCAAAAACTTTTTGAGGAAAAAAGAGCATCCCTATAAAAAAAAACAACATACTAATACTAAACAGAGATTCTTTCATAAATACTCCAAAAATAGTTTATATAATATATGGAATGGGTTGATTTTTTATGCACAATATGACACAATAGACTGTAGTTCATACAATAGAAAAGGGGGACATTAAAATGTCGACATTATCAGAATTAGAACCAAAGAGTGTATTTCATTTTTTCGAAGCACTTTGCAAAATTCCAAGAGGAACTTACAACACCAAAGAAGTAAGTGATTTTTGTGTGAATTTCGCGAAAGAAAGAAAATTAGAATGTGTTCAAGATAAATGGAATAACGTCATTATCAAGAAAGCAGGGACCACCGGGTACGAGAATGCAGAACCGGTTATTTTCCAAGGACATTTAGACATTGTATGTGAAAAAACAGAAGAATCCACACATGATTTCAAGAAAGATCCCATAGAAGCATATGTAGATGGAGCATATGTAACAGCGAAAGGAACAACCCTTGGAGCCGATGACGGAATTGCGATTGCTTATGCCCTTGCAATTTTAGATAGTGAGACCATTGCACATCCACCTATTGAAGCAGTGTTTACCGTGGATGAAGAAGAGGGAATGATAGGAGCTAAAGGTATTGATTTATCTACATTGAAAGGGAAGATGCTTTTTAACATTGACTCTGATGTAGAAGGTGTTTTGATTTCTGGATGTGCAGGAGGAGTGGACCATACGATTACACTTCCAATCGCACGTAAAGAACAGAATGGCTCAGTTGTAGAATTTCATTTGTTTGGTCTGTTGGGCGGACATTCTGGGACAGAAATGTGCTTTCAACGTTTAAATGCCAGTAAATTAGCCGGCAGAATTTTAATGATGATTCAAAAAGAAGTAGCGCTATGTCTAATTGAAACCAATGGTGGTTCTAAGAAAAACGTAATTACCTCTTCGAGCATTACCAAAGTGCTTGTACCTGTAGGGCAGGAAGAAAAAACGAAAGAGATTGTTCTTGCAGTTGCTGCTGAGATTAAAGCAGAACTTGGAAAAGATGAACCGGATTTTGCAGTGGAAGTTACGGTAACCAAAGATCAAAAGGTTTCTGTAATGGAATCAAAAGATGCAGAAAAAGTAATGTTTATCATGGCTGCTGCACCTTATGGAATTCAAGGATATAGCCGTGAACTGGAAGGTTTAGTAGAAACTTCTTTGAATTTAGGAGTATTAACGACCACCGAAGATTCTGTGAAATTTGTACATATGATTCGTAGTTCTATAGGAAGTAAGATACAAGAATTGAAACAGATTTTGGATTTCTGGGCAGAATGCTTAGGAGCATCAGCAAAAAGTGAAGGAGAATATCCTGCATGGCAGTATAAGGCGGATTCTAAATTACGTCCGATTATGGTGGACACCTATCGTGAAATGTTTGGAAAGGAACCAGAAGTCACCACTTTACACGCCGGATTGGAATGTGGTATTTTGTTAGGACAAAAATCGGATTTGGATTGCGTATCCTTCGGGCCAAATGCATTAGATATTCATTCGGTAAATGAAAGATTGGAAATTGCTTCTGCAAAACGGATGTGGGACTACATTCTTGCTATTTTAAAGAACTGTAAGTAACATTTCACACATAAAAAAGAACGAAAAAGACATATAGTAATACAAAAAGGAGTTTTTGGTGAAACAAAAACAATGGAGACATTTATTCCTGGCTGTATTATTAGTGTCTTTTTTTTCGGAAATCTGGATACACAAATTGCATGAGGAAAGCACTTTTTACAGATTGAACGAAAAGACTATACAAAGCAATGCGTTTCGACATCAGATGCTAAATGAAGATGTCATTGACTATCTAGATAAAAAGGAAATGACTTTAGGAAAAATAACGGGCCTATATTTATTGGAAAATTATTTTGAGCACCAAGCATTTTCCGGACATTATAGTAAGGATGCTTTCACAAAAATGGAAGAAAAGTGGAAGAAAAGGAAAGAGTGGAAAACCTATATCAAATATTGTAATGCAATTTGGGAGGACCTTCGTTATTTCCCCATTCCAAGCTCCACCACCGATCATTCTCTTTCGGTTTCTTTTTTAGAAAGTTTCATGCAAAAGAGAACTTATGGAGGAAGCAGAGGGCATGAAGGAACCGATATTATGGCCACCCGAAACGAACCGGGACTATACCCGGTGGTAAGTATGACCAATGGACGAGTATTAAGTAAAGGATGGCTTGAAAAAGGAGGCTATCGGCTATTGATTCAGGCACCAAAAGGAGCCTGCTTTTATTATGCACATTTGGACTCCTATGCAAAATTAGAAATTGGGGATGAAATTCAAGCCGGAGATGTGATTGGATTTATGGGAGATACCGGATATGGAGCAGAGGGAACGAGAGGAAAGTTTCCGGTGCATCTTCATGTGGGGTGTTATATTTATCCAGAGGGAAACGAAGTGAGCATCAATCCATATTGGCTATTGAAGTACCTTGAAAAACACAAATTAAAGTGTGCGTATTCGTAGAGAAATCTTGAAAATTATGTTATACTAAATGTTTACATGGAGGAAAAATATGAATTTACCAAATGCATTTGAAACGAAAATGAAAGAATTGCTGGAAGGCGAATTCGATGACTATATAACATGTTTTGAAGAGAAAAGGCTGTATGGATTACGAGTCAACACTGGGAAAATCAGTGTGAAAGAGTTTCTGGAAATATCTCCGTTTCCACTTACCCAGATTCCTTGGATTGAAAATGGTTTTTACTATGAGGGCGATAGTGTAAAGCCTTCGAAACACCCCTATTATTTTGCGGGACTTTATTATCTGCAGGAGCCAAGTGCTATGACCCCTGCAGATAGGCTTCCTATAGAACCGGGAGAACGGGTCTTAGACCTTTGTGCAGCACCCGGAGGGAAAGCCACGGAAATGGGTGCAAGATTAAAAGGACAGGGGCTGATTGTGGCCAATGATATTAGTAATTCCAGAGCCAAAGGACTTCTAAAGAATATGGAATTGTTCGGAATTGCGAATCTGCTTGTATTAAGTGAAGACCCGGAGAAATTGATTTCCTATTTCCCGGAGTATTTTGACAAAATATTAATCGATGCACCTTGTTCCGGGGAAGGAATGTTTCGTAAAGATCAGAAGATGATGAAATCATGGGAAGAACGTGGTCCGGAATTTTTCTCGGAGATTCAACGAAAAATTGTACTGCAAGCAGCACAAATGTTGAAACCAGGTGGTATAATGTTATATTCTACTTGCACCTTTGATCCACTGGAGAATGAAAGTACCATTTCGTATCTATTGGAGCAGTGCCCGGAGTTTCGGGTATTGGAAATAAAACCTTATCAAGGCTTTTGCCCAGGGAAACCGGAAAAAACGGTCTGTCCAAATAATGAATTGAAAAAGACCGTTCGTATTTGGCCCCATAGAATGCAAGGAGAAGGGCATTATATGGCATTGCTGCAAAAAGGTGAGATTCCCAATGTGTCTTCTGTCCAAACACCTATGAGAAAAAAGCAGTTTTCCGGGAAAGTGCCGGAAGCATTATTGCAATTTTTCAAAGATGTGACATGGGAAATGGACTGGTCACGACTGCATATGCAAGGAGAGCAAGTGTATTATATGCCCGAGGGCGTGGAAGCGTTAAAAGGAATTCGATTTTTACGCACCGGTTTATATTTAGGAGATTTAAAAAAACAGCGATTTGAACCGAGTCAGGCTTTGGCCATGCATCTCAAGGCAGAAGAATATCGGTATGTGATTTCTTTTTCTGTATCCGATGAACGGGTCGTGAAGTATTTAAAAGGAGAAACGCTTTCGATAGAAGATATGGTATTACCAAAGGAAAAAGGGTGGCGCATTATTTTAGTGGATCAGTATCCTCTTGGTTGGGGAAAACTGATGGATGGCACATTGAAGAATAAATACTCACCGGGATGGAGAGATCAATCATAATGATAAGACTAGATAAATATTTGGCAGATATGGGTGCCGGTACGCGAACAGAAGTAAAAAAAGCAATACGAAAAGGGATGGTATCGGTGGATGGTATCGTTGCCGGAAGACCGGAAGAAAAAATTGATGCCAATTTGCAAAAAGTTTCCTTTCAAGGGCATGAATTAGGGTATGCGGCGTATGAGTATTACATGTTGAATAAACCAGCCGGAACGGTATCTGCAACCAGAGACAAAAAGACAGAGACGGTACTGGATTTAATAGAAAGTAAGAAGAGAAAAGATTTATTTCCGGTAGGCAGGCTTGACAAGGACACCGAAGGACTATTGTTGATTACCAATGATGGAATGTTAGCTCATGAATTATTGTCACCAAAAAAACATGTGGATAAAACCTATTATGCAAAAGTTACCGGATGTATTACAAAAAAGGAGTGCGAACTGTTTTTAGAGGGCTTGGATATTGCAGATGAGAAAAAAACACTTCCGGCAAAACTGGTGGTGCTGCATAAGGGGGATATCAGCGAAGTGACGCTTACCATTCATGAAGGGCGGTTTCATCAAGTAAAAAGGATGTTTGAAGCCGTTGGAAGCGAAGTTATTTATTTAAAGAGAATTTCGATGGGGTCATTAAAGCTGGATGAGACATTGGCACCGGGAGCATATCGCGAACTTACCAAGGAGGAATTAGAAGGATTATGTTACAAAAAATAGAAGCGGTCATATTTGATTTGGATGGAAGTTTGGTGGATTCCATGTGGCTTTGGCCGGCCGTGGACGAGGAATATATGAATAAATATGCATTGACCATGCCGGAGCGATTTCATGAAAAGATTGAAGGAATGAGCTTTACCGAAACTGCACGATATTTTTTAGAAGAATTTCCCGATTTACATCAAAGTATAGAACAGGTGCAGACGGAATGGCTGGATATGACTTTAGAAAAATATACCACTCAAGTAACGCTAAAACCGGGGGCATTGGAATTTATTACAGAACTAAAAAAACGTGGCATCAAATTTGGTATTGCCACTAGTAACACACGGAAATTAGTAGATGCTACACTAAAAGCGTTAGGTGTAGATGCTTTTTTTGATTCCGTGCGAACCGCATGCGAGGTGTCTGCAGGAAAGCCGGCACCGGATGTATATTTGAAGGTAGCACAAGACCTTCATACTGCACCGAAGAACTGTTTGGTGTTTGAAGATGTACCTATGGGAATTCTTGCCGGTAAAAATGCAGGAATGACGGTGTGTGGAGTCGACGATGATTTCTCAAGGAATCAAGAGAAAAGGAAAAAAGAATTAGCGGATTATTATATTAAAGATTATTATGACTTTCAAAATAAAACATACGAGGTGCTATAATGGAACAAGGATTTTTACCACTTTGCAGGAAAGACATGGAAATGCGAGGATGGGATGCAGTGGATTTTGTTTACGTATCCGGAGATGCCTACGTAGATCATCCTTCTTTTGGAACTGCAATCATTACACGAATGTTAGAAGCAAATGGATATAAAGTGGGAATCATTGCACAACCGGATTGGAAAGTAAAAGAAAGCATGATGGAGTACGGTGAACCCAGACTTGGCTTTTTCGTTTCTTCCGGAAATATGGATTCCATGGTGAATCACTATTCGGTATCGAAGAAAAGAAGAAAAACGGATGCCTATACTCCCGGAGGAGTGATGGGAAAACGTCCGGATCATGCAGTGGTGGTATATAGTAGTTTGATACGCCAAGTATATAAAAACACACCGATTATTCTAGGTGGCATTGAAGCAAGTTTGCGAAGACTGGCTCATTATGATTATTGGTCTAATCAATTAAAGAAGTCAATTCTGTTAGATTCTGGAGCAGACCTTCTGTCCTATGGGATGGGAGAGCGTTCCGTTCTTGAAATTGCGGAAGCGTTGGAAAGTGGTATTGCCATAAAAGATATTACATTTATTGATGGCACCGTGTATAAAACAAAATCATTGGAGAGTGTCTACGATGCAGAGGTATTGCAAACATTTGGGGAACTGAAGCAGGACAAGTTAAATTATGCCAGAAGTTTCTATACACAATATTGTAATACAGACCCTTTTACTGGAAAGCGCCTGGTAGAACCTTATTCCGAACATCTGTATGTAGTACAAAATCCACCATCTAAGCCTCTTGAGCAAACGGAGATGGATCGAGCATACAGCTATCCTTATATGCGAACCTACCATCCTTCTTACGAAGCAATCGGAAAAGTTCCGGCCATTGAAGAAGTGAAATTCAGCTTGATTAGCAATCGAGGCTGTTTTGGCGGATGCAGTTTTTGCGCACTGACGTTTCATCAGGGACGTATTATTCAAACAAGAAGCCACGAATCATTACTTGCAGAGGCAAATCAGTTTATATGGGAGCCGGATTTCAAAGGATATATCCACGATGTTGGTGGCCCCACTGCTAATTTTAGATTTCCTGCATGTGAAAAGCAATTGACCAAGGGTGCTTGCAAAGAAAAACAATGTTTATTTCCAAAACCGTGTAAAAACTTAAAAATAGATCATAGTGATTATTTGAAATTACTTCGAAAATTACGGGAACTGCCCAATGTTAAAAAGGTGTTTATTCGTTCCGGAATTCGCTTTGATTATCTGGCAGCAGATTCTGATGATACATTTTTCAAGGAATTATGTCAACATCATGTAAGTGGACAACTGAAAGTAGCACCGGAACATGTGGCAGAAAATGTTCTTCAAAAAATGGGAAAACCGGGAAATGGTATTTATCAGGCATTTGCTGAAAAATACAAGCATATAAATGAAAAGCTGGGGAAAAAGCAATATCTGGTACCATATCTCATGTCGTCCCATCCTGGTTCCACATTGAAGGAAGCCATTGAATTGGCAGAGTATTTGCGAGAACTGGGATATATGCCGGAGCAAGTGCAAGATTTTTATCCAACACCGTCCACAATTTCCACTTGTATGTATTACACCGGTGTGGACCCAAGGACTATGACGCCGGTATACGTTCCTGTAAATCCTCATGAAAAGGCAATGCAGCGGGCCTTAATTCAATATCGTAATCCAAAGAATTATGATTTGGTTTTGGAGGCATTAAAAAAGGCAGATCGCATGGACCTGGTAGGGTTTGAAAAAACCTGTCTGATTCGGCCAAGGCAATTTCGCCGTGAAAAATACGGAGTGGGAAAAGAAGTGAAACCCACAAAGAAACCGGAAAAGAAAAGAAAACCAATTCGAAATATTCATAAAAAGAAATAGAGGTGGAAAGAGTGAAAATAGCAATTATAACAGGTGCCTCATCGGGAATGGGAGCCCTGTTTGTAAAACAAATCGAACGATTATATCATGATTTGGATGAAATCTGGGTGCTTGCAAGAAGACGGGAACGTATGGAGACTTTACAAAATCATGTCAAAACCAATTTACGTATCTTTGAAGGTGACTTGCGAAGCGAGTCCACTTTTCGACAGTTAGAAAGTTCTTTAAAAGAGTATCAGCCGGATCTTCGTATGCTGGTAAACGCAGCCGGATTTGGGAAAGTAGGAAGCGTTGAAAAAATAGCAGAAGAAGAGCAGCTTCATATGATCGATGTAAACTGCAAATCATTGACACATATGATACTAAGCTGCTTACCCTACTGCTCTCGGGGAACTAGAATTGTAAATCTGGCATCGGCGGCTTCCTTTTGTCCACAGCCATCTTTTGCAGTTTATGCGGCGACCAAATCCTATGTTTTGAGTTTTTCAAGAGCATTGGGAGTGGAATTAAGCGAAAAAGGAATTTTTGTAACTGCTGTTTGTCCGGGACCTGTAGAAACAGAATTTTTTGACATCGCAGGGAATTCCGGAAATGCACTGAAAGTTATGAGTATGGCAAAACCGGAAAAAGTAGTAAAGCAGGCGCTGCTGGATGCAAGAAAACGCAAATCGGTATCCATTTATGGTATTTCTATGAAAAGCGCCAATGTTGCAACCAAAATCTTACCGCATAGACTTGTTTTGAAAGTAATGAAGCGGTTTTGGCAAGGAGACAAGTAAATGAAGGTTACAAAAGGAGATGCCGGATATTTAACAGCTCGCAAGAAAAAACAAATTCTAATTGCACTGGTGGAATTTGCAATCGTGGGACTACTACTTGCAGCAGGATGGATCAAAACAGGTTCCCGCATGAATATCATGACCGTCATTGCAGTACTTGGGTGTTTGCCCGCATGCGATGCACTGTTGAGTGTGATTTTGATTTTCCCACATCCGTCGATTCCCTGTGAAAAAGCAGAGGAAATCGCCAAAAAGACTCCACTTTTAACAGTGGCTTACGATATGGTCATTACAAGCCGTGAAACATCCGCTATGCCGGTAGACTGTATTGTGATTTCAGACAATACTATTTGTGGGTATGTGCACAGTTCCAAAGTAGGGGCGGAAGCTACGGCATTGTATATCAAAAAAATGTTAGTCAAAAACCATTATGGGAAAGCATCTGTGAAGTTGTTTCCGGATTACCATGCGTTTTTGACCCGCGCAGAAACCATGAATCAAAATGCTCAAATAGAACAACCGGACGGAAAAGAAAAAGAAGAAACTATGAAAGCGTTAATTTTAAGTATTTCACTTTAACATAGAAAGCAGGAGCAGATATGCAGGAAATTCACATTACGGATAATGAGGCAGGACAGCGATTTGATAAGTTACTGGCTAAATATTTAAATAGTGCACCTAAGAGCTTCCTCTATAAGATGCTTCGAAAAAAGAATATTACACTGAATGGGAAAAAAGCTTCTGGAAATGAAAAGTTGGTGATAGGGGATGAAGTAAAACTATTTCTTGCAGACGACACCATTGCAAAATTTTCGGAGATACCGAAATCGGATACGCTGCATACAGATATCAAGTTGAATATCATCTACGAAGATGCTCATATCCTATTGGTAAATAAACCGGTTGGCATGTTATCGCAAAAGGCGGATAAAGAGGATATCTCCTTGGTAGAACATGTGATTTCTTATAT
>JAVWVS010000022.1:0-36842 GCA_036666555.1 Lachnospiraceae bacterium | reverse complement strand
AGATGATATATGAATTATGCTCCTAAAGAATATGGTGCTAACTTCTAAAGACGGGTTTTTTAAAAGAGTGTCCAGAGTTTTTGGAGGATCACCCGGAGTTTTTGGAAGAAAAAGAATAGTGTTGACCTAAAAATATGGTTGTCATATAATGAAAGATAGGAAAATGAGGAAGGAGTAAGTGAAATGAGAATATTAAGTACGCCGGATCTTTGCTGTTCCAATTGTGGAGAAAAGATTCATAAGGCTTTGGAAGTGGCGGGAATTGAGCATGAAGTAAATGTAGAAAAAAAGCAGGTTTCTGTGTGTGATTGTGATGAATGTATGGGAAAAGCTATTGAAATTTTAGAAGATTTAGGTTATGACGCAACTTTGGTAAAGGCATAAGTTCCTTTGTTGCAATATTGGTTAGGGTGTCAAAACACCCTAACCAATGATTACACGAATTGTAGGACGTGCCATAAAGTGTTATCTCCACTTACATGCGAGCATGACGTGAAGAAACACTTTTGACACGGTAATCAATATTGCATAATAAAAACAGCACGAACCTAATAAATTGGTTCGTGCTGTTTTGTTAAATGCGGAAAAAGGGACTTGAACCCTCATGAGGAAACCCTCACTAGAACCTGAATCTAGCGCGTCTGCCATTCCGCCATTTCCGCATGCGAATAGTGTTGAATCACTCGCAATTGCTATTCTATCATAAAAAGCAGGACTTGACAATTCTTTTTTTTATGATATACTTTGATAGTCAAAGTACTTTATAGTCAAACAATAAGGTGATAAAACAAATTGGAGAAAAGTATGATAGGAAAGATATGTGGGACGGGGAGCTATGTGCCATCAAAGTATTTAGATAATAATGATTTAGCCAAGTTCGTGGACACGAATGATGAGTGGATTAGAGAGCGAACCGGTGTAATCAGACGTCATATTGTGGAGGAGGATACAACTGTTTCCATGGCAGTGAAGGCAGCAAAAGCAGCACTTTTTAATGCACAAATTTCAGCCACGGAAATTGATTTGATTATCGTATCCACCATTTCTTCCAATGTGATTATGCCTTGCGCCGCATGTATGGTGCAAAGTGAAATCGGTGCGGCAAATGCAACTTGTTTCGATTTAAACGCTGCGTGCAGCGGGTTTATATTTGCGTATAATACCGCTCAGGCCTATATTGCAAGTGGAGTGTACAAGACGATTCTGGTGGTTGGTGCAGAAGCACTTTCGAGTTTAGTGGACTGGAAAGACAGAGGAACTTGTATCCTGTTTGGCGACGGGGCAGGCGCAGTTATTTTGAAAGAAGCAGAAGGAATCCTTCCTAAATGTGTCACCCATTCCATAGGAGAAAAAGGAGCGGCACTTACCTGTGAAACCAGATGCGAAAAAAGAAACGATGAGCAAAAAGAAGCGTATATGCAAATGGATGGGCAGGCAGTATTTAAATTTGCAGTCAAAAAAGTGCCAGAATCCATACAGGAATTATTGGATAAAAATCAGGTAGATATGAAAGAGATTGATTATTTTATCTTACATCAGGCCAATCAGCGAATTGTAGAAGCAGTGGCAAAACGGTTACAAACAGATATTTCAAAATTTCCTATGAATCTTGCAGAATATGGGAACACCTCTTCGGCAAGCATTCCATTATTGTTAGATGAAATGAACCAGAAGGGAATACTGAAAAAAGGGCAGAAAATGGTGTTATCTGGGTTTGGAGCAGGATTGTCCTGGGGAGCAAGTTTATTAGAGTGGTAAAAAAGAATGGTAACAATGAAACACAAATAAAAGCAAAAAAAGAGGAGATCAAAATAATGTTAGAAAAAGTAAAAGAAATTGTGGCAGAATCATTGGGAGCAGATATTAACAAAATTACAGAGGAAACAACTTTTAAAGAAGATTTGGGTGCGGATTCCTTAGATTTATTTGAATTGGTCATGGCGTTAGAAGAAGAATATAATGTGGAAATTCCAACCGACGATTTAGAAAAAATCCTAACAGTTGGCGATGTTATTGCATATTTAGATAAATAATCAGGAAAGAAAGGGTGGCAATATGAAAACAGAAGTAACAAGATTATTAGGAATTGAATATCCCATCATCCAAGGTGGCATGGCTTGGGTTGCGGAGTATCATCTTGCGGCCGCTGTATCGGAAGCCGGAGGACTGGGACTGATTGGTTCCGCAAGTGCTCCGGGGGATTGGGTACGGGAACAAATCAAAGAAGTGAAAAAAAGAACCGAGAAACCATTTGGTGTCAATATTATGCTAATGAGCCCTTATGCAGATGAAGTGGCTGAAATTATTGTACAAGAGGGTGTAAAGGTGGTTACCACTGGAGCAGGAAACCCGGAAAAATATATGAAGATGTGGAAAGAAGCCGGAATTAAAGTAATCCCGGTGGTTGCATCAGTGGCAATGGCAAAGAGAATGGAACGCTGTGGGGCGGATGCACTCGTTGGAGAAGGGACAGAAGCCGGTGGACATATCGGTGAAAACACCACCATGGTGTTAGTCCCCCAGATTGTGGATGCAGTCAGCATCCCCGTAATTGCGGCTGGAGGAATTGCAGATGGCAGAGGAATTGCCGCAGCATTTATGTTGGGAGCGCAAGGAATCCAAATGGGAACTCACTTTGTGGTGACCAAGGAATCACAAGTACACGACAATTACAAAAAATGCATTTTAAAGGCAAAAGACATTGACTCCCGGGTAACTGGAAGGATAAGCGGTCATCCGGTACGTGCACTTCGCAACCAAATGACGAAAGAATACCTGCGATTGGAAAATGAGGGAGCATCCTTTGAACAACTGGAATATCTGACACTGGGTGGTCTTCGAAAGGCAGTAGTCGAAGGCGATATCATCCATGGAAGCGTAATGGCAGGGCAGATAGCAGGGATGGTCAAAGAAGAAATGAGCTGTGAAGAATTGATTCAAAAATTAGTCGCACAGACAGACGCACTAATCAAAGGAGCAGGATTTTATGAGTAAGATTGCATTTCTATTTCCCGGGCAAGGCGCACAAAAAGCAGGCATGGGGAAAGATTTTTATGAGCAAAGTCAGACGGCAAAGACGGTATATGATCATGCTTCAAAAATATTAGATTTGGATATGCCGGCACTTTGTTTTGAAGAAAATGAAAAATTGGATATGACAGAATATACCCAGACGGCATTAGTCACTACCTGTATCGCCATGACCAAAGTACTAAGGGAGCAGGGAATCACTCCAGATGTAGCAGCAGGATTAAGTTTGGGAGAATATGTTGCATTATGGGCAGCCGGTGGCATGGCGGAGCAAGATGCGATTGCACTGGTAAGAAAACGTGGTATTTTCATGCAAGAAGCAGTTCCGGAAGGAGCCGGCGCTATGGCTGCAATACTGGGACTGAATGGGGAACAAATAGAAGTTCTCATAAAAGAAATAAAGGGCGTGACCATTGCCAATTATAACTGCCCGGGTCAAGTCGTTATTACCGGGGAAACAAAAGCAGTAGAATTGGCAGGAGAAATAGTCAAACAAAATGGTGCAAAACGAGTAGTTTTATTAAATGTAAGCGGACCCTTTCATTCACCTATGCTACAAGGCGCAGGGAATGCATTAGCAAACATACTGGAACCCATCCAGCTACAACCATTACAGATTCCTTATGTGACCAATGTGACAGCAAAATATATAACGGACATACAAGAAACAAAAAAATTACTCTCAAAACAAGTTGCATCCTCTGTTCGCTGGCAGCAAAGCGTAGAAGCCATGCTAAATGACGGAGTGGATACCTTTGTGGAAATTGGTCCTGGAAAAACATTGGCTGGATTTATGCGAAAAATAAATCGGGATGCGCATGTAATCAATGTGGGAACATGGGAAGATATAGAAAAAGCAGTAGGAGAATTGAGATGTTAGAAGGAAAAGTAGCAGTTGTAACAGGAGCGTCTAGAGGAATTGGAAAAGCAGTGGCACAAACACTTGCCAGACAAGGTGCGATGGTTGTCATTAACTACCAAGGCTCGAAAGAAAAAGCGGAGATGGTGCAGGCAGAGATTGAACATGCAGGTGGAAAAGCCATGACCTACCAATGTGACGTATCTGATTTCAAAGCATGTGAGTTATTTATAAAGGATATCATTGCACAACTTGGCAGCATTGACGTGTTAGTGAACAATGCAGGAATTACAAAAGACGGATTGTTGATGAAGATGTCGGAAGAAGATTTTGACCAAGTACTGAATGTGAATTTAAAGGGAACCTTTCACTGCATTCGTTTTGTATCCAGACAGATGATGAAACAAAAAAGTGGAAGAATTATTAATATGTCTTCGGTGGTAGGTGTGATGGGCAATGCAGGGCAGGCAAATTATGCGGCGTCTAAGGCAGGTGTGATTGGACTTACCAAAGCGGCTGCAAGAGAACTTGCATCCAGACATATCACGGTCAATGCCGTTGCTCCCGGGTTTATTGAAACAGACATGACAGAGGCACTTTCTGAAAAAGTAAAAGAATCGACGCGGTTACAGATACCACTAGGGATTCTTGGTCAACCGGAAGATATTGCCAATGCAGTAGCATTTCTCGCATCCCAAGAAGCGGGATATATTACCGGGCAAGTGCTTCACGTAGATGGCGGAATGGCAATGTAAAAAGGATGAACGACCCAGAAACCGGAGGAGAATCGAAATGGAAAAAAGAAGAGTTGTTGTAACGGGGATGGGTGCAGTCACCCCCATTGGAAATAATGTCAATGCATTTTGGGAAGGAATCAAAGAAGGCAAAGTAGGAATTGGTCCAATCACCAGATTTGATACGACAGAATACAAAGTAAAAATTGCAGCAGAAGTAAAAGATTTTGTAGCAAAAGAACACTTGGATTTCAAATCTGCCAAGCGTATGGAACCCTTTTCACAATATGCAGTAGTTGCAGCAAAAGAGGCATTTGCAGATGCCGGACTTGATATGGAAAAAGAAGATGCTTATCGAGCAGGTGTGATCATAGGTTCCGGTATCGGAAGTCTTCAAGTCATAGAGCAAAACTATCTGAAAATCATAGAAAAGGGTCCCAGCAGAGTCAGTCCTATTATGGTGCCATTGATGATTTCCAATATGGCAGCAGGAAATGTTTCCATTCACCTTGGCTGCAAAGGGAAATGTACCAGTGTAGTAACTGCTTGCGCATCCGGAACCAATTCCATCGGAGATGCTTGCAGGGCCATTCAATATGGAGATGCAGATGTGATGGTGGCAGGGGGAGCAGAAAGTTGTATTTGTCCTACGGGAATTGCAGGATTTACAGGTCTTACAGCACTTTCCACCACCGAAGATCCCACCCACGCTTCTATTCCTTTTGACAAAAACCGAAACGGATTTGTTATGGGAGAAGGGGCCGGAATTGTCATATTAGAAGAATTGACCCATGCAACCATGCGAGGTGCACATATTTATGCGGAATTGGTAGGCTATGGAGCTACCGGAGATGCATACCATATTACTTCGCCGGCAGAGGATGGTGAAGGAGCGGCAAAATCTATGATTTTTGCCATGGAAGAAGCAGGCGTAAAACCGGAAGACATTGACTATATCAATGCCCATGGAACCAGTACTCCACTCAATGATTTGTTTGAAACCAGAGCGATTAAATTAGCATTTGGAGAAGCAGCAAAACAAGTGAAAATTAATTCTACAAAATCCATGACCGGTCACCTTCTGGGAGCGGCAGGTGGAGTGGAATTTATCACCTGTGTAAAATCCATTGAAGATAGCTATATTCATCAAACAGTAGGATCTAAAGAGTCCGAAGGCGAATGCGACTTAAACTACATGATTGGGACAGATGCTCATCAAGAGGTGAATTATGCTATGACTAATTCCCTTGGATTTGGCGGACACAATGCAACATTAATTGTAAAAAAGTATGAAGGATAGAAAAGGGGAAGCAGATGGAATTTGAACAGATAGTAACCTTAATCAAAACAGTTTCCAATTCGTCTTTGACCGGATTTAAATACGAAGAAAATGGCGTGAAAATATCCATGAGTACAGGCAATGAACAAGCTACAATTGGAAACGATAAAGTGTTGAAAGAAACACATAAATTAACAGAAGAACCTGCGCCGATTACAGAAAACACTTCAGGGGAAATTGTAAAATCTCCTCTGGTAGGAACTTTTTATGCGGCGGCTTCTGAAGAAGCAGACCCATTTGTATCGGTGGGCGAGCAAGTAAAAGCCGGTCAAATTCTGGCGATTATTGAAGCAATGAAATTGATGAATGATATTGAAAGCGATTTTACCGGAGTGGTTACAGAAGTATATGTGAAAAACGGAGAAACGGTAGAATTTGGTCAGCCACTTTTCAAAATTGCATAAAAGGGGAATCGAAAATGAACAGATTAGATATTAAACAAATAGAGGCAATTATCCCTCACCGGCATCCGTTCTTACTGTTGGATGTTATCGAGGATTATGAACCGGGAGCATATGCAGTCGGTTACAAATGTGTGACGTATCGAGAAGATTTTTTTAAGGGACATTTCCCACAAGAACCAGTGATGCCGGGAGTACTTATTGTGGAAGCACTGGCACAAGCAGGAGCGGTCGCTATCTTAAGTGAAGAAAGCAACAAAGGGAAAATTGCTTATTTTGGTGGCATTTCTAAATGTCGCTTTCGGGAAAAAGTAAGACCTGGAGATCGGCTTCGGTTGGAAACAAGAATCATCAAACGCAAAGGACCGGTGGGAATCGGAGAGGCAGTTGCTACGGTAGACGGAAAAGTCGCAGTCAGCGCAGAATTAACATTTATGATTGGATAGGTGAGGTAAAATGATTAAAAAAGTATTGATAGCTAATCGTGGTGAAATTGCGGTTCGTATTATTCGCGCCTGTCGAGAAATGGGAATCGAAACGGTAGCGGTCTATTCTGAGGCAGATAAAGAAGCACTGCATACACAATTGGCAGATGAATCCATTTGCATCGGACCGGCTCCCTCTACGGAAAGTTATTTAAATATGGAACGAATCATCAGTGCCACCTTGGTATCCGGTGCAGATGCTATTCATCCCGGATTTGGGTTTCTTTCGGAAAACAGTCAATTTGTGGAACTGTGTGAACAGTGTAACATTATTTTCATAGGACCAAGTTCTCAGGTCATTAAAAAAATGGGGCATAAGCAAGTGGCGAGAAACACCATGGTTGCAGCAGGAGTTCCGGTAATCCCAGGAAGTAAAGAACCGATTTTTGATGCAAAAAAAGGCGCCATCATTGCAGAGGAAATTGGATATCCGGTGATCGTCAAGGCAGCACTAGGTGGTGGTGGAAAAGGAATGCGGGTAGCCAAGACACCACAAGAATTTGAAAATAGTTTTCGCACGGCACAAAAGGAAACAAAGATGGCATTTGGGGATGAAACCATGTACATTGAACATTTTGTACAGAATCCACGTCACATCGAGTTTCAGATTATGGCAGATGAGCAAGGTCATGTGATTCATCTGGGAGAGCGTGATTGTTCCATTCAAAGGAATCACCAAAAACTCATTGAGGAATCCCCTTCCATTGCGATTACGCAACAACTGCGACAAGAAATGGGAGAGGCAGCGGTCAAGGCAGCAAAAGCAGCCAATTATGTCAACGCTGGAACCATTGAATTTTTATTGGAACCTTCCGGTCATTTCTATTTTATGGAAATGAATACAAGGATTCAAGTGGAGCATCCGGTAACAGAATGGGTTACGGGAATTGATTTGGTAAAAGAACAGATTCGGATTGCCTCTGGACTTCCCCTTTCTTATACCCAGGAGGAAGTGAAAATCACAGGTCATGCAATTGAGTGTAGAATTAATGCAGAGAATCCCAAGAAGAATTTCCGCCCTTCTCCGGGAGTGATTACCGATATGTATTTGCCGGGTGGAAAAGGAGTGCGCATTGATTCCGCTATTTACAGTGGCTATCAGGTGCCGGCATATTATGATTCCATGCTAGCAAAATTAATTGTATATGCGAAAAACAGAGAAGAAGCCATTGCAAAAATGAAATGTGCACTGGGAGAAGTCATTATTCAAGGGATTGAGACCAATGTAGATTTTCAATACGAAATTATTAACCATCCGGATTATCAGTCCGGTAATATTGATATAGAATTCATCGAAAAGATGTAGGAGTGGTCAAACATGGATTTAAAGAAGCTGTTTAAAAAGACAACAAGGAAAAATTATATTTCACTTACCAAAGAAGAGACAAGTGCGGTGCCGGAAGTGCCGGAAGGACTTTTTAAAAAGTGCAATTCCTGCAAATCTGCCATTTTTACAGAGGATGTGAAAAAGCATGATTACATCTGTCCCAAATGTGGAAATTATTTCCGTGTACATGCTTTTCGAAGAGTGGAAATGATAGCAGATACAGACACATTCGAAGAATGGGATCAAGGACTTACCGTTGGAAATCCCATGAACTACAAGGGCTATGAAGAAAAAATCGCAAAATTGCAGGAAAAAACCAATTTAGAGGAAGCAATTATCACCGGTCAGGCAAGCATTGGCGGAAATAAAGTGGCACTGGGAGTTATGGATGGAAGATTTATGATGGCAAGCATGGGGGAAGTGGTTGGAGAAAAAATCACAAGAGCTGTAGAGCGTGCTACCAAAGAAAAATTGCCGGTAATTTTATTCACTTGTTCCGGTGGAGCCAGAATGCAGGAAGGCATTTTTTCCTTGATGCAGATGGCGAAAACTTCGGCGGCACTAAAACGCCATAGTGACGCAGGACTTCTTTATATTCCAATTTTGACCAATCCCACTACCGGAGGAGTTACTGCTAGCTTTGCGATGTTGGGGGATATTATTTTAGCAGAACCGGAGGCGCTGATTGGTTTTGCCGGTCCACGAGTCATTGAACAAACGATTGGACAGAAACTGCCGGAAGGATTCCAAAAATCTGAATTTCTCTTAGAACATGGGTTTATTGACCAAATTGTAAAACGGGAAGAAATGAAAGAGGTGCTAAGTCAGATTTTAAGCCTGCACCAAAAACCAGGTGAAATAGTAGCGAATCCAATGGAAGATGCACAAAAATGTTCAAGAAAAGAAGAAAAGTTAAAAGTGACAGATTGGGACCGGGTATTGCTTTCCCGCATGAAAGATCGTCCGGTAGGAGAAGACTATATCAATCAAATTTTTACCAAATTCACAGAATTTCATGGAGACCGATATTATCAAGATGATCCGGCAATTATTGGTGGAATAGCAGAATTTTGTGGAGTTTCGGTAACGGTGATTGCCCAGTCCAAAGGAAATACCACCAAAGAAAACATTGAACGTAATTTTGGAATGCCATCTCCGGAAGGTTATCGGAAAGCACTTCGTTTGATGAAACAGGCAGAAAAATTCCAGCGCCCAATTATTTGTTTGGTAGATACGCCAGGAGCCTTTTGTGGTTTGGAAGCAGAGGAACGTGGGCAGGGAGAAGCCATTGCAAGAAATCTTTATGAGATGTCAGGACTTTTCGTTCCGGTGGTATCCATAGTGATTGGAGAAGGTGGAAGTGGCGGAGCACTGGCCATGGCAGTAGCAGATCAGGTATGGATGCTGGAAAATTCGGTGTATTCCATTCTTTCTCCGGAAGGATTTGCATCTATTTTATGGAAAGACAGCAAACGCGCCCAAGAGGCAGCAGGAATTATGAAACTAACTGCACAGCACTTGAAAGACGAGAATATTATAGAAACTATCATTCCGGAACCACCTCATTTGACCGTGGAAAATATGGATGTGGTGTGTGAAGAACTAAAGCAGTTACTATTCCAATTTTTAGAGACACAGAAAGAACTTTCCAAAGAAGAATTGGTAGAAAAACGATATGAACGTTTTCGCCGTATGTAGCGGAAAGCGGTAGGAGGGTACGATGAGGGAACAAATACCATTGAAAATAGGAAATAAGATTGGGAAATATCCGCTGATACAAGGCGGAATGGGCGTGGGAATTAGTTTATCTGGGTTAGCCGGAGCAGTTGCCAAAGAGGGTGGAATTGGAATTATTTCCGCTGCGCAGATCGGTTTTCGGGAAGCTGATTTTGATGACGACTCCCGTGTGGCGAATTTGAGAGCAATGAAAACGGAATACGACAAAGCCAGAGCCATTGCACCAGAAGGGATTATCGGCTTTAATATTATGGTGGCCATGCTACACTATGAAGAATATGTGAAAGCAGCAGTGGATGCAGGTGCAGATCTGATTATATCCGGAGCAGGTCTTCCGGTGGAACTTCCCAAATATGTGGAAGGGTTAAAAACTTGTATTGCACCCATTGTTTCTACCGATAAATCAGCAAAAGTCATTTTAAAATACTGGGATCGCAAATACAACCGAACAGCAGATTTAATCGTTATTGAAGGGCCAAAAGCAGGTGGACATCTGGGCTTTAAAAAAGAACAATTGGAAGAATTTGATGACGATTCCTATGGGGAAGAAATTCAAAAAATCATAGAAACAGTCAGCGTTTATGAAGAAAAATACAAAATTCGAATTCCTATTGTAGTTGCCGGTGGAATTGAAAATGAAGCACAAGTCAGACACGTGATGGATCTGGGTGCAGATGGGGTACAAGTAGCAAGTCGTTTCGTGCCTACCAAAGAATGTGATGCCGATATCAGATACAAAGAATGTTATATCAATGCATCCAAAGAGGATATTGTCATTGTAAAAAGTCCAGTGGGAATGCCAGGTCGTGCCATTTGCAATGCATTTATAAAACGTGTAGAACAAGAGGGCAAAGTACCTCACGGAAAATGTCACCAATGTCTTCACAAATGCAACCCTGCAGAGATTCCTTATTGCATTACCGAGGCATTGATTAATACCGCAAAGGGAAATGTGGAGGAAGGACTTTTATTCTGCGGTGCTTATGCATATAAAACAGAAAAAATAGAAACCGTGAAGAGTGTTATTGACTCTTTGTTTCCTTCCTTGATATAATAGAAAAAGAGAGGCTGAAAATAAAACAAAGGAGGGACACATCTTGGATACCTATGAGACCATTAATGACATTCTGGTGCATCTGTTCCACGAAATATGGGAACTGGAAGAAAAAGCAATCATTACAGAAGATTTTAAAGATATTACGAATAATGATATGCACATCATCGAAGCAGTCGGTTCCGGAAATGGAAATAATATGTCTACGATTGCACGGAAATTAAAAATCACAGTAGGGTCTTTGACTACCTCCATGAATAGCCTTGTGAATAAAAAATATGCGGTACGGGAACGCAGTGAAGAAGATCGCAGAATCGTTAACATTAGGCTGACACCAAAAGGTGAAAAAGCATACCGCCATCATCAGGATTTCCACAAACAAATGACGGATGCGGTTGTAAACAGTTTGGGAAAAGATGAGCTGCCAGTGTTACTAAACACATTGAATGGATTGTCAACTTTTTTTCGCAGTTATCAGAAACAATAAGGAGAAGGGCAAGAATAGCAAATTTAGTTCTTGACCTTTTTTTTGAGATGTCATATACTAAGTAAGAAATCAGGGGAGCCGGATGAATCCGGCTGAGAATAAAACTATATTGATGTTTTTAACCCTTTAACCTGATCTGGATAGTGCCAGCGTAGGGAGCATAAGTAAAGGTATGTCACCATATTACTTTTAAAAATTGTACTCCTGTCTGGAATTTTGGGCAGGGGTTTCTTTTTACGAAAAATAAAAAAGAGCAAAAGGAGAAAAATTATGAATGCAAGTGTAGCGATTCAAACTTTGCCGGAGGCAAAAAATGAAGAAGAATTAATTCGTGTGGTAGATGAGGTCATTGCTTACATTAAAAGTACAGGACTCAATTGTTATGTGGGACCGTTTGAAACTGCAATAGAAGGGGATTATGATGAACTGATGGATATTGTGAAAGAATGTCAGCACATTGCAGTAAGAGCCGGAGCACCTTCGGTGGCTGCTTATATTAAAGTATCTTATAAACCGGAAGGAGATGTGCTCACCATTGAGAAAAAAGTTACAAAGCATCACAGGTAAACTTTATTCCCTAACAGCCATTGCCGTTTTACTGCTATTGTGGCAAGGTCTCTGTGTCTTTGGCATTGTGCCGGACTATATGTTACCATCCCCTTTGGAAGTGATACAAGCGTTCGCCAATGATTTTCCATTTCTGATGTCCAATGCGGGAACGACATTGATGGAAGCGTTTTTAGGCTTGCTGGCGGGAATTCTCATTGGATTTTTCGTAGCAGTGGGGATGGATCATTTTGATGGAGTGTATCAAGCAGTTTACCCTTTGGTGGTTTTGACACAAACAGTTCCAACAGTGGCCATTGCACCGCTTTTAATACTTTGGCTGGGACCATCCATGGCACCGAAAATCGTACTGATTATCATTGTAACGTTCTTTCCTATTACGGTTGGGTTATTAGACGGTTTTCGCTCTGCAGATGGAGATATGGTTAACTTGCTCCGCTCTATGGGAGCAACCAAATTTCAGATTTTCCGTATGATTAAGATACCAAGTTCCTTAAGCCACTTTTTTGCAAGCCTTCGTATTTCAGCGTCTTATTCTATTGTAGGGGCAGTGATTTCAGAGTGGTTAGGGGGATATGAAGGATTAGGAGTCTATATGACTCGGGTTAAAAAATCCTTTGCTTTTGATAAAATGTTTGCCGTGATTTTTCTAATCTCGGCCATCAGCCTCCTTTTAATAGGAGGAGTGAATCTATTACAAAAAAAATGTATGCCATGGGAGGAAAAAGTTTGAAAAAGAGAATATTTGCAGCAATACTAGCGATCATTACCATGTTGTCTGTGACCGCTTGCGGTTCTGATAAACAACCAAAAACAGAAACAAAAAAAGAAAAAGAAAAAATTACCATGGTCCTTGATTGGACCCCCAATACCAATCATACTGGACTTTATGTTGCACAGGAAAAAGGGTATTTTGCAGATGCAGGCATTGAAGTAGATATTGTACAACCACCGGAAGACGGTGCAGAAGTACTGGTGGCTTCCGGAAAAGCACAATTTGGAGTGTCTTTTCAAGATAGCATGGCACCAGCGCTGATAGGGGAAGACCCACTCCCAATTACGGCAGTTGCAGCACTGATTCAGCATAATACTTCCGGAATTGTTTCTCGTAAAGGCGAAGGAATGGATACACCCAAAGGAATGGAAGGAAAAAAATATGCAACTTGGGATATGCCAGTGGAGAAAGCCATGATTCAAAATGTAGTAGAAGGAGCTGGAGGGGACTTTCAAAAAATTGAAATGATTCCCAGCACTGTGGACGATGAAGTGGCAGCATTGAAAAGTAAATCTGTAGATGCCATTTGGATATTCTATGCATGGGCAGGGATTGCAACACAAGTAAAGGGATTGGATACAGACTACTTTGCATTTAAAGACTTAAACCCGGTATTTGATTATTACACACCGGTATTAATTGGCAATAATGATTTCCTAAAGAAGAATCCAGATACTGCAAAAGCATTTTTAAATGCTCTGAAAAAAGGGTATGAAGATGCCATTGAAGATCCCGAAGGCTGTGCAGATATTTTAATAAAGGCAGATCCCACATTGGACAAAGAATTAGTGTTAGCCAGTCAAAAATGGCTTGCAAAAGAATATAAGGCAGATGTAGAACAGTGGGGATACATCGACCCAAGCCGTTGGAATGGATTTTACAATTGGCTAAATGAAAACAAATTGGTAGAAAGTAATCTGCCGGAGAATACCGGTTTTAGTAATGATTATCTTCCACAGTAAGGATGAGAACGAATGGCAGAATTAGTAACCAAAGAAGTGACGAAACAGTTCGATGGGAAAACAATTATAGAGGGGATTCATCTCACTTTACAAGAAGGAGAAATTGTCTGCATTCTGGGAATTAGTGGTGTGGGGAAGACCACACTGTTTAATATTATCTCCGGACTTGTAAAACCGGACTGTGGACAGGTACTTCTAGACGGGGAGGATATTACCGGCAAAGCAGGGCGTATTAGTTATATGTTACAAAAAGATCTTTTGCTGCCATACCGCACAGTGGAAGACAATGTAGCCATTCCCCTCCTATTGAAGGGGGAAAGTAAGAAAAAAGCAAGAGAAAAGGTTCATCCCCATTTGAAGGAATTTGGTTTGGAAGGAACTGAGAAGCAATATCCAAATCAATTATCCGGCGGGATGCGCCAACGAGCTGCACTACTTCGTACTTATATGTTTTCACAAGGCGTGGCTCTACTAGATGAACCTTTTAGTGCACTGGATACCATTACCAAAAGTGCTATGCATAAGTGGTATCTGAAAGTCATGGAAGGAATCAAACTGTCTACCTTATTTATTACGCATGATATTGACGAAGCCATTTTATTATCGGATCGCATTTACCTTTTGACCGGTCAGCCGGGAATGATTTCAGAGGAAATCATATTAAAGGAAAAGAAACCAAGAGCAGAGGATTTTAATTTGACAGAGGAATTTTTGCAGTACAAAAGAATGATTATAGAAAAGCTAGGTTAATATGAAAGTACAATATGCGATGAATAGTTTGAGCCGAAAATAGAGATACTAAGAGCATTCATAAGAAAGGAAATAAAAGAATGGATGCGAATGCAGAATTGTTAAATTTTATCTATCAAAACTCGGAGATGGGTGTCAAAACCTTAAACCAACTAACCGAAATCGTGGAAAATGCAGATATGAATCGGCAATTGGAGCTTCAGCGAAAAACATATAAAGCAATTCACGAAAAAGCGAAAATCATGTTAAACGAAAATGGATACGATGAAAAATCCATTGGTATGTTTGAAAAACTCAGTGTCTATATTATGATTAACATGAAAACACTTACGGACAAATCCGTTAGTCACATTGCGGAAATGTTGGTACAAGGAAGTAATATGGGGGTTATCGATGCAACCAAAAAGATAAAAGAATATGAGCACGGAGCGGAAAAAGATATTGTGGCACTGATGAAAAAGCTATTGAAATTTGAGGAAGAAAATGCGGAGAAATTGAAGGCATATTTATAAAAAAATGGAGGGATGCGCTTGAAAAAGCATACCCTCCATTTTCTATTCTTAGAATTGATTATACACAAAATCCGGTGCAGTAGAAAGATTCGCCTGTAATAGATACAAATACAAGGTCATCAGCAGTAAATAAAAAATAAGAACATAAAGAAAAAATAACAGTTTGGGATGTGCCTTTATTCTAGTTCCCAAATTTGTAAAGAATTTCATCTACACTCACCCATCCTTTCCATCCGATATGGATTGTATCCTGCATAAAATAGTCTGTATAATCATCGCTTGATAGATCCGCGACTTTTGCTTCTGGATATTTCTTGGCAAGAGTCTGCACCTTTTGATAGAATTCATCTCGGCGCCCTTTGGGGAAATCGGTGTAGTCATACCACCGCCCGTTGACGGGAAGTAGAATCAGCATCGGCTCTATGTTTAAATCTTTGCAGACATCTAAGAAATATTGCAGATCACCGTATTCCGGCGAATCAGAGTAGCTGGAAATATTGCTACTGCCTTTTCGCATATCAAGCTGTGGCTCGATTTTCCATTTATAATAGTCATTGGAAATCTGAAAGTCATTACTGGAAGTTGCTTTTTTAGCATCAATGGCAGCCATATCCAGATATTTATTCCAATCCGGTTCTAAAGTAGAAGAATGGGGGTTGGAAAGAGGGATAATATTTGCGGCAGTTGCCAGTGTTAGCATACTTTGTTTTTGCTTGTCATCTAAAAATGCGCTATAAATGGAGTATTTCATTGTAGAAAGCGGATTCGTCTTTTTGCCCAATAGTTGATTTCTATAATAGCGGATGCGTTTTTGCATCTGAGGATCATCGTTTAACAGCGCAAGGCTGCGGTCAGCAAGGTGGAGTTTCGTTTTGGTGGAAAGCTTATCGTTTTTTAACATATCAATAAAACTGCTTTCGGAAAAACGAGAAGCAAAAGCTTTCGGAACAATGCCTTCTTTTCGGAACCATTGGGGGGAAACCATCAATACTACCTTGCGCTTTTCCATTGCCGGTTCCAGAGCAGCCAGTGTAATGGCGTGAGAAAGGCTTTGGTAATGTCCGGAACCAATTAACATGGTCCGAAATTGATTCCCTTTAAAAAGATTTTGAGGGTGATAAGGCGTTTTCTTTCCATGCTCTAATTCTGATGAGGCAAAGACAACAAGAGTGTCCTTATTTAAATTATCTCGGATAACAGCAGGTGCCTTGAATTTTTCTTTTGCAGTCCAGTATGCAAATGCCGGATTATTGAAGCAAAGATTCTTAGTAGTATAGCAGTGCATCCCCAAAATGGTTGTCAAAGTCAGTACCAGTGCTGTTAAAAATGCAATTACTTTTTTCATAAATTAACTCCTTGATGCAATCATAGTAATAATTTTGTTTACTGTATTCATGTCTGTACGTTCTACTTCTGAAGGGGAAATGACAATTCCAAATTCCTCTTCAATCGTTACTAGAAGTTCTGCAAAACCCAAAGAATCCAGTAAATCTGCATCAAAAAGGTCTAAGTCATAATCGTTTCTTATTTCTTCGTCTTCACAAATTTCTTCTAACATATTTAAAATCTTTTCTTCCATAACAAATCTCCTTTGTATTTGATTGATAGTATCTGATGATTAATGAAGCAGTGTTTCTAAAAATCTTCCGGAGAAGATATAAAATCCAAACATAACAAATTGCATAGTAATGAACCAGGATGCAAGTTGATACCAGACCTTTTGTTTATTACGTTTGTAAAATTTCACCTTTTTTTGGTATATTTCTGTAAAGGCAAGTAAAACACCATGATAAAGACCATATAAAATATAGGAACCGGTGATACCATGCCACATACCCATAATTAGCATATTGACCAGAAATCCAACGGAGGCACTGGTAAGTCGTGTGGGAAACCATTTTTTCTTAATTGCAGTCATCACAAATCGAGAAAAGATAAAATCCCGAAACCAATGAGAGAGACTGATGTGCCATCGATCCCAGAAATCTTTAATATCTTTACTGATAAAAGGCAGTCGGAAGTTATCGGGAGTCCTTACGCCCAGAATATAACTGGTACCCACTGCCATGAGGGAATATCCTGCAAAATCAAAGAACATGTTCAATCCGTAGCAGTAAGCATATGAAACAGAGGCATACCAAGTAACGCCGTAGACAGCTGCTTCCATAAGTTTGCTAAATAAGGAGGCCAAGACAAATTTATAGACCATGCCCAATAAAAGTTTCATCAGACCATCACCTAGTAAATCCAGATATTCTTTTCGTGACCGAAAGGCAATATAGTCTTCGTGAAACCGTCGGCTTCGATCGATGGGACCGGAACTGAGGGAAGGGAAAAACAGTAAAAAACTGAAAAATTCCACCAGATTCAGTTGGGTAATGACGCCATCGTAAGTTTCGATAATCACCTGTACTACCCGAAAGGTTAGGTAAGAGATTCCTAGAAATCCAAACCAACTGATATGTACTATACCGCTTAATTTATTTCCTACAAGAGGAATCAGACTAAACAGTAAGAACAAGTGATAGATCCAAGCTTTTCGTCCATAACGCAGTCGAAGAAGCAAGTATCCTTTCACCAGTAACATCTCCAATACACAAAAAAGTGCCAGGTAGAAAAGTTGCTTGGGGGTAGGGAATAAAATTACGGTAATAAATGTAAGTGAAAGCAATAAAGTATAGTATTTTAAATTCTTTTCCAACAAACCTAGAATGATGGCTGGGAGCAATGCCAAAAGCAGGTATCCGAAAAAGAGAAAATCGCCAAAGAAACTCATGACAAGTTCGCTCCTAATTTTTTTCGATCTGCTTTCCCATTAGCAGTTAAAGGAAGATGATCCCAAAATTGAAATTTCTTCGGAATCATATAATCCGGCAGATAGCAACGAAGTTGTTCTTTTAAGGAATGGGTGATTTGAAAACGGTCTAGAACTGGTTCTTCGTAGACGATGTGTGCCGTTAGACTTTTCACTTTATGCTCTTGTATATTAGGTGTGACAACAGCATTTTTAATACCCGGAACTTTTAAAAGATTCTGTTCAATATCTTCGATTTCAATGCGATATCCATGCAGTTTTACCTGCAGATCTATACGGCCACAATAATAAAGGAGTCCATTTTTTAGATAACCTGCATCACCGGTATGATAGCCACGTAAAGAATGAGATTCGTGGACACACGTAAAGAAAGCTTGCTTTGTTAACTCTTCCTGATGAAAATAGCCGGTACTAACCGTATCCCCAAGAATAATGATTTCTCCAATCTCTCCATCAGAAAGGGTGTGCCCGGATTTATCTTGAATGAGGACATAAGATCCAGGTTTGACACTTCCAACGGGAAGGGGAGAGCAATTTTGTGCCAGTTCTTTAGTAATGGCAACTTGAGTCATGGCAACAGTGGATTCGGTGGGCCCGTAAGTATTTAGAATCACTGCTTTTGGGAAACGATCCAACAATGCCAAGGCAGTCCGATTGGTCAAGGTTTCTCCACAGAATAAGAAGAGAGATAATTCTGGAAGAAGGAGACTATCGAAACATTTATCTGCCAGGCATATATCTGCAAAGGATGGCGTTGACACCCAGACTTTGGCATGAGAGCGTTCCATGATAGAAAACATACGTCTGTAGTCAGACTGCATTTCTTTGGAAAGGGTAAAAAGTGTTCCTCCGCAAGCAAGTGAAGTGTAAAGATCCATAACAGACAAGTCAAAGGAAAAGGGCGCTTGATTCATGACGTGTGCGCCCATTTTTTCACTTCTGGGAATACCAAGATCCACTGCCCAGTCAAGAAAATGGTTCAAACAGTCACAAGAGATGGTGACACCCTTCGGATTTCCGGTGCTGCCAGAAGTGAAAATAATGTAAAAAGCATCGGATCCGGATACTTGTAGCTTAGGTGAGCAAGGAGCATGTAAAGCAGTTGCAGTCTGCGTAAGGCAAACCAGATCCCAAACCGGAATTGCAGTGACATTTAAAAGTGGGGAAACAGCCAGTATCACCGGTGGATTCACCATGTCGATAATCCCTTTCACTCGAGTGGATGGCACTGTAATATCAATGGGACAGTAAGCTCTTCCGGCCTTTACACAAGCAAGAAAGCAAACAAACATGAAAGGATGTTTGTGTCCGTATACCACAATGGGGGTGGAATCGGTGCCATAGTGAGTGGTAATTTCATGAGAAAGGCTGTCCGAATACAGTTCCAGTTCCCGGTAAGTCAAGGTACCTTCATCGGAGACAATGGCAGCCTGTGTAGGCATAAAAACAGCATAATGGTGAATTAATTCTATAATATTCATAAGTATATTCAGTCCTTTTCTATGGTATAGGGGGTATCATATCACACAAAAATTAGGAATTACTTAATATTGATATAAAACTTTATAAATTATAAAGGGAAAACCCGAGAAGTTGTTTGAAAATTGTCTGCGTTCGTAGTACCATGAAGGCATAGGAAACGGTATTAAGATAGGTAAATGATAAATGGAAAGGGGACATCTATGGCAAAATATATCATGGCACTGGATGCAGGAACCACAAGTAACCGCTGTATCTTATTTAATGAAAAGGGAGAAAAGTGTTCTACGGCACAAAAGGAGTTTACACAATATTTTCCAAAACCCGGGTGGGTGGAACATGATGCGGATGAAATCTGGTCGACGCAGTTAGGAGTAGCAGTAGAGGCTATGAATATGATTGGAGCCACTGCAAAAGATATTGCTGCAATTGGCATTACCAATCAAAGGGAGACCGCCATTGTCTGGGATAAGAAAACCGGAGAACCGGTGCATCGCGGGATTGTCTGGCAGTGCCGGAGAACATCCCAGTATTGTGATGAATTAAAAGCAAAGGGTCTTACAGAAAGCTATCGAAAAAAGACAGGACTTCCCATTGATGCTTATTTTTCAGCAACAAAAGTGAAATGGATATTGGACCACGTGGAGGGAGCACGTAAACGGGCCGAAAATGGAGAATTATTGTTTGGAACGGTAGAAACTTGGTTAATCTGGAAATTGACCAAGGGAAAAGTACATGCGACAGATTATTCCAACGCATCCCGTACCATGCTTTTTAATATACAGAAACTACAATGGGATGAGGAAATCTTAGAAGAGTTAGAGATTCCAAAATGCATGCTGCCTGAGGTGAAACCATCCAGCTTCCTTTACGGTATGGCAGATGCAACTTTTTTTGGCGGAGAGATTCCCATTGGCGGAGCGGCAGGAGACCAGCAGGCGGCATTGTTTGGACAGACCTGCTTTGAGCCGGGGGAAGCGAAGAATACTTATGGAACGGGATGCTTTTTGTTAATGAATACAGGAGAACAACCGGTATTTTCCAATAATGGATTGGTGACTACCATTGCATGGGGATTGGATGGGAAGGTACAATACGCATTGGAAGGTTCTATTTTTGTAGCAGGGGCGGCCATTCAATGGTTGCGGGATGAAATGCGATTGATTGATACTGCGGCGGATTCAGATGCTATGGCAAGAAAAGTAGAAGATACCAATGGATGCTATGTGGTTCCGGCGTTTACCGGATTGGGGGCCCCTTATTGGGATCAATATGCAAGGGGAACGATTGTAGGGATTACAAGAGGGGTAAACCGTTATCATATTATTCGGGCAACATTGGAATCCATTGCGTATCAAGTCAATGATGTATTGCAAGCAATGCGTGCAGATTCTAAGATAGCACTCAGTCTGTTACAGGTAGACGGTGGTGCCAGTGCCAATAACTTTTTAATGCAGGCTCAGGCAAATATTAGTGATGCGCCGGTGCGTCGTCCGAAATGCGTGGAAACTACCGCTATGGGGGCGGCATATTTGGCAGGTCTTTGTGTAGGCTATTGGTCAGATAAAAAAGAAGTCAAGAAAAATTGTACCATTGATAAAACCTTTGAACCATATATCGGAAAACGAGAACGGGAAAAAGGAATCAAAGGGTGGAATAAAGCAGTCACATATGCATATCATTGGGCAAAGGAAGAGGAATAAGTCATGTATGATGTAATCATTATCGGAGCAGGAGTAATCGGAGCAAGTGTGGCAAGAGAACTGTCAAGATATCAAGTGAAAGCATGCGTGCTGGAACGAGAGGAAGATGTGTGTTGTGGTACCTCCAAGGCCAATAGCGGAATCGTTCATGCAGGATATGATGCCATGCCAGGAACGCAAAAGGCGAAGTTCAATCTTCTTGGAAATAAAATGATGGGGAAACTTTCTGAGGAATTAGACATTCCTTTTCAAAGAACAGGTTCTTTGGTTATTTGCAATCAAGAAGCGGAAATAGAAAACTTACAGGCAATTTATCGGCGAGGAGTGGAAAATGGAGTCCAAGGACTTCAGATTTTGACTCGAAAGGAAGTGCTGAAAATGGAGCCACAGGTGTCAGATTCCGTAGTTGCGGCATTGTATGCGTCTACAGCAGGCATTGTATGCCCGTTTGAATTAAATCTTGGCTTGGCAGAAAATGCATATGATAATGGGATTGAATTTCACTTCCATGTAGAGGTAGAACACATTGAAAAACAGCAGAAAGGATACCGTATTCATACCAATCAAGGAACCTATGAAACCTACTGTGTGGTTAATGCGGCCGGGGTATATGCAGATTGGATTCACAACATGGTAAGCGAAGAAAAGATTTCGATTACCCCAAGGAGAGGGGAATATTATTTGCTGGATAAAATGGCAGGTGCTCAGATATCACGGACGGTATTTGCTCTTCCAGGGAAAATGGGAAAAGGGGTGCTGGTTACGCCCACCATTCATGGAAATCTATTGATAGGTCCCACAGCAATGGATATCGAAGAAAAAGAGGGAACCAACACAACGGGAGAAAGACTTTCTGGATTACTGGAAAAAGCCGGAGAAAATGTCAGGGATTTACCGCTAAAACAGGTGATTACCTCTTTTGCAGGTCTGCGTGCCCACGAAAGAGGGGATGATTTTATTATTGGAGAAATTGCAGATGCAAAGGGATTTATCGACTGTGCAGGAATAGAATCCCCGGGGCTTACTGCTTCTCCGGCCATTGGGGTGGAAGTAGCCCAATTACTTCAAGGATTGCTGCAATTAAAACGGAAGGAACTATTTTCTCCATTTCGAAAATCCAGTACCCATATGCATACATTGTCCATAGAAGAACAAAATGCAAGAATCCGAAAAGACCCTGTCTATGGACATGTAATTTGCAGGTGCGAGAGGGTTACGGAAGGAGAAATCATCGAGGCAGTGAGACGCCCGTTGGGAGCCACTTCCTTAGATGGAATCAAACGTAGAACCCGAGCAGGAATGGGACGTTGTCAGAGTGGATTTTGTTCACCAAAAGTGATGGATATTCTGGCGAAGGAACTAGCTATTCCTCTTAGGAAAGTGACAAAAGCAGGGGTGGGATCAGAACTCATTTGTGGTGAGAATAAAGCGGCCTGGTAAGGGAGAAAAGTAATGAAGGAATATCAGTATGAGGCAGTGGTAATTGGAGGAGGTCCCGCGGGGTTAGCGGCAGCCGTGTCAGCAAAAGAAAATGGAATTTCCCAAGTACTTATTTTAGAACGGGGGGAAGAACTAGGTGGCATTTTAAATCAGTGTATTCACAATGGATTTGGTCTTCATACATTTCAAGAAGAATTGACGGGACCGGAGTATGCCAGGCGCTATATTAAACAGGTGGAAGCAGCACAGATATCGTATCAATTACACACCATGGTGATTCATATAGATGCTCAAAAGTGTATTATGGCCATGAATAAAGAAGAGGGCATTTTCCAAATTCGTGCAAAAACAATCATTCTGGCAATGGGATGCAGAGAACGTCCACGAGGTGCACTTCCTATTCCGGGATACCGTCCGGCAGGCATCTTTTGTGCAGGAACTGCCCAACGATTAGTCAATATAGAAGGATATCTTCCAGGAAAAGAGGTCATGATTCTGGGATCTGGGGATATCGGATTGATTATGGCCAGAAGAATGACACTGGAAGGAGCACACGTGCAAGGGGTGGCGGAGTTGATGCCCTATTCAGGAGGGCTCAAACGAAACCTGGTTCAGTGTTTGGATGACTATGGGATTCCGCTCTTCCTAAGCCATACCGTAGTGAATGTGAAAGGGAAAAAGAGAGTGGAAGGGGTAACACTTGCCCAGGTAGACAAAGAGGGAAAGGTGATTAAAGGAACGGAAAAAGAATACCCTTGTGATACACTACTACTATCGGTGGGATTGTTGCCGGAAAATGAGCTTTCACGGGAAATGGGAGTTACATTGAATCCAATCACATCTGGTCCTTATGTCAATGAGTGCTTGGAAACGAATAGAGAAGGGGTATTCGCCTGTGGAAACGTACTGCATGTTCATGACTTGGTAGATTTTGTATCCCAAGAAGCAATGTTAGCTGGAAAATGCGCAGCAGCATATGTCACAGAGGATTTACAGAGGAAACAGCAAGTATCTACTATTTTGCTACAGCCAGAGAAAGGCGTTCGTTACACGATTCCGTCCACGCTGAGAGTTAGTCATATGGAGGAGCAATTAACGGTACGGTTTCGGGTTGGAGCGGTTTATGAAAACTGTTTTGTCAGCGTCTATTTTGACGAAGAACGGATTCTTCATCAAAAACGAAGGATTGTAACACCTGGTGAAATGGAACAAATTATCTTGCAAAAAGCACAATTGAAAAATAATTCATCACTTAAGACCATCCGCATTTGTATTGAGGAGGTATAGAAAAATGGAACAGAAGAAATTAACCTGCATCGGTTGCCCTATGGGCTGTGAACTTACCATAGATATAGAAGAAGGAACGATTCAAAACATTGCAGGAAACATATGTAAAAGAGGGGAAGTCTATGGCCGGGAAGAAATGACACATCCCACAAGGGTTGTTACCACTACAGTAAAAACGGTGGATCAAGCAAGTACCAGAATACCGGTGAAGACCAAAACACCCATTCCCAAAAACAAAATATTCGATTGTATGCGAGCATTGAAATGTGTGGCCGTAACATTGCCAATCAAAGAGGGAGATGTGGTAGTAAGTAATGTAGCCGGCACTGGTGTGGATGTGGTAGCAACTAAAAACGTCAATGAATGCTAGTACGGATACAATTGGCATTTACAAATTGGGTCAAATGCACTAAAATAGTATTATTAGGGTAAAAGATTATGGAGGTAGAGTGATGAAAGGAAATGTAATCGTAGGACAATCAGGAGGACCGACTGCAGCAATCAACTCAAGTCTTGCAGGCGTATACCGTACTGCAAAAGACCGTGGAGCTAAAAAGGTATATGGGATGCTTCATGGAATAGAAGGGCTGATGGAAGAAAAATATGTGGATTTGTCAGATCACATTAAAAATGACCTGGATGTAGAGCTGCTAAAACGAACACCGGCGGCATTTTTAGGGTCTTGCCGATTTAAACTTCCGGAGATTCATGAGGACAAAGGGATTTATGAAAAAGTCTTTGAAATTTTGAATAAGCTGAATATTGAATCTTTTATTTATATTGGTGGCAATGATTCTATGGATACCATTAAAAAACTATCGGACTATGCGATTTTGACTGGGCATGAGACCAAATTTATTGGGGTACCTAAGACGATTGATAATGATTTGGCGTTAACAGATCATACACCCGGATATGGAAGTGCTGCAAAATACATTGGAACCTCGGTAAAGGAAATTATTCGTGACGGGTTCAGTCTGGTATATGGCAAGGGGTTGGTAACCGTAGTGGAAATTATGGGACGTAATGCGGGATGGCTCACTGGTGCGGCAGCTTTGGCCGAGGGAGAAGATTGTACTGGACCGGATTTAATCTACCTTCCGGAACTTGCATTTGATGTGGATAAACTCATTGTCAAAGTGGGAAAATTATTAGAAAAGAAAGCCTCGGTAGTGGTAGCTGTTTCCGAAGGTATTCATACCAAAGAAGGAAAATATATTTGCGAACTGGGAACTTCAGTAGATTTTGTAGATGCATTTGGCCATAGACAATTGACTGGAACAGCTAATTATCTAAGTTGCTTAATTGCACAGAAAATTGGTTGTAAGACCAGAGCCATTGAGCTAAGTACGTTACAAAGAGCCGCTTCCCATTTGGCTTCTCGGGTAGATATCCTAGAGGCATATCAAGTAGGTGGAGCTGCTGTAAAAGCAGCGGATGAAGGAGACACCGGAAAGATGGTGGTATTAGAGCGTATTTCCGATGATCCTTATCAATGTGGAACAGAAGTAAAGGATGTACATAAAATTGCCAATGATGAGAAACTGGTTCCAAGAGAATGGGTAAATAAAGAGGGAACCTATGTGACGGATGAATTTGTTACTTATGTCAGACCTTTGATTCAAGGAGATGTATCTCCGGTAATGGTAGACGGGATTCCAAGACATCTGTATCGGCCACAATAAAAGAGGAAAACAAGAGGAGTATTGCACCAATTATCAACGGGTGCAATACTCTTTTCCACATTTAGAGAAAAAGTTTGTGTATATAAAAAAAGGCACTTGCATTCCTGAAAAATATGGATTAAGATGTACCAAAATAGTTGCGAAAGGAGAGATATCAATGCCAGGAGAAGAAGGATATGAAGTTCTCCGGTTTGTAGAGCAAGGAGAAAACTGTCATGTGATTATGGATGTTAAGGCAGGACAGATATTTAGTCAATGGATGAAACGACATCCGATCATGGAAAAAGAAGAGCTGTTTCAGTGGTTTAGGGAGTTAATGGGACAGTTGGATTTATTGCATCATTCCAAAGGAAATCCGTGTTATCAATATCTGACACCCTTTAGTATTGTACTGACACAAGAGAAGAAGATTCTTTTGCTAGATTTCAGTGCAGAAGAGAATACACCGATGATAAAACAGTTACAGCGAAGATCTATCCGCTGCGGATTCTTTTTAGAAGGCAAAGAGATGAAACCGGTAGAGAGTATACAAGCAGATATATACAGTCTGGGGAAGACGATTCAATATGTATTTTCACAGACCGATGTAGATCCACCCTTAACCAAGGGAGAGGAACTAAGGATAAAAGCTATCATTTCCAAATGTTTGGGGGAAGATTCCAAGCATTCCTATAAACAAATCAAAGATATTCTAAAGCAATTTCCCAAAAAGAAACATTCCTATTCATTTCCGAAAAATAATTTCAAAAAAACAATACCAATCATAATTGCAATTCTGGTTATTTCTATACTGGGGATAGTAGCTATTTTTAAAGTGCGTTTTCCACAGAGCATGCCAAATCGGATTCGCGAAGAAGAAAAGAAAATACCGCCTATTAGAGATACCAATAGTCGCAACTCGGATGGAGCACTTTATAGGGAGTTAGGCTTCCTCTATTTTTTGGAAATGGAAGATTATGAAAAAAGTCGTAGGTGCTTTCTTAATATAACGGGTGACGATCCATTGGCCAAATGTTACCAGAGTCTGTCGGTATATATGCTGGGTGGTGGAGAAAAATCAGATGAAGAAATCGAAGAAATTTTACAAAAAGGAGAAAAGAATATTCCAGATACACAGGATGTGAGATATTATCAAGGACTTGCAAGAGTGTATTCTGTGATAGAAACAGAATCTGCGAAGGAACATTTAATCCGTCTAAGTGAATATTGTTTTACACTTTCGAACTGGCAGGAGAAAGATAAGGAGAAAAAAATAGAAAAAGAATTACGAGAATATCTGGCACAAGGATATGTGAAATTGGATCAAAAAGAAAAAGCAATCCAACAGTATCTTGCTTTGACACAGATGGAAAAGGTTCCGGATGCCAGAAAAGATTACTATTTAAAGCTTACCCAACTTTTGCAGGAAACCGGGAAACAGCAAGAAGCGATATCTAATTGTTTAGAAGGTATTGAACAAGTAAAAGAGACAAAAGAATTACGCGTGCTGTATTTGAAAATGCGATGCAAAGATGCCACCATGGACCGGGCAGTTTGTGCACAGGAAGTACAAAAGCAAATAAAAGAATGTCCGGATATCAAGGAGGATAGTGAGTTTCAGAAGCTGCAGCAGGAATATGAAATTAAGGTGGAAGGAGAAAACGTATGGGTAGGAAAATAAGAATTACGGGAATCGTAGTGACTTGCTTCCTGTTGCTGTGTAGTTTGCAATCGTCGGCAGAAACGTCGCAAAAAGGTTTTTTGCTATTGTGTGAAGAGCCGAATGGACAGCAGGGATATTATGTAACCAAACCGGAAGTGGACATCGTACATCAGGATGTGGGATATCTGACTGGATACCGTTTAGAAAGAGCAGACGGAACCACTGAAGAGGGAAGACTTTCCAAACCGGAAGAACGGATTTCGCTTCGGGAGGCATTACAAGAGGGATCACAAATCCTTACGGTGTGGCTTCAAGATATGGACGGAAATGTAATTTCTGGTTATGGTGAGACAAGAAAAATCATCATGGATACCCAGTCACCGGAACTTGACGTATCGGCACAGGAAGGTTTTGAAGCATGGTATACCGAAGATGTTTTGATGAATGTGAGGGTACAGGCATTAGAACAGGATGGAAATGCTGGAAAAGTAAAGTGTTTCGTAGATGGAACACTCGTACAGCAAACACAGGAAAGCACAACGTTTGTAGTGAATCAACCCTCTCAGGGAGGTGCGGGTGTACCCATACGTGTAGAAGCCATCGATGAAGCAGGGAACCAGACGGTGGTAGAAAAACTGGTATATTTGGATAAAAAAGCTCCAACAGTATCCATAACAGGAATCAAAGAGGATGCAATTGTAGGAACTCCGGTGGAAATATCGTGTCAGACAGAGGAAGAAAATGGGTGGGAGAATATAGAATTAAAGATTGTACGGGAAGGAATCAACAAGACTGTGGAATCGGTCATACCTGGAGAATGGGAAAATGTAGGAGGAAAAAAAGTTTTATCCCAGACTCTTTTTGAGGATGGAATTTACCGAATGGAATTCCACGTAGAAGATCAAGCGGGTCACAAGGCAGCTTGTCGTGCCCAGATTATGATTGATCAGACAAGCCCGGTCATTCGCTATGTGGAAAATCTAAATGGAAGAGTATTACAAGCATTTGCATGGAATTATCAAATGGGAGAAACCATTTCAGATCATACGACTTTTCAGTATGAAATGAAACTAGATGGGCGTACTTTCGGTATCAACGAGAAGAATACCAGAGAAGGAATCCATGTATTTCGTATACAGGCAGTGGATGAAGCCGGGAACCAATCAGAAGTAGAAGCAGAATTTCTAATTGACCATACGAAACCTAGATTGCGAATAAAAGGGATAGAAAATGGAGAGAGTTATCAAGGACAAGCAGAAGTGACGATTCGTTTGAATGAGAAAAATGACTTTATGGAAAACATCGTCATTAATGGAGTATCACAGAAGCTGGAATCCCAAAGTGAGAGCTATCAGTATACTTTTGATAAACCGGGGGTATATGAAATCGAAATGGTGGCCAAAGATTTAGCAGGAAATAAGAAAACGGAACATATAAAATTTCAGGTGATAGAAACAGAAAACTGGATTCAAAAAACAATGCGGTTCTTTCAAAAAGCTTTCTCTAAAAAGGGAGGAGGCCAAGTAGCTTAGCTACTTGGCCCGTATTATGAAAAAGTTTATTCAAATAGTATATAAAATACTAGGTAATTGGTTGATTTGATAATATTAGTATATGGCAGAGAAATGAAGAAACAATGATAAACAAATGAAAGTTTTTTAAATACTAAATGAACAAACTATGAACGCCTACCTCCGATAGGCAAAATCAGGCAGACCATCTTTCGTGGGAAGGTCCACATGGCCTTGAATCAGTGGTTTGGCATATGCGATAAAGTCATCGCTGATATCAGAGCCATCACTGGTAATCCAAGCAGCCGGTACAATCTTTTCTTCATTGCAGATGGAATTCACATCTGCAGTTTGGAAGGCAAGGGTATAAGGCGATTGGGATGTTCGTAGAAAAGAAATCATTTTCCCGGTTTCACCGGCAAGTGCAGTATGAACGGCAAATACACCGGATGCAACGGCTTCATCCAAATCGGTGCCGGATAAACAAGCGGCAGAGCATCGCTGACTCACATTTAATTCTACGGAACGTACTTTTACATTTAATTTTTCTTTTACTAAATTTTCCAGGTATTTCCCGGAACCGGTGAGCATTTTATGACCAAAGTTGTCGATTCCCACATGACTTTCGTATTCACAGATGAAAGTGCCTTTTCCGTCATTGATTCCTTCCGAGATGCATACAACTAAATTCGATGTTGTTTCCAAAGCATGTGCTACTTTTTCAATAAAATCATTGGGACAAAAAGCAGCTTCCGGCAGATAAATAAGAACGGGGTTATCTCCTTTAAACTTACGAGCCAATACGCTGGCAGCAGTGAGCCATCCTGCATGACGCCCCATGATTTCAATAATCGTAACAGATTTTTTGTGATCGTAAACAGCAGCATCCATTGCAATTTCACGAACCGTCTGTGCTACATATTTGGCAGCGCTTCCAAATCCGGGGGTATGATCGGTTTCTACCAGATCATTATCAATCGTTTTGGGAAGACCTAAAATACGAATATCGCTTCCAGATTGTGCTGCATAGCGTGCTAATTTACTTACCGTATCCATGGAGTCATTACCACCGATGTAAAAAAAGTAACCAATGTTTTGCTCTTCAAAACATTGAAAGAGCTGGGGGTATACCCCATCCTGTAAATCTTCTGGAAGTTTGTACCGACAAGAACCCAGGTAAGCACTGGGAGTTGTTCTCAATAATTCCAGTTCACCGGTTTGTTGCAAAGGCGCCATATCCATAAACTGACCATTCAAAAACCCTTCGATGCCATTTATCATGCCATATACATGCTCAAAACAATCTGCTTTTTTTAAACTTTCGGAAACAACACCATACAAACTTCCGTTAATCACGGCAGTGGGACCACCCGATTGCCCAACAATTACATTTTTTTTCATATTCCAGTCCTCCATATCCATTATTCTATCTGTTACTATAGCGGAAAAGTGGGAAATTTACAATATAGTAGTTGGAAAATCAACAAAAATGCTATATACTTATAGCGACCTTTTAGAAACGGAGGATGAGAGATGAAATATATATCTTTTGCCATTCCATGCTATAATTCAGCGGAATATATGGAACATGCAATTGAAACAATTTTAACGGGCGGAGAAGATGTGGAAATCTTGATTATCAATGATGGATCCAAGGATGACACTTTAAAGATTGCAAAAGAATACGAAAAAAAGTATCCCTCTATTATAAGGGCGGTAGATAAAGAAAATGGTGGTCACGGCGATGCGGTCAACGTGGGCCTTAAGTATGCTACTGGACTTTATTTTAAAGTGGTAGACAGTGATGACTGGGTGGATACAGAGGCATTGAAAAAAGTATTGGAAGCTGTGCATAAGCTGACAGAAGAAAGCACACCGATAGATATGCTGATTTCTAATTATGTATATGAAAAAGTGGGTGTTGCGCATAAACGGATTATTCATTATCGCAATGTGCTTCCACAAAATCAAATTATGGGTTGGAAAAATATTGGCCGGTTTCATCTAGGGCAATATATATTGATGCATTCCGTGATTTATCGAACAGAACTATTGAAATTATGTCAAATGGAACTTCCGAAACATACATTTTATGTGGATAATATTTATGTCTACTACCCACTTCCCCATGTGAATACCATGTATTATCTGGATGTCAATTTGTATCGCTATTTTATAGGGCGGGACGATCAGTCCGTCAATGAAAAGGTTATGATTAGCAGAGTAGATCAGCAGATATTTGTGACAAAATTAATGATTGATATGTACTCTCTTAGAAGAATTCCCAATAAGAAACTGCGCAACTATATGATTAACTATCTTGCAATTATGATGACCGTTTCTTCTATAATTTTAATACGTTCCAAAAAACCGGAAAATCTGCAAAAGAAGAAAGAACTGTGGCAATATTTAAAACGAAAAGACTATCGAATTTATTGGAAGATTCGTTACAGTATTGTAGGACAGACTATGAATCTTCCGGGAGAGTCCGGACGAAGAATCTCCACCATGGTTTATAATGTGGCACGGCAATTGGTCGGATTTAACTAAAAAAAGAATAAAATATTCATATAATTGACCACTTGGTTTATTTTTGCTATAATAGACCAAGTGGTCAATTATATGGAGGCGATTATAGATATGAAACAGGAAGAAAAGAGTAAACGAACCTACGAAAAAATTTTAAATGCTGCCATTGTGGAGTTTGGTGACAATGGTTATGACAACGGGTCTTTGAATACGATATGTAAGAATTACAATATTTCCAAAGGATTAATTTATCATCATTTTGAAAATAAAGACGAATTATATTTAAGCTGTGTGGAACAAGCCTTTCAAAAAATTACAGAATTTTTAAACCAGAGCAATTACAATGAGGCAAAGTTTAGTGATAATATTCAAAAACTAATAGATTTGCGCTATCAGTTTTTCCATGAGAATCCCCATTACAGTAATATCTTTTTCGGAACAGTATTGCAGCCACCAAAACATTTAACAGATAGAATCAAACAAATTCGAAGAACATTTGATGATTTCAATGCACAGCAATATAGGAAAATTATTGAAAATGTGACCTTACGTGAGGATGTTTCGAAAGAGGAAGCATTGGAATATTTTTTTGTATTTCAAGAGATGTTCAATGGATATTTTCAAAGTAAAGCTTATGAAAATACAGATTTTCATTCCTTGATTGATGCACATGAAATGAAATTATCCAAAGTACTAAATATTATGTTATATGGCATTGCAAAGGAGAAAACGAATGATAGTAGTATTAATTTTTAGGGTATTAGCAGCAATGGTGATTGCATTTTTGGTTGGTAAACTGGTGTCGAAAATCAAATTACCGGCAATTTTAGGATGGCTCATTACAGGGATGATTCTGGGTCCACATGCATTGGCACTGATGAATCAAGAGGTGTTAAGTGCACAATGGTATCAAACCGTTATACATATTCTGGAGTGTGGGGTGGGGCTTTTAATTGGAACCGAATTGGTTTGGACAAAAATTAAAAAGACAGGAAAGCAGATTATCATTACCACATTAACACAGTCGTTAGGGACTTTTTTTGTGGTCAGTTTGATATTTGGAATCATCTTTTATTTTATGAAGATTCCACTTTATCTGGCAGTGATTTTTGGTGGAATTGCATTGGCTACGGCACCGGCACCGGCACTTTCTGTGGTAAGGGAATTTAAAACGGATGGGCCTGTTACGAAAACACTGATTCCTATGGCCGCATTGGACGATATGGTAGGGGTGGTTGTGTTTTTCTCTGTCATATCCATTGTTGCATCCAATATATCCGAAAAAAAATTGCCTGCTTATATGATTTTATTAGTTGTGCTTTTACCCATTGCAATTGGAGTGGGGACGGGCTTCTTCGCAGGTATCTTTTTGAAAAAAGAGCGAAAAAAAATTGCTACTCTGGCTATTTTGATTGCCACCCTTTTCTTAACTGCAGCAGTAGGGTTTGTTTTTAATACCTATGTTATGCCAAAACCGGTGCTTAATTTTATGCTAATGGGAATGGCATTTTCAGCTACTTTTTCCAATATGATTTCCGAAGAGCGGTTGAATCGGATCATGGAATATTTCAACCCGCTTCTGGGCCTTTCTATGATAGCTGTTATATTGAATCTAGGTGCTCCACTGGATTATCATCTGATTTTAGGGGCGGGATTTTTTACCGCCATTTATATTATTACAAGAGCGTTGGGCAAATATTTTGGTGCATATTTCGGTGCATATATCACCCATTCACCACAGACCGTTAAGAAATATTTGGGGCTTACACTTTTGCCCCATTCTGGAGTTTCTCTTGTATTTACAGGAATTGCGGTCTCTGTATTGACAATACCGGCGCCCCAATGTGCAAAGATTATTCAGGGAACTATCGCAGCCGCGGCCGTGATTAATGAAGTGATTGCAGTTATCATTGCCAAAAAGGGCTTTGAATGGGCCGGTGAATTTAATCAGAAAAAGGAAGTCTGATTTTTTGTCCTTTCCAAAACAGATAAAGGATTACACATAAAAATGCGGATAACAAGCAAGTCAGCGGTAGGTTTAACCATAGTCCGGTCAGACCGAAATCTTTTAGAATGACCAGTAAAACCAGAGGGAAAAATAACGCCATACTCACAGAAATGATGGTAGCATATGCGGCATGTCCGATTGCTGAAAAGAGACTCTGTCCGGCGAGAGAAATCCATCTGGTCAGATAAGCGAAACAACCAATTTCCAAAGCTTGTGAAGATAATTTCAACAAAGTAGAATCCGGTGATGGGATAAAGAGTGCTACCAATAGTGATTTCCCTAGGAAGATGGAAACCGTCATAGCAATCGAGATGGTGGCACAAGCCAGAACGCAGCGGTAGATTAAAGCTTTTACACGGCGGTAATTTTTAGCACCCCAGTTATACCCAATGGCAGGTTGAAGAGAGTCACATAATCCATATAAAACAGGTTGTACAAATCCATCTGCAAATAGTAAAACAGAGTAGGCGGTGACGGCAGGTGCTCCACCGATGTGAAGCAACACTACATTCATAATTAAAGAGAAAAGCCTACCGGCAATATTGTTTAAAAAGGTGGGTAATCCACTGGAAATAATTAAAAACAACATTTTCGGACGAAAAACAGGTTTTACAAAGCGAAGCTGCATGTTTCCACGAAGGAACGGCAAAAACCCGAGAATCGTGGACACCCCAATTCCAATACAGCAGGCAAGCGCAGCACCCCATATACCAAAGCCGAATAGAAAAAGAAATACAAATTCTATCACTGCACAAAGTACAGACATGAAGATGTTTAAAAACATACTATAGTGCACACGTCCACAGATACGTAAATAGTTATCCACAGCAAACATACTTGTTGTCAGTGGGGAACAGATGGCGTACGTTTTCAAATATTGGCTGCCTAAATCCACCAGTACTTTGTTGGCACCCATCAGATGCAGAATATCTTCTGCGAAAAAAAATAAGATGCCTCCTAGAATCGTAGAAGCAATCACAATCAAAAGACATGCAGAAGTAAAAATGGAACAGGCTGTTGGTTCATCTTTTTCACCTAATTTGAGAGAAATATGAACAGCGGATCCCACGCCAATTAAATCGGCCACCGAAAAATTGATAATAACAAGAGGCAGTGCTAAGCTAAGTGCGGCAAAAGCATCTGCCCCTAAGACCTGACCTACAAATATTCCATCGATGGTATAGTAAAGGGAAGAAACAAGCATGCTGATGATTCCCGGTATGGTAACCATCCAAAAAAGCTTGGTTGGTTTTGTGTTTTCAAAAAGAACATGTTGACTCATAATAACTCCTGACGTAAAAAGTGTAAATAGGTTTCATTGCTGCTAATAAGATGTTTCCGCTCTTTGGGGCTCATTTGAGAAAAGATGGATTCCTCCATGGCAAAAATTTTTTTAATATGGAGCTCCGTAAATTCTGCTCCGGATGGTGTCAGACAAATTTGTTTGCTTCTTCGATCACGCTGGGATTCAATCAGATAGATATATCCTTTTTTTTGTAAATCGTGAATGGCATTATTCACCGTTTGCTTGCTTAGTGCCCATTGGTCGCAGATTGATTTTTGAGTAATTTCTTCATCTAATTGTGTTAAGTAGTATAACACCCAAAAAGAAGAATCCGTCAGTCCACTGCGCTTTGCAAGTTCGCTATACAGTGCATCAATTTCCATTATAATAGAGTCAAATAATTTTAGTTCATTACGAATTGTATTCATAGAATCCTCCAAATTAGTCCTAAATGGGACTAATAAAGAGTAACATACAATGGAAATCGATGTCAACAGGAGAAAATAAAATGTCATAGTTCCATCCACAACCTCATAGGATAATTACAACAATTTATAAAATATTAGGAAGTTTATGCAGACACAAAAATTTGAAAATCTCCTTAATCTTGCGTTGGATGCAACGGAAGTGGAACGGGAAAAATCCTTGGAATTAGACGTGGGTTATCATCCCATTACACGGGAATGGGATGTGATTGTCAAATATTCCGGAAGCTTGGATGCAGTACGAATATTTGCTGAGCAAGTAGTAGAACTACAAAATGAATATGCCATTATTACGTTGAAAGAAACTATGATGGAAAAGCTTTCCGCACTTCCACAAATTGAATATGTAGAAAAACCAAAGCGGTTATTTTTCCAAGTAGAGATAGGAAAACAGGTATCTTGCATCAATGCGGTGCAGGATACCCGTTTTGCGTTATATGGAAAAGGAATTTTGATTGCGATTCTGGATTCCGGCATTGCATACCGCAATCTGGATTTTCGAAATGCAGATGGCACAAGCAGAATCCGTGCACTTTGGGATCAGACCATACCGGGGAATCCGCCAAAGGGTTATGCAATTGGAACCCAGTATACCCAAGAACAATTAAATGAAGCATTGAACAGTCCAAGCAGTGAAGTGGCTATCAGAAAGGTTCCCAGCAAAGATAACTCGGGTCACGGTACCGCAGTGGCAGGAATTGCAGCCGGAAATGGTAGAAACAGTGGTTTGCGTTATGCAGGCGTAGCACCACAAAGTGAACTTGTGGTTGTAAAGTTAGGAAGTCCAAGGGGAGATGGTTTCCCAAGAACCACAGAATTAATGCAGGCAATCGATTATGTGGTTGAAAAGGCGCTGGAATACCAAATGCCACTTGCAATCAATATTAGTTTTGGGAATACCTATGGCGCACACGACGGAACGTCTCTTTTGGAACGGTATATCGATGATATTTCCAATCGATGGAAAAGCTGCATTATCATCGGAGCCGGCAATGAAGCTGCAGGAGCGGGTCATACTTCAGGGAAACTTTTGGAAGAGGAATCTCAAAATATTTCACTTGCCATACAGAAAAATGAGCCAACAGTTAATGTGCAGATATGGAAAGCCTATACAGACGTGGTGGAACTCACGCTCTTATCACCATCTGGTGTGAAAATCGGTCCTATTCAAGAAGAACTTGGGCCACAGCGATTAGTAGCTGGCAATACGGAAATACTACTATATTATGGAAAACCAAGTCCCTACAGTACATCCCAGGAAATTTTTATGGATTTTCTGCCAAAAGAGAATTATGTTGACAGCGGAATTTGGAAGATTATTTTGACCCCTAATAAAATTGTAGAAGGGAATTATGCGTTATGGCTACCCAGTGAAAATGTGCTGAATAAGGGAACTGGATTCTTATATCCAACGGAAAATCGCACACTGACAATTCCATCTACATCCAGTAGGGCAATTACCGTAGGCGCTTATGATGGGCGCACGTTTACCTATGCAGATTTTTCGGGAAGAGGATATAGGGAGGGGAATCAAGAGACCAAGCCGGATTTGGTTGCACCGGGAGTGAAAGTGATGGCACCCACCACATCCAATGGATATGCGCCGGTGACTGGGACGTCATTTGCCACCCCTTTTGTAACCGGAGCTGCCGCACTTTTAATGGAGTGGGGAATTGTAAATGGGAATGATGACTATCTATACGGGGAAAAAATCAAGGCGTACTTTAGAAGAGGGGCAAGGCCACTGCCAGGATTTACGGAGTATCCTAATTCGGTGGTGGGATGGGGGGCGTTGTGTGTGAGGGATAGCCTACCGGTTTGATTTCACCAATGTGACAAAGGTGAAAGATATAGAAATTGACAAATGATTACAGGGGATATATAATGAAATTACCAGATGGGTAATATTCACGGCGAGGAAAATGCATGGAAATAAAATTTGCGGATGATAAAG
>JAVWVS010000021.1:0-39866 GCA_036666555.1 Lachnospiraceae bacterium | reverse complement strand
TGGCACAAAAATATAATGGAGAATTCCATATGCGTTTTGATGATACCAATCCCACAAAAGAAAAAACAGAATTTGTAGATTCTATTTTGGAAGATATTAAATGGTTGGGAGCGGATTGGAAAGATCACTTATACTTTGCTTCTGATTATTTTGGTATGATGTACGAATGTGCTGTGAAATTAATCCAAAAAGGGAAAGCATATGTGTGTGACCTAACGCCGGATGAAATTAGAACCTACCGTGGAACATTAAAAGAACCGGGAAAAAATAGTCCGTTTCGGGAACGAAGCGTAGAAGAAAATTTGGAATTATTTACGGCAATGAAAGAGGGGAAATTTGAAGATGGCTCGAAGGTGCTTCGCGCCAAAATCGACATGGCTTCTCCGAATATTAATATGCGTGACCCAATTTTGTATCGTGTGGCTCGGATGTCACACCACAATACCGGGGATGCTTGGTGTATCTATCCCATGTATGATTTTGCCCATCCCATTGAGGATGCCATTGAAAAAATCACACATTCCATTTGTACGCTAGAATTTGAAGATCACCGTCCATTATATGAGTGGGTAGTGAGAGAATGCGAGTTTGAGAATCCACCAAGACAGATCGAGTTTTCCAAATTATATTTAACCAATGTAGTAACAGGAAAAAGATATATTAAAAAGTTGGTGGAAGAAGGTATTGTAGATGGCTGGGACGATCCACGCCTAGTATCTATCGCAGCACTTCGCAGAAGAGGATTTACACCGGAATCCATTAAGATGTTTGTAGAACTTTGCGGGGTATCTAAAAGTCAGAGTTCAGTAGATTATGCGATGCTGGAATACTGTATTCGAGAAGATTTAAAGATGAAGAAATCTAGAATGATGGCAGTGCTTGATCCTATTAAATTAGTGATTGACAATTATCCTGAAGGACAAGTGGAATATTTAGAAGTCGCAAATAATCTGGAAAATGAGGAACTAGGTTTCAGACAAGTTCCTTTTGGACGGGAATTATATATTGAACGAGAAGATTTTATGGAAGAACCTCCGAAAAAATATTTCCGTCTATTTCCCGGAAATGAGGTGCGGTTGATGCATGCTTATTTTGTGAAATGTGAAAGTTTTGTAAAAGATGAAGAAGGAAAGGTGACGGAGATCCATTGTACTTATGATCCGGAGACTAAATGTGGAACCGGATTTACCGGACGAAAAGTAAAGGGAACCATTCACTGGGTACCGGCAGCGCAAGCGGTAGCTGCAGAGGTGCGATTATATGAGAATATTATTGACGAAGAAAAAGGAGTCTATAACGAAGATGGGTCATTAAATTTAAATCCAAATTCTTTGCAGATTATGAAAACGGTGTATTTGGAACCAAGTTTTACAGATGTAAAACCATATGATAGTTTTCAATTTGTGCGAAATGGATATTATTGTGTGGATGCAAAGGATTCTAGACCGGAGGCATTGGTCTTTAATCGAATCGTATCTATGAAGAGCTCGTTCCGTCTGCCGAAATAAAGAAGGTAATCATGAATGAAATTACAATCAATTTGAATGGAAAATCAAGTATTCCGCTCTATGAGCAGATTTATATTCACATTAAAAATGAAATCCAAATGGGAAAGATTCCTTGTCATGAAAAATTACCGTCTACAAGGGCGTTGGCAGTCTATTTGGACGTGAGCCGGAGTACGGTGGATTTAGCTTATGAACAGCTTCTTTCAGAGGGATATATTGAAGCAGTTCCATGCAAAGGGTATTATGTACTTCAGATTGAAGACTTATACCAGCTTCCCCGTGAAGAAATCAGACCAAGAAAAGTCATTCAAAAAGAATCTCTCAAGTATGCTTATGATTTTAAACCAAACAGCATTGATGTAAAAAGCTTTCCTTACAATGCATGGAGAAAATTATCAAAGGACATTTTATTGGATAATCAGTCTGATTTGTTCCGTCTGGGGCACTCACAAGGGGAATATGGGCTTCGTGAAGCCATCAGCCAATATTTGTACCAAGCAAGGGGGGTAACCTGCAGTGTAGAGCAAATTATTGTAGGTGCAGGAAGCGATTATTTGTTGATGCTCTTAGGAACGATTATTGGAAGAGACCATCGGATTGCATTTGAAAATCCAACGTATAAGCAAGCGTATCGATTGTTTGAAAATCTGGAATACAGTGTTCATGCCATAGATATGGATCAATATGGGATGAATGTGAATAAATTAGAAGAACTTCAGATTGATTTAGCATATGTAATGCCATCTCATCAATTCCCATTGGGAATTGTGATGCCTATCAAACGGCGGATGGAGTTGCTGCAATGGGCAAAAGAAAAAAAAGGAAGATATATTATAGAAGATGACTATGATAGTGAATTTCGATACAAAGGGAAACCGGTTCCGGCCCTTCGAGGATATGATGCAGATGATAAAGTGATTTATCTAGGAACATTTTCGCGGGCAATTGCACCGGCAATCCGTATGAGCTATATGGTTCTTCCCAAGCCACTTCTAGAAAAATACCAACAAAAAAGCCGTTTCTTAAATTCTACAGTATCAAAAGTAGACCAGATGATTGTAACAAGGTTTATCGAAGAGGGGTATTATGAACGGCATTTAAATAAAACCAGAGCGCTTTACAAAAGTAGGCATGACACCTTACTAAATGAGTTAAAACCATTGTTTGACCGGTGTCGTCTTTCCGGAGAAAATGCAGGAGTACATTTTTTGCTTACTTTTTTCAAACAAACAGAATCAGAGTTAATTGAACAAGCAGCTCAAAAAGGTGTGAAAGTATATGGACTATCGGAATATGACATTCAGCCATCCGAGAAAAAACAGGCAACGATATTATTAGGATTTGCAAATATGTCAGAAGAAAAACTAAAACAAGCAGCAGCAATACTGAAGAAAATATGGTGAAAATTTAACAGGGGACGTAACACTTTTGAAAAGTGTTACGTCCCCTGTTAAATTTTACCAACTAGTAGCATTTGCTCCAACCACAGTTTTTGCAGACATTACAGCCGCCTTCAAAGACCAGAGGCTCCCCACATTCGGGACAAAGTAATTTTTCCCGAGCAGGACTGGTAACTGCCTTTGGTTTTGGCATTTTCTTCTTGACTTCATCGGTATTTTCACCATTCTTTTTTGCGATTTCTGCTTGTACTTCATTATACATATCGAGAAGTGCATTGCCTACTGCCATAGGGCAACAAGAGCCTTTGCTGGTGTCTCCATATTTGGATCGGCGTACGGTATAAGAAGGGCAGGAACCGGTAGAATTTAGCTGATCAATAATAGTATAAATATCAATGCCACCTCTTGCACTAATAGAAATCAAGCGGGATAGACCAATCATGAAATTATTACAGCCACCGGTAGAACCTTTGCTTAAATAAGTTTCCAGCAGTGCACCGGTATAAGGGTCGAATAGTGCAATACAGTGAAGACTTCCACAACCAGTAATCAGTTTTCGCTTTTTGCCAACGACATCGTCGGTCACAAGGATGATTTCGCCTCTTGCAAGGCCATCACCGGCCGTTGCACCTGGTTTGGTATCTTCCGTGGTGAGAATCCCGGTACGTTTGCATCCATCACGGAAAATGGTGATTCCCTTCAGACCATTTTCGTAAGCATAGGTATATAGTTTTTTTGTTTCCTCTACCGTAAATTGATTCGGAACATTGACCGTAGAGCTGATGGAAGCATCAATGTGACTTTGCCAGATGGATTGCATATCAATTCGTTGATGGTAATCCAGAGTCATGGAAGTTACAAAATAGTCGGGAAGAGAACTATCATCTGTAATCATATGGTTTTTCATAAAGGTTTCTACAATTTTTGTATATACTTTGTAGTATACATCGGTTCCGTGAAGAGATTCTGTTTTACGTTCGTAGAAATTAGCAAAAATAGGTTCGATTCCACCGGAGATTCCAAGCATGGTGGAAAGTGTTCCGGTAGGCGCAATGGTTAAAAGCTGAGAGTTGCGCAGACCATATTTTTTAACAAGTTCTAAAGTAGCTTTACTTGTATTTGCTTGAAAATATGGGGTGGAAATAATATTTTCAATATTACATTTTGGAAATGCCCCATGTTCCTTTGCTAAGAGGGAAGAAGCAGCAATTGCCGTGTCTGACATGGCGAATCCAATTCGATCACAAAGTGCTAAAGCATCTTTTTCCCCGTAAGTCAAGCCCAGCTTGATAAGCATATCGGCAAGTCCCATAATTCCAAGTCCTATTTGGCGCCAGTCGGCAACACTTTCTCGTTGTTCCGGAAGAGGATGGAGAGGAAGTCCTTCTTCTAACACTTCGTTCAGCGCTGCTACAGAGGTTTTTACACAGTGTTTAAATGCTTCGAAATCAAAGGAAGCTTCGGGAGTAAATGCATCCAGGACAAATTCTGCAAGATTGATACTTCCAAGTAGGCAGCTTCCCCCTGCAGGAAGAGGTTCTTCCGCACAAGGATTCACTCCTGCGTAAGAGAAATCTTCCGTATTGCTTAATAAGTTCCAGTCAGTTACTCTATCCCAGAATAGAGCACCCGGTTCTGCAAAATCCCAATTCGTCTCGGCAATATGATGGAAAACATCTCGGGCATCCACAATATTTTCGATATTTTCGCCGGTGGCTTCCCGGTGATAATGAAGACGGAAGGGTTCTCCATTTTTAACGGCATTCATAAATTCACTACTAATACGAACAGAAATATTCGCTTTTGTAACTTTATCTAAATTCGTTTTCAAATCAATAAAATGCTCAATGTCCGGATGAGAGCAATCAATAGAAATCATTAATGCCCCACGACGTCCATTTTGTCCGATTAACTCGGTTACTAAAGAATATAAATCCATAAAAGAAACAGCACCACTGGTTTCTTTTGCAGCGTTGTTGATTTTAGCACCTCTGGGACTTAACTTAGAGATATCAATGCCACATCCGCCACCATAGCTATATGTGCGCGCAAGCTTCTTGGCGCATTCAAAAATGCTTTCAATTTCATCTTCGGGTGGGGCTATTACATAACAATTAGAATAGGTAACTTTACGTCCCTGATCATATAACCCTCTATTGGAAAGAATTCTTCCTCCAAATAGGAATTTCTTTTCTTTCATTAATTGTGCTACTTCTTCATTTTTTCCACTGATTCTATCCAGCCAACCGTCAAAGCTTTCGTTATTACTGCGGTATTTGTTGTTCCAGATATCAGATCCTAATTGATTCTCTTGACCTAGCCAGTCTTCTACATTCATTCGTCAACCTTCTTTCTATATATAGTACATATTTGTGTACGTGATAAAGAATAACACAATATGTAGGATAACACAAGTGAAAAAAATCCATATTACTGATTTTTTCAAACCAGTAATATGGATTTTAATGAGATGATTATGCTTCTTTTTCTTTATCAGAAGTTAAGAACATCCAGATAAAAGCTGCAAGTGCTGCACCAGCTAAAGGAGCAACGATGAAAACCCATACTTGTGAAAGAGCTTGTCCGCCGGCAAAGAGTGCAGGGCCTAAGCTTCTTGCAGGATTCACAGAAGTTCCAGTCAAAGGGATTCCGATGATATGAACAAATGCAAGTGTGAGACCAATTACAAGACCAGCCACATTAGATGTTTTTTCGCTTGAGGTTACACCTAAAATCGCGAGTAAAAACGCACATGTTAAGATAACTTCTACAGTAATTGCGCCTATCATGCTAAGTCCTACATAGGATGCACTACCATATCCGTTTGTTCCAAGCCCTGTGATGACAGGATTGCACATAGAACCAATTAGTTTGAGGATGCCGGCAGCAGCAATGGCGCCAAGACACTGTCCAATGACATATCCTACAAAATCTTTTCCGTTCATTTTCTTGCTGAGTAGCATAGCAAAAGATACTGCGGGGTTGATGTGACATCCTGAAATATTCCCAATAGAGTAAGCCATAGCAACGATTGATAAACCAAACGCCATAGCAATCCCAAGAACACCAAGAACACCATCCACACCACCGGATAAAGCTGCAGAGCCACATCCAAAAAATGTTAGTACAAAAGTTCCAATAAATTCCGCTACGTATTTCTTCATTTGTAAATCCCCCATTCTTTTTTATGTATTGGTATAATGTTAACAAGAATAGTTTATTACTTTTAAAAGAAAAAGGCTATATATTTACTGAAAATGCAAGATATATACGGATATCGTTGAGAAGAACATTATACTTCCGTGGTGGTATTCGGTGTTAGGGAAACGTATCCCCGTGTGGAAACATTGTCAAGGTCAAAATCTTCATCTTCCAGCTCATCATTATCAAATGAATCTGCATTGTGTTTTAAGTGTTTTTTAATCAAACAGACAGTTCCAACAAGGATAAGACTGGTTGTTGTAATTGATAGAATATATTTTACCCATTTATTTGCCATAGCAGTGCTCCTTTCTTATGAATGATACAAATTGAATAATAGTATTCCATCTGCTATCATGTAATATGTATAACATTGTAATACTTTTTGCGAAAAATGAAAAGGGGCAACTAAAAAAGAGTGTTGTCTTACACGAAAATATGTTACACTATATACCGTGAATAGAGAAAACAGCTAGAGGTAAGAGAAAAGAGGGTATTTGCATTTATGAAAGACGGAACAGCCCAAAAAGCAAAAAAAGGGTTTTTTCATATTATTTTCAGTAGGACAACCATTGTAATTGTACTGCTCGTACTACAGATTTTGATTTTTCTGGGTATGATTCGATTTTTAGAAGATTATAAGACGTTGACTTACGTGGCATTTATTATTATCAGCGTGTTTGCAGTTATTAAAATCATTAATCGAAAGGGAAATCCTGCATTTAAAATGGCATGGATTATTCCAATTATGATATCACCTATTGTGGGAACTATTTTTTATATTTTTGTAGAATTGCAAGTGGGTACCAAATACATAGGAAGAAGACTTACCATTCTTGGCAATGAGACAAAAGCGTTTATGTCACAGGACAAAGAAGTCGTGGAGGCATTGCGGGTTTCAAAACCAGCAGATGCAAACTTATCCTATTATATGTCTAATCAGGTGGGATTTCCCACATACCGTAATACCGAAGTGACCTATTTCCCATTGGGAGAAGACAAATTTCATGAACTGGTCAAACAGCTGGAGTTGGCCCATGAATACATTTTTATGGAATATTTTATTGTTGAAGAAGGTCATATGTGGAATACGGTTTTGGAAATTTTACAGCGCAAGGCAAGAGAAGGAGTAGAAGTACGTTTTATGTATGACGGAATGTGCTCGATATCTTTGTTGCCATATAGTTATCCAAAACAAATTCGAAAAATGGGAATCCGGTGCAAACAGTTCAATCCTGTGAAACCTGTATTATCCACGGAACAAAACAATAGAGATCATCGAAAAATATGTGTAATAGATGGACTTACTGCATTTACAGGTGGAATTAATCTTGCAGATGAATATATTAATGAAAAAAAACGATTTGGACATTGGAAAGATACTGCTGTTATGGTTAAGGGAGAAGCAGTGCAGAGTTTTACGATGCTCTTTTTACAGATGTGGAATATTGATGAAAGACGTCCAGAGAAATACGGCAATTATGTAACAGCAAAATCACAAGAAATCCGTAGAGATTTGGGATATGTGCTTCCTTACGGAGACAGCCCTTATGATAATGAAAATATCGGGGAACAAGTATATTTCCATATCTTAAATCATGCAAAGAAATATGTACACATTATGACTCCTTATTTGATCCTGGATAATGAGATGCTAACAACGTTGACTTATGCTGCAAAATCAGGAATTGAAGTGGTGATTATCATGCCACATGTTCCGGATAAGTGGTATGCATTTGCATTGGCTAAAACTTATTATGTAGAATTAATTGAAGCGGGAGTGGAAATTTATGAGTATACACCGGGTTTTGTTCATGCCAAGGTGTTCGTATCCGACGATGATACAGCAGCAGTAGGGACCATTAATTTAGACTACAGAAGCCTATATTTGCATTTTGAATGTGGGACATTTATTTATAATAATAATGTGGTAAGAGATATTGAAAAAGATTTTCAAGAAACATTGGGGAAATCTCAAAGAATTTCTATTCTGGATGTAAAGAACCGAAATGTATTTCAAAAAATGGTAGGAAACGTGTTGAGACTATTTGCACCGTTGATGTAAGAATATAATTCTTGAAAATCAAGAAGCTTTTTGATATAATTAGGCGTAAAACTTGTATACACACTTTAGTGGAAGCAGATGAGTTTGCAAAATTCAGTTTCAAACTCTGGAAGGATGGATAGTTAGATGGAAAGAAAAGTCGGTACTGTTTCAAGAGGGATTCGTTGTCCTATTATTCGCGAGGGAGACAATCTGGCACAGATAGTTGCAGATAGTGTTGTAGAGGCTGCAAAAAGCGAAGGATTTGAATTAAGAGATAGAGATGTTGTGGCAGCAACAGAGTCAATTGTTGCCAGAAGTCAAGGAAATTATGCTTCTGTACAGGCAATTGCAGAAGATGTAAAACATAAACTGGGTGGTGAAACCATCGGTGTTATTTTCCCAATTTTGTCTCGAAATCGTTTTGCTATTTGTTTAAAAGGAATCGCGATGGGAGCAAAAAAAGTAGTGTTGATGCTGAGTTATCCCAGTGATGAAGTGGGAAATCAACTGGTTTCTTTGGATCAATTAGATGAGGCAGGCGTTAATCCATACAGCGATGTATTAAGCTTGGCAGATTACCGTAAACTTTTTGGAGAAAACAAACATGAATTCACCGGAGTGGATTATGTGGACTACTATAGCAAAATCATTACTGATGCAGGCGCAGAAGTAGAGATCGTTTTTGCAAATCAAGCGAAAACCATTCTTGCTTACACAAAAAATATACTGACTTGTGACATTCATACCAGAGTCAGAACAAAGAGAATCTTACTTGCTTCGGGAGCCGAAACAGTGTGTGGGATGGATGATATTTTGACATCTTCGGTAAATGGAAGTGGATACAATGAGCAATTTGGCTTATTGGGTTCAAATAAATCAACAGAAGATACTATTAAATTATTTCCAAGAGAATGTAAGGATTTTGTTCTGGAGACACAGAAATTATTAAAGAAAGCAACCGGCAAAGAAATAGAAGTTATGGTATATGGAGATGGAGCGTTTAAAGATCCACAAGGAAAAATATGGGAACTTGCAGACCCATGTGTTTCACCTGCATTTACGGATGGTTTAATTGGAACGCCAAACGAATTAAAACTAAAATATCTTGCAGATAATGATTTTAAAAACTTGAGTGGGGAAGAGTTAAAAGAAGCTGTTTCAAAAAGCATCAAAGAAAAGAATGGAAATTTGGTGGGAAACATGGCCTCTCAGGGAACGACACCAAGACAGTTAACCGATTTGATTGGTTCGCTTTGTGATCTAACCAGTGGGTCTGGTGATAAGGGCACACCAATTGTTCTGGTGCAAGGCTATTTCGATAATTATACAAACTAAAATCAGATAAGTATGCAGGAGGATATGTTATGGTAAAAGCGGTAGTAGGCGCTAACTGGGGGGACGAAGGAAAGGGAAAGATTACAGATATGCTGGGTGAAAAAGCAGACATTATTGTACGCTTTCAAGGTGGAGCCAATGCAGGGCACACAATCATCAATGATTACGGGAAATTTGCACTCCATACTTTGCCTTCCGGAGTGTTTTATAATCATACAACAAGTATTATTGGAAATGGTGTTGCACTTAATATTCCGGTGTTATTTGGGGAAATTCAATCCATTATTGACAGGGGAGTTCCCATGCCTAAAATATTGGTGTCAGACAGAGCACAGATTGTGATGCCATATCACATTCTTTTTGACCAATGTGAAGAAGAACGTTTGGGAGGCAAGTCATTTGGCTCTACCAAATCAGGGATTGCACCATTTTATTCAGATAAGTACGCGAAAACAGGTTTTCAGGTGAATGAGTTATTTGATGAAAAGCTGTTAAAGGAAAAAATAGACAGCGTCTGTGAGCAAAAGGATATTTTATTAGAGCATCTGTATCACAAACCAGCTATTGACCGAAAAGCGTTATTCGAAGAACTACAGGAATATCGGAAGATGGTGGAACCTTACGTGTGTGATGTTTCTTTATTCCTTCACAATGCAATCCAAGAAGGAAAAGATATTCTTTTAGAAGGACAGCTTGGTTCTTTGAAAGATCCAGATCATGGAATCTACCCAATGGTAACATCTTCCTCTACATTGGCTGCATATGGAGCCATTGGAGCGGGTATTCCTCCCTATGAAATCAAAGAGATTGTTACAGTGTGCAAAGCATATTCCAGTGCAGTGGGGGCAGGTGCGTTTGTCAGTGAAATTTTCGGAGAAGAAGCCAATGAATTACGGAGACGTGGTGGCGATGGCGGAGAGTTTGGAGCGACCACAGGAAGACCAAGACGTATGGGATGGTTTGACGTTGTGGCATCTAAATATGGATGCAGAATGCAGGGCACCACAGATGTAGCATTTACAGTACTGGATGTACTGGGTTACTTGGATGAAATTCCGGTTTGTGTAGCTTATGACATAGATGGAAAAGTTACAACGGATTTCCCGGTTACACGCTTGTTAGAGAAAGCAAGACCGGTAATAGAAACGTTGCAGGGATGGAAATGTGATATTCGTGGAATTAGAGAATATGCTGATTTACCAGAAAACTGTAGAAAGTATATTGAATTTGTGGAAGAAAAATTAGGGTATCCGATTACGATGGTTTCCAACGGACCGGGACGAGAAGATATTATTTATCGCTAAACAGACATCAAAAAATAGGGGAATGCATTGTAAAATTTGCATTTCCCTATTTTTATGAAAGTGACTATAAGAATTGAATTCCATGTTCGGCAGCACAAACTGAAATTTCTTCCGGCCACACACAAGATTGTACTTCGCCAATGTGTGCTTTTCTTAAGTAATACATGCAGATACGGGATTGTCCGATTCCACCACCTACGGTGTAAGGCAGTTCCCCGGCAAGGAGTGTTTTCTGAAAATCAAGCTGGGCCCGATCTTCACAACCAGATGCTTTCAATTGTGATTTTAGTGATTCTTCATCCACCCGAATACCCATGGAAGATAATTCCAGACCAATATCAAGAATGGGGTAATAGACAATGATATCACCATTTAATTCCCAATCATCATAATCAGGAGCACGACCATCGTGTTTTTTTCCGGAAGCAAGTATTTTGCCAATCTGGGAAATAAATACGGCACCCTTCGCTTTTGCAATGTGATGTTCCCGTTCTTTGGCAGTACAGTTAGGATATAAATCTTCCAATTCCTGGGAAGTGATAAAAAATATTTCGTCCGGAAGAAATGGTTCAATATAATTGTAGCGACGAGAAATATAGTCTTCCGTTTCTTTTAGGGCATTATAAACTTTTCGTACGGTATACTGAAGTGTTTCCATATTACGTTCTTCTTTGGAAATGATTTTTTCCCAATCCCATTGATCCACATAAAGAGAATGAATATTATCGGTGTCTTCATCCCGGCGAATCGCACTCATGTCGGTATAAAGACCTTCCCCGGAATGAAAATCATATCGTTTTAGAGCATAGCGTTTCCATTTTGCAAGGGAATGTACAATCTCTACTTCGGCATCGCCTTGCTCTTTAATGCCAAAAGAGACAGGACGTTCGACACCGTTCAAGGTATCATTTAACCCAGATTCGGGTCTGACAAACAGGGGTGCGGAAACACGTGTTAAATGGAGAGATTTCGCTAAAGCACGTTCAAAACTATCCTTAATTTCTTTAATGGCAACTTCTGTTTCGCGAATGGTGAGGGGAGAATAGTAGTTTTCTGGTATTTTTAAATGTTCCATCTTGAGAACTCCTTTTTATGTATTGCGTATATAAACATACGGTATTATATCACAGTGTAGTAGTAAAGACCTATGAATGTCAAGAAATAAAGTAAAAGATATCATAATTTTTTAAGAATTCCATTATATAAAGTTTAGAATGCCGTCATACCTTCGTCACAATTAAATTATATACTGAAAGAGTAGTAGAAAAAGGCATATGTTGAGGGGAGTCAACATATAATAATCATGTCGGTATCTGACAGAAAGAAATGGAGGTATTATTTATGCAACCAAGTTTTAAGCAGAATAATCAAGAGATAATATCTATGGAAGAATACTTAAGCAAACGGCAGGAAATAAGGGAAAAAGAACTAAAAAGAGAAAAAGTGTGGACACAACGAATCAGAGAAAAAAGTTCTGCACTCACTATGGCAGAACTTTACATGTAATAAGGTCAATCAAGAATCATCTTCAGATGTGTCATCCTCTTTTTTGGTCAGCTTGTAAATTAAAGTGTAAGCATAAAGAAGTACAGGAACTAAAATAGTAAGTGCTACGGAAACTTTTAGCAGTCCCAGAGAAGCAGAGTGGTCAACAAAAGCAAAGATAAGCGTGCTTACATATAAACCTACAAGAAGTATGACACCAATGAATGCAAGTGTGCGTTTTGTTTTTTTCATAGAAATCATCCTTTACTAAAAATATGTATTTGAGAGTATTATATAGAAAAAACAAAAAAAAAGCAAACCGGAAACAGATGTAGAATCTGCATTTCCGGTTTTTCTTTGAAAAAGGTTTTGAATTATGGAATCAAATAGTATATAATAGGGCATACGAAAACGAATAATGATACGAAGGAGTATATAAAAATGAGCTTATTAGAAAAATGGAGAGAAACCGCATATTCAAAAGAGATGGACAAAGCAGAACTACAAAAATTCTGGGGTGTTTATTTCAATGTAGAAAAAGGAATTTATGAACAATTGTTGTCCAATCCGAAAGAAAAAGTAAAAGGAACCGTTAAGGAATTGGCAGGGAAATATGACGTTGAAGTGTTTACTATGACTGGATTCCTGGATGGCATCAACGAAAGTCTGCAAGAAGAAAATCCAATTGAAACCATGGAAGAGGATACAGAAGTCAACTTAATCTTTGATGCTGAAAAGCTTTATAAGAACATGGTAGATGCGAAAGCAGACTGGTTATATGAATTACCACAATGGAATGAGATTTTCACAGAAGAAAAGCGCAAAGAGTTGTATAAAGAACAGAAAAATTCGGGAACGATTCGAAAAGAAAAAAAAGTAGGAAGAAATGATCCATGTCCATGTGGCTCGGGCAAGAAATATAAACACTGCTGTGGTAAATAGTATAACGATGATTTTAGGGGTGCTATCATTTCTGTACTACCTACTTATGCTGTGGTACACAAAAAGAGCTAGTACTACATTTTCAGGGTTCTGGATAGCTTTTGGCGTCATAAGTATAGGAGTGTCTCTACTGATGCAGTGGCTGCCCAACTGGTTACAAAACTTTACCAAGATGCTCATCCTCATGATGTTGTGTTTATTTGTGTTTGTAGAATTTTTTATTTGTAAGGCTATGTTTCAAAAACCGCAGAAGGGACTGGATTATCTGATTGTCTTAGGAGCGCAGGTGCGTGGAACGAGAATTACTAACTCATTGGAAAGACGTTTAAAAATGGCACTTCTCTATTTACAGGAAAATCCGAAAACGAAAGTCATTGTATCCGGAGGACAAGGTAAGGGAGAAGCAATTCCGGAAGCACTAGCAATGAGCCGGTATTTGGAAATACAAGGAGTGGAAACTTCTCGCATTTTTGTGGAAGATCAATCACGTACAACAAAAGAAAACTTGTTATTTTCTAAAGCCTATGTAGATTACGGGACCTTGCTTGTTGGAGTGGTTACGAATAATTTTCATGTTTATCGAGCATTGGTGATTGGAAAACGAGTGGGTTATAAGAATCTGTCTGGTATTTCTGCGAGTTCGAATCCGATCTTGTTCTTTAATTACGTGGTAAGAGAATTTTTTGCAGTATTCCAATTGTGGTTTTTACAAAAGAGCGTTGACAAATAAAGTCGCAGTGATATAATGAAACGTATATGACAATACTTTGATGAGACGAGTAAGATGTGAAAGAATACAGAGAGAGAAGCAATTGGCTGGAAGCTTCTTATTACGGAAACATCCCAAAACTACCTCGGAGTGGCTGAAAACAGTCCGGTGATCCCGTTATCGTCGTAAGAGTGGTTCTGACAGTAGTCGGTACAATCAGGGTGGAACCGCGAGTATTTAATAAACTCGTCCCTTGCAGTAATATTTTTGCTGCAAGGGATTTTTTTGTACCCAAAAGTAAAAAAGGAAGAAGAGAGGAAATCACATGAAAATCACATTGAAAGATGGCTCCATAAAGGAGTATGAGAAAAGCAAAGCAATTATTGATATTGCATATGAAATCAGCGAAGGACTGGCAAGGGTTGCAACTGCAGCACAAGTGGATGGAAAAGTAGTGGATTTGAGAACCGTATTAAGTCAAGATTGTGAGCTGGATATTCTGACTGCTAATGATGAAAAAGGGCTTGGAGCACTGCGCCACACTACCTCACACGTGTTGGCAGAAGCAGTAAAACGTTTATATCCGGAAGCAAAACTGGCAATCGGACCATCTATTGATACCGGGTTTTACTATGATTTTGAAAGTGAACCATTTTCAAGAGAAGACTTGGATGCAATTGAGGCAGAAATGAAAAAAATTATAAAAGAAGGCGCAAAGATCCAACGCTTTGAACTGCCAAGAAAAGAAGCCATTGCATACATGGAAGAAAAAGGAGAACCATATAAAGTAGAATTGATTCAAGATTTACCGGAAGATGCAGTGATTTCCTTCTATAGCCAGGGAGATTTTGTGGATCTTTGTGCGGGACCACATTTAATGAGTGCCAAACCCATTAAAGCTTTTAAATTGATTTCTTCCTCAGGAGCGTACTGGAGAGGAAATGAAAAAAATAAAATGTTGGCACGTATTTACGGAACAGCATTTTCTAAAAAAGAAGAATTAAAAGCATATATGGAACATATGGAAGAAGTGAAAAAACGTGACCATAACAAACTGGGACGTGAAATGGAGCTATTTGCTACAGTAGATGTAATCGGGCAAGGGCTTCCGCTTCTGATGCCAAAAGGTGCCATGATCATCCAAACCTTACAAAGATGGATTGAAGATGAAGAGGAACGAAGAGGATATATGAGAACGAAAACCCCTCTCATGGCCAAGAAAGAATTGTATGTCATTTCAGACCACTGGGAACATTACAAAGAAGGAATGTTTGTATTAGGAGATGAAGAAAAGGATGATGAAGTGTTTGCACTGCGTCCCATGACCTGTCCATTCCAATATTATGTATACAAACAAAGTCAAAAGAGCTATCGTGACTTGCCTTGCCGTTATGGAGAAACATCTCCACTATTTAGGAATGAAGATTCCGGTGAAATGCACGGACTTACTCGGGTACGTCAGTTTACCATTGCGGAAGGACATTTAGTTGTAACACCAGAACAGATTGATGAAGAATTTAGAGGCTGTGTGGATTTGGCGAAATATTGTCTTACCACTTTGGGCTTAGAGAAAGACGTTACTTATCAACTTTCTTTATCAGATCCAGAACATATGGATAAATATCTGGGAACCAGAGAAACTTGGAATGAAGTAGAAGATATGATGCGAGTGATTTTGGATCATATTGGAATCCAATACAAAGAGGTAAAAGGAGAAGCAGCATTTTACGGACCGAAGTTGGATGTACAGGCAAAAAATGTATATGGAAAAGAAGACACGATGATTACCGTCCAACTGGATATGTTCTTAGCAGAACGTTTTGATATGACTTTTGTAGATAAAGATGGAGAAAAGAAACGTCCGTATATTATTCACCGGACCTCTCTAGGATGTTATGAAAGAACATTGGCATGGCTAATCGAGAAATATGCAGGATTATTTCCTACCTGGTTATGTCCGGAACAAGTACGTGTATTGCCTATTTCTGAAAAATATCATGAATATGCCAATCAAGTGGCAGAAGAATTAAAAGATCATAACATCAAATGTACCGTAGATGAACGGGGAGAAAAGATTGGATACAAAATCCGTGAGACCCGTTTAGATAAAGTTCCTTATATGCTTGTGGTTGGAGCAAAAGAAGCAGAGGAGCATACCGTATCGGTGCGAAGCCGGTACTTAGGAGACGAAGGCTCTAAAAAATTAGATGGATTTATAGCAGAACTTTGTAAGGAAATCAAGACAAAAGAAATTCGTAAAATAGAAGTAGAAGAATAAATGATAGCAAGTGGGCACATAATACCTCTGATACCATTATTGATAGAATATAAGGAGGTATGAGAATGCCGGAATTAAAATGCACTGTACAAACATGCGCCCATAATAACCAACGTTATTGTGATTTAGACACCATCCAAGTAGATGGAAATGCCGCAAAACAATCTTGTGAAACTAGCTGTGGCAGTTTTGTAGAACGAAAAGGGGATAGTTACAGCAACACGACGAAGGAAGTTTCACCCTGCAGTGATATTGATTGTAAAGCTACCGATTGTACGTACAATGATGCTTGTCAATGCCACGCAGGAGAAATAAACGTGGAAGGCAGTAACGCTTGTCAATGTGGACAAACGGAATGCACAACTTTTTGTTGCAAGTAAAAAAATAGTATCCTAAAATAAAATAAAAATCTGCATACATTTTCAAGTATGTGGGTTTTTATTTTGTTGACGATTAACGTTGTTTAGGGCTATAATGACTTTATATGTCAGAAGAGGATGGTACGATATGGAACAACATGAAAGTCAGTATGTCACCAGTTACGAAGAAGAAAAACAGAAAAAAAATTATTACGATAAGATGCCGGAGTTTGGTAATAAAGGTCCTTCTAAATTAAGACAGCATTTTACAAGAGGTATTACGTCTTTCTTAGTGGTGGCAGCTTGTATTGCATTTTATTTCTTGTTTCTGCGGTTTTCCATTATTTCAAATATTTTTTCTAAAATATTTAGTATTTTAAAACCGGTAGTCTATGGATTTGTCATAGCCTATTTGTTAAATCCAATTGTAAAATTTGTAGAAATACATGTAGAACCCATGCTGGGCGATCGAATACGAAAGAAAGAAACGATTCATAAATTCGCTAGAGGAATTGGCATTTCTGTAGGACTTGCGGTAGCAATTGCATTGGTCGTGGCTCTTTGCAATATGGTAATACCGGAATTATATAAAAGTATCCGTGACTTAATTATTACCCTTCCGGGACAGTTAAATCAAGCGGTTGTCCGTATCAATGAGATATCAAACAGTGATTCTACGATGTCTACCATTATGAGAAATGTAGTCAATGAAGGGACAAAAGCATTACAGAACTGGCTGCAAACAGATTTGATGAGACAGACCAATATAATTATGGCCAATTTAACGGCAGGAATGCTAAGTGTGGTCAGTGAAATATTAAATGTAGTGATTGGAATTATTGTATCAGTCTATGTGTTAACCAGCAAGGAACTTTTTGCAGGGCAATGTAAAAAGGCAGTCTATGCACTCTTTAAACCAGAACAGGCGAATATGTTGATTCATTTAACCAGAAAAAGCAACGAAATTTTCGGAGGCTTTATTATTGGAAAAATTATTGATTCTACGATTATTGGAATCCTATGTTTTATCTGTTTGACACTGATGAATATGCCCTACACAGTCTTGGTCAGCGTGATTGTTGGTGTGACCAACGTGATACCATTTTTCGGACCATATATTGGAGCTGTTCCCAGTGCTATTTTGATTATACTTTCAGAACCAATTAAGGGAGTGTATTTTATCCTTTTCATTTTCGTATTGCAACAGATTGACGGAAATATTATTGGACCAAAAATCCTTGGAAATTCTACAGGATTATCCGCTTTCTGGGTTGTAGTATCCATTTTGTTAGGCGGAGGGTTGTTTGGTTTTGTGGGAATGATTATGGGGGTACCTACCTTTGCAGTGTTATACTATATTTGGGGAATGATTTTAAATCAGAAACTGTCTAAAAAGCACCTTCCGGAAGATTCACAAAATTATGACCAAATGAGTTACGTAGGAGAAGATGGAGTATTTGTGTATTCCAAAGAATCACAAGAAGAAAGAGAGGTTCATTATGCCAATTCGGGTACAAAATGATTTACCGGTGAAAGAAATTTTAGAAAAAGAAAATATATTTGTAATGGATGAAAATCGGGCAACGCATCAGGATATTCGACCACTGAAAGTAGGCCTTTTGAATCTGATGCCACTAAAAGAGGATACGGAACTTCAGATTTTGCGTTCCATGTCTAATACACCCTTGCAGGTGGATGTGACTTTTGTAATGGTTTCCAGTCATAAAGCAAAGAACACGGCTACCAGTCATTTAAATAAATTTTATGTATCATTTGAAGAAATAAAAAAGCAAAAATTTGATGGATTTATTATTACCGGTGCACCGGTAGAACAGATGGAGTTTGAAGAGGTGGATTATTGGAATGAATTGGTAGAAATTATGGAGTGGACCAAAACCCATGTCACTTCTACTTTACATATTTGCTGGGGAGCACAAGCAGCACTTTATCACCATTTCGGAATCAATAAAATACCTCTTGCACATAAACTGTTCGGTGTATTTCCGCATCGGGTAAAAAATAGAAAAATCCCACTGGTAAGGGGATTCGATGATGTCTTTTATGCACCACATTCCCGCCATACAACGGTATCAGCAGAAGCAATCAAGGCAGAGCCCGGTTTGACAATCTTGGCAGAATCTGAAGAAGCAGGAGTATTCCTTTCCATCGCGAATGAAGGGCACCAGATATTTGTTATGGGGCATCCCGAATACGATCGATTAACATTAGATACCGAATATCAAAGGGATAAGGGAAAAGGACTTGAAATTGATCTGCCTAAGAACTACTATCCGGAAGACAATAGTGAGCAGAAGCCACTTCTCATCTGGCGGTCTCATGCCAATAATATGTATACAAATTGGCTGAACTACTATGTATATCAGCTAACGCCATATGACTTAGCAGAGGAAACCATTGAATCATAAATAGTTATCGATACCAGAGAAGGGAAAACCATTTTTGTAAGCATTTTAGAAAAAATATTTGACGAATAGAACCATATGGGATATAATGCGTTAATAGAGTAAAGCGAAAAAGAATGGAGGGAAAGGGATGAACTTTTCAGATATCTTATCGGCTGTTAATACATTTGTATGGGGTCCGGTTATGTTAACGTTGTTAGTAGGTACGGGAGTATTTTTAACAGTACGGTTAAAATTTCTTCCGTGGCGTAATCTCGGGTATGCATTGAAAGCTGTTTTTGCCAAGACGGATAAAGAAGATAAGCACGAAGGTGATATTTCACCGTTTCAATCATTAATGACTGCACTTGCAGCAACGATAGGGACAGGAAATATTGTGGGTGTAGCAACGGCTATGGTTCTGGGTGGCCCGGGAGCACTTGTGTGGATGTGGATTAGCGCTTTATTTGGTCTTTCTACCAAATATGGAGAGAGTGTTCTGGCGGTGAAATATCGAGAAAAAAATGACCGTGGTGAGATGGCCGGTGGACCTATGTATGCCATGAAAAATGGGTTTAAAGTCAAGAAGATTGGACTTTTCTTCGCATTTTCATTTTCGTTGTTTGCAGTGATTGCTTCTTTTGGAATTGGGAATATGACTCAGGCCAATTCGATTGCAGGAGCGGTACAAAGTACCTTTCACATTGATACCAAGATTACGGGCATCATTTTGACCGTGCTGGCATTGTTTGTATTGGTAGGTGGAATTAAAAGCATTGGAAAAGTGTGCTCGGTAATAGTTCCTTTTATGGCTGTGTTGTATTTTGTGGCGGGTTTAGTTGTTATTTGTATCAACTTTAAAAACGTACCCTCTGGAGTGGGAGAGATATTTAAAATGGCATTTCATTTTGAAGCCATGGCCGGTGGTGTGGGTGGAACTATTGTAGCCAGTATGTTCAGTGCAATGCGCTGGGGAGTAGCCCGAGGAGTGTTTTCGAATGAGGCAGGGCTTGGTTCTGCACCCATTGCAGCGGCTGCAGCAAGAACGGATCATCCGTCTAGACAAGGGTACATCAATATGACAGGAACTTTCTTTGATACGATTGTGGTATGCAGTATGACAGGGCTTGCCATTGCATCTTCAGGTATTTTAGGAACCCTTGATAAAAATGGGGAGGTGTTGACGGGCGCAGACCTTACCATTGCAGCATTTAGTACGGCATTGGGATCTTTTGGTGGCTATGTGATTACTATCGGAATTGCATTGTTTGCATTTTCCACCATTCTTGGCTGGGAATATTACGGGGAAAAATCACTGGAATACTTAGTAAAGTCATCGAAATGTAATATGATTTATCGTATTTTATTTTGCTTGGTAGTCTTTGTAGGAGCTACCGTGCAACTTCAAATAGTATGGGATTTCTCAGATACGATGAATGGATTGATGGCCATACCGAATTTAATTTCTTTGTTGGTTCTAAATAAAGTAATCGCAACCGAATGTTTTGATTATCAGAAAAATGTGATTGCGAACCAAAAGAAAAAGAAATAATTTTCTAATTACACTTGACAAATGAAAATGATTATATTAAGGTGGTAAAAAGCAAACAGAGAAACCGTTGAGAAAGAGGAGTAAACTATCAAGCGAAATCAAAGAGAGCGGCAGGTGGTGAGATTGTCGTATGGAGCGAATGGTTGAATGGACTTTCGAGGGCAACCGGAAATCAATTGAGAAGTTGAGAGTATGGTGAGTCGGGAACCGAACCCGTTATCAATCCGGAGTGTATGTTAGTACATGCGAAAGTGGACGTTTCGTCAAAATGAGTGGTACCGCGATAATGATAATATTACCGCCTCAGACATAGCAATATGTTTGGGGCGGTTTTTTGGTGCACCCAAATCAGAAAAGGAGAGAAAAATTATGAAAAAGACAACAGTAATGACAGTAATGGCAATGGTAATGGCGGGGATTATATTTACGGGATGTAGCAGCAAAGAAAAGAAAACGGACTCCAAAGAAAAACAATATGCAATAGGAATTTCACAGTTTGCTGAGCATGGCTCTCTTGAAAATTGCAGAAAAGGATTTCTTCAAGGACTTGCAGACAACGGGTTTGAAGAAGGGAAGAACTTAAAGGTGGATTATAAAAATGCAGCTGCAGATATGGGCACTGCGGGGCAGATTGCAGATGGATTCGTAGCGGATAAAGTAGATTTAATCTGTGGAATCGCAACGCCTAGTGCACAGACCGCTTATAATGCGGCCATGGATCGAGAAATTCCGGTCATATTTACTGCAGTTACCGATCCGGTTGCAGCAGAACTTTCATCCAAGGATGGAACACCAACAGGGGAAATCACAGGTACCAGTGATAAATTACCGGTGGAAGCACAACTGGCAATGATCCGCAAGGTATTGCCGAAAGCAAAAACGATTGGAATTATGTATACTACTAGTGAGGCAAATTCAGTATCTGCTATTCAGGAATATGAAAAAAAAGTAAGCGATTATGATTTCAAATTAGAAACGGTAGGTGTTACTTCTACAGCGGATATATCTCTGGCAACCGAAGAATTACTTGGCAAAGTGGATTGTATTACCAATCTGACAGATAATACGGTGGTTAATTCCTTAGCCTCTATTTTGGAAAAAGCCAATGAAAAGAAAATACCGGTATTTGGAAGCGAAATCGAACAGGTGAAAATCGGATGCCTTGCTGCTGAGGGGTTGGATTACGTGAAACTGGGGGAACAGACCGGTAAGATGGCAGCAAAGGTGTTAAAGGGGGATGCAAAAGCCTCTGAGATGAAATTTGAAGTCATCACCGAAAGTGGAACTTATGTAAATACCAAAGTGGCACAACAGCTTGGTATTACACTTCCAGAAGAAGTCAGTGCCAAGGCAGTGGAAACGTTTGACACCGTAGAAAAATAGAAGACAAACCAGTAAGAAACAAAAAATGGAGGCAGTGACATGGATTTACTAATTACAATTGTAGAACAGGGGTTGATATATGGAATATTGGCACTGGGCGTGTATATCACTTACAAGATATTGGATTTTCCGGATCTAACAGTAGATGGAAGCTTTCCGCTAGGAGCAGCAATTACTGCAGCCATGATTACAAGAGGTGTAAATCCTTATTTGACGCTTTTGATTTCTTGTATGGCGGGGGTAACAGCAGGAATTTGTACCGGTCTGATTCATGTCAAATGCAAAGTAAGAGATTTACTTTCTGGAATCATTATGATGACGGCACTTTGGACCATAAATCTAAGAATAGCAGGAACGGCCAATGTTCCACTATTCTCTACCGAAACCATATTCAAAAATCAAATGCTTACAAAATATGTACCGGAGGGATTCAAAAAATATACTACATTGTTTATGATTTTAATCTTGGTACTGATCAGCAAATGCTTAATGGACACCTATTTAAAGACGAAATCCGGGTTTTTACTTCGTGCAGTAGGTGATAACGATATTCTTGTTACCTCTCTTGCCAAAGACAGCGGAAATGTAAAAATTTTAGGACTTGCCATCGCCAATGGATTAGTAGCATTAGCAGGAAGTATTTTTTGCCAGGAACAACGAGTATTTGAAATTTCAAGTGGAACGGGAGCCATTGTTATTGGGCTTGCCAGTGTCATTATCGGCACCAGTATTTTTAAGAATTTAACGATCATGAAGGCAACTACTGCAGTGCTGGTTGGATCCATTATGTATAAAGGTTGTGTGGCAGTAGCTTTGCGTAGCTTTGAACCTCGGGATATGAAGCTTATTACTGCCATTTTATTCTTGATTATTTTGGTGATTAGTATGGACCGAAGAAAGAAGGTGAAGAACAATGCAAAAGCTGGAATTAAAGGGAATTCATAAGTATTATAATCCGGGTACAGTAAACGAAATGTGTTTGTTTGAAAATTTTAATTTCACGGTGGAAAAAGGGGAATTTGTTTCGGTAGTGGGAAGCAATGGATCTGGGAAAACTTCCATGTTAAATCTCATATGTGGAAGCATTCCATTAGAATCCGGCACTATTTTCATGAATGGAAGGGATATTACAAGACAAAAAGAATACAAACGTAATTCCCTTATTGGGCGGGTATACCAGAATCCTGCTATGGGAACGTGCGAGTCTATGACCATTTTGGAAAATATGTCTCTCGCAGATAATAAAGGAAAAATGTATGGACTTTCCAGAGGTAAAAACAAAGAACGATGCACAGCTTATCAAGAATTACTTTCACAGTTAAATCTCGGATTGGAAGATAAGTTAAATGTAAAAGTGGGTGCTTTGTCCGGTGGCCAAAGGCAGGCTATGGCGCTGTTGATGTCTACCATGACACCTATTGAATTTCTGATTTTGGATGAACATACAGCAGCATTGGATCCAAAAACCGCAGATGTTATTATGGAACTGACAGACAAAATTGTAAAAGAAAAGCAGCTCACAACGATTATGGTGACTCATAATTTACGCTATGCGGTAGAGTATGGAAACCGTCTCGTTATGATGCATCAAGGAGAATGCGTGGTGGATAAAAAAGGAAAAGAAAAAGAAGAAATATCCGTGGATGATGTTTTGAAATTATTTAATAAAATCAGCATTGAATGTGGGAATTAATTAGGTTCAGATATTGACAGATTGCACAAAAAAGATTAACATATAAAAGAAGTATTGGGGATAATACTAACAAAAAACTAGGAGGATGTGCAACTATGGACATGAACAAAGTAAACAGAATATTAAAGTCAATGGAAGAAAAAGGAATGCCTCAGATGATTATATCTGATCCATTAACAATCTTTTGGCTAACAGGAAAGATGATTGTACCTGGGGAAAGATTATTGGCACTTTACTTAAATGTAAAGGGTGGTCACAAGATGATGATTAACGAACTATTCCCACAAGAAAAAGATTTGGGTGTAGAGATTGTATGGTATAACGATATTCAAGATGGCGTAGAGATTATGTCAAAATTCATAGAAAAAGATCAACCAATCGGAATTGATAAGATTTGGCCAGCAAGATTTTTATTGAGATTGCAAGAACTTGGGGCAGGCAGTAAATTTATGAATGGTTCTATGGTTGTGGATTACATAAGAATGGTAAAAGATGAAAAAGAGCAGGCATTAATGCGTGAAGCTTCCAGACTGAACGATATTGCTATGGATAAGATCATTCCTTGGGTATCCAAAGGATTTACGGAAAAAGAACTGAATAAAAAGATGAGAGAGATTTATCAAGAATTAGGATGCGAAGGAGTATCATTTGACCCAATTACTGCTTATGCAAAAGGAGCAGCAGATCCTCATCATGTAACAGATGATTCCAAAGGAAAACGTGGAGACTGTGTCATTCTTGATATTGGTGCTTTTAAAGACAGCTATGCTTCCGATATGACAAGAACTGTATTTATCGGTGAAGTATCAGACAGAGCAAAAGAAATCTATGATATCGTTGTAGAAGCGAATATGAGAGGACTTGCAGCAGCAAAACCAGGAGCTAGAATGTGTGATGTGGATGCGGCTTGTCGCGATTATATTACAGAAAAAGGTTATGGAGCATATTTTACACATAGAACAGGACATTCCATTGGGTTGGAAGATCATGAATATGGGGATGTTTCTTCTGTTAACGAAGACATTATTAAAGTAGGACAATGTTTCTCAGTAGAACCTGGTATTTATTTAGCAGACGAAGGAATCGGAGTTCGTATTGAAGACCTTGTTATCATTACGGAAGATGGATGTGAAATCCTAAATCATTATACGAAAGATTTAATTGTAGTACCTGAAGCATAAAAGAGAAAAGCAAGCAACCGCTGACAGCACGAAAATGTGTGGGATGCGGTTGCTTTTTTGTGGGAAAATGCGGTTGACGGACGAAATGGGAAATGCTATTGTAAAGTAGATAGAGAATACACAAAAGGAGAAATGAAATCATGAAAAGAATCGGACAGTTTCATAAAGTGAGTTTAGAACAATTTCAAAAGGACTTTCAGGACACCTTTATGGCAGTCAGCAGCGGTGAAGTAAAACAAATATATGAGGAAATCAAACTTCCGCAAAGAGCAACGTCAGGTTCTGCAGGATATGATTTTTATACACCGATCAAGATTTTTATTGAACCGGGGAAAACTGTAAAAATTCCTACGGGAATTCGGGTAGAAATGGAAGAAGACTGGGTGCTTCAATGTTATCCAAGAAGTGGGTTGGGATTTAAGTACCGTTTACAACTGAATAATACAGTAGGAATCATAGATAGTGATTACTTCTATTCCAGCAATGAAGGTCATATTTTTGCAAAATTGACCAATGACAGCAGAGAAGAAAAGGCAGTGCAATTGAAGTCCGGGGAAGGCTTTATGCAAGGAATATTTGTGCAGTATGGTGTGACGATTGATGATGAAGTTACACAAGTGCGTAATGGTGGATTTGGAAGTACAAGCAAATAAAGTATAATTGGATGATTTTTTGGAGATTCTAATCACGAAGACTAATCAGTGGAGGAATTGAAGATGGAAAATCATAATATAAGCAGTTGTCTGGAAGACAATGTACAGTACTTATCCAGTGTGTTGCCAATTGAAGAGAGTTTTGATGTGATTCAAAGAGACATTATCATAGGTGAACGGAAGAGTTCTTTTTATTTTATTGATGGATTTACAAAAGATGAAACGATGTTGAAAATTATGGCATCGTTTTTTTCTGTTACAAAGGCTCAGATGCCGGAAACTGCAACCGAATTTTCGCAGCGTTATATTCCTTATGTAGAAGTGGATATTTTAGGCGATTATGATCAGGTTGTCCGAAATGTGCTTTCGGGGGTAACTTGCTTATTCATTGAAGGGTATGCAGCTGGAATCGCTATTGATTGCCGCACTTATCCTGCAAGAAGTGTGGAAGAACCAGATAAGGACAAGTCTTTGCGGGGTTCCAGAGATGGTTTTGTTGAGACTATTGTATTTAACACTGCATTAATGAGACGACGGATTCGAGATCCTCATTTGATTATGGAAATGATGGAAGTGGGGAAAAGTTCTCGAACGGATGTGGCAATTTGCTATATGTCAGACAGGGTAGATCAAGAGCTACTTGAAAATGTGGGAAATCGCATTAAGAGTCTGGAACTCAACGATCTACGGATGAACCAGCAGAGTTTAGCAGAAGCTATCTATAAGCGAAAATGGTATAATCCTTTCCCAAAATTCAAGTTTACAGAACGACCGGATACGGCAGCAGTATGTCTCCAAGAGGGGAAAGTAGTGATTTTGGTGGATAATTCACCGTCAGCCATGATCTTACCCACTTCCATTTTAGATATGATTGAAGAGGCAAATGATTATTATTTCCCTACGTTGACGGGTACCTATTTGAAACTTTCCAGAGCATTGATTACACTGCTGACAGTGTTTATGACGCCGGTATTTTTATTGTTTATGCAAAATATAGAATGGCTTCCTAAGGTATTTGCATTTGTAGCGGTGAAAGATGCTGTGAATATTCCGTTGATTTTTCAATTGCTCATATTGGAAATCGCAATTGATGGGCTACGACTGGCAGCGTTGAATACGCCCAGCATGCTTAGCACACCCTTGAGTGTGATTGCCGGACTGGTAATGGGAGAATTTTCTGTGAAGTCAGGGTGGTTCAACGCAGAGGTAATGTTATATATGGCCTTTGTGGCAGTGGCCAATTATACCCAGCCCAATTTTGAACTGGGATATGCATTAAAATTTATGCGTTTGCAATTGTTGATTTTGACCGCACTATTTAATTGGGTGGGGTTTTTGGGAGGTTGCGTACTCATTATTTGCTTGTTGGCGTTCAACAAAACACTTTCTGGGAGAAATTATCTGAATGTCAAGCAAAATTAGAACAATTCCCCTGCAATTGTAAAAAATTAAAAAAATCTTAAGTGAAAATATTTTGCGCGATTGCAGGAAAAATGATATTATAAGTTAGAGTTGTTATTGAAAAATAGGAGGGAAAACATCATGAGGGATTTTATCATTACAACAGACAGTACAGTAGATTTACCAATGGATTATTTAGAAAAAAGTGGAAATAGAGTATTATCTTTATCTTATATGATAGGTGATGACACCTATGAGGACATGCACGGACTTTCTTCGAAGGATTTTTATGAAAAAGTCCGGAAAGGATCACTTCCTACTACATCACAGATGAATCCACAACAAGCAAAAGTGGCGTTTGAATCTATACTGAAAGAAGAAAAAGATATTTTACATATTGGTTTTTCTTCTGGGCTTAGCGGGAGCTGCCATAGTGCTAAAATGGCTTCGGAAGAGCTTTTAGAAGAGTACCCGGAGGCTAGAATCATTGTTATTGATTCACTTTGTGCATCTATGGGAGAGGGTCTGCTTTTGTATAAACTAAATGAAATGAAACAGTGGGGAAATACAATAGAAGAAATAGCAAAATGGGCAGAAGAAAACAAACTTCATATTTGTCACAATTTTACCGTAGATGATTTGAATCACTTACATCGGGGCGGAAGGATATCCAAGGCAACAGCGGTACTTGGTACCATGGTGAATATTAAACCCATTCTGCATATGGATGATAGGGGATGTTTGATTCCTATTGGGAAAGTACGTGGACGAAAGAAGTCACTGATAGAATTGGTTAATCGTATGGAGGAACAGATTCCGGGGTATAAAAATGATATAGTTATGATTAGTCATGGGGATTGCGAAGAAGATGCAAACAGTGTCAAAAAGATAGTGCAGGAACGCTTTGGAATTGAAAAATTTATGATTTGTCCGGTAGGACCGGTGATTGGAACGCATTCCGGTCCAGGTACCGTTGCACTTTTTTTTATGGGAAATAAAAGATAATTCTTGAAATTTCATCTCTTTCATGGCATAATAGATAATATGTTTGCCACTTTCGTGTGGTAAAGTGACAAAATATGCATGAGGAGGAATAATTAGTATGAAACAGAGAAGTAGTTTTTCAAGTAAAATCGGATTCGTTCTTGCGGCATCCGGTTCGGCAGTAGGGTTAGGAAATATTTGGAGGTTCCCATATCTGGCAGCGAAATATGGTGGAGGAACATTTTTACTCGTTTACTTAATTTTGGCAGTTACATTTGGATTTACGTTGATGATAGCGGAGATTGCAATTGGACGAAAGACGGGACTAAGTGCCATTGGTGCATTTAAGTCATTGGATAAGCGTTTTGGATTTTTGGGTGTATTAGCATCCATTGTGCCTATGATTATTTTCCCATATTACTGTGTAATCGGTGGATGGGTCATTAAGTATTTCACCGTGTTTATCAGTGGTGGCGCTAAAATGGCGGCCGGAGACAGCTATTTTGGAGGATTTATCGGAAAGACAGGGGAGCCAATCGGTTGGCTATTCCTTTTCATTGCATTTACTGCAGTGATTGTTATGTTTGGTGTGGAAAAGGGAATTGAAGCAGTTAGTAAATTTATGATGCCGGTCCTGGTCATATTAACAGTGGGAATTTCTATTTATGTACTGACGATTGATGGAGCTATGGCAGGGGTTGCGTATTACCTGCAGCCACATATGAAAGATTTTTCAGTGAAAACAATATTAGCAGCTATGGGGCAGTTATTCTATTCCATGTCCTTGGCAATGGGGATTATGGTTACATATGGTTCCTATATGAAAAGAGACAATCATCTGGAAAGTTCGGTACGCCAGATTGAGATTTTTGATACCGGTATTGCATTTTTGGCAGGTTTAATGATTATTCCGGCTGTATTTGCTTTTTCCGGTGGAGATCAAAGCGCATTAAATGCAGGCCCTGGACTTATGTTCGTTACACTTCCAAAGGTATTTTATGATATGCCTATGGGAGGGGTTATTGGAACTGTATTCTTTGTACTGGTATTTTTTGCAGCATTAACATCGGCCATATCACTGATGGAGACCATTGTTTCCATTTTAAGAGATAAGTTCCACTGGAGCAGAATGTTCACGTCCCTTTTAGTAGCAGGAGCTTCGTTGTTAATTGGTATTCCATCTTCTTTGGGATTTGGTATTTGGAGTGGAATCAGCTGGGCTGGGATGTCAATTCTGGATATCTTTGATTTTGCAAGCAACAGTGTACTGATGCCAATTGTTGCCTTCTTTACCTGTATTTTTGTTGGCCATGTCATCAAGACAAAAGTAGTATCGGATGAAGTGAAGGAAACAGATGGTAAATTTAAAGGGGAAAAACTATTTGTTGTAATGATTAAGTGGGTTGCTCCGATTTTCCTAGTTGCGATTCTGGTTAGTTCTGTATTAAATGCATTTGGAATTTTTACAATTTAAAAGTTGTTAAAAAAGATTGACATTATGAATAGAGTGTGATAAATTAGTAAATGCGTAAAGCAAAAAGAAAGAAGAGTATCCACTCTCACCTTAGCACAAACGCGTGACTAATGGTTTATATTGATATTTTCAGAACATTGTATAACATGATGTGAATGATACTAATATATAAGTGGGTAGTCTTTGGACTAGCCACTTATTTTTTATTTTATGATGGAGGTGCACTACAATTAGTGAATTAATGATTAATGAGCAAATCAGGGACAAAGAGGTACGTTTAGTTGGCGAGGACGGAGAACAATTAGGTGTGATGTCCGCGAAAGATGCAATGAAATTAGCTACAGAAGCGGAATTGGATTTGGTTAAAATTGCTCCTACCGCAAAACCACCGGTATGTAAAATTATTGATTATGGCAAATACAGATATGAACTTGCCAGAAAAGAAAAAGAAGCTAAGAAAAAACAAAAGACAGTTGATTTAAAAGAAGTGCGTCTGTCACCCAACATTGACACAAATGACTTGAATACCAAGATGAATAATGCAAGAAAGTTCATTGATAAAGGGAACAAAGTTAAAGTTACTTTGCGCTTTCGAGGAAGAGAAATGGCACATATGCATGCGAGCAGACATATTTTAGATGATTTCGCAAAAGCCATGGAAGATATTGCTGTAGTTGAAAAACCGGCAAAAGTAGAAGGCAGAAGTATGAGCATGGTTTTAACTGAAAAACGTTAAAAATAAATTATCATTCTAAGAGGAGGAAAATATCATGCCAAAAATAAAGACAAACAGATCCGCAGCAAAACGTTTCAAAAAAACAGGTACAGGTAAATTAAAGAGAAATAAAGCTTATAAAAGCCATATCTTAACTAAGAAATCTACCAAGAGAAAAAGAAATCTTAGACAACCTGCAATCACAGATGCTACTAATGTAAAGAATATGAAGAAAATTTTACCATATTTATAAGATGTGTGGAAGATAGAAGGAGGAATAGAAGAACATGGCAAGAATTAAAGGCGGAATGAACGCTAAAAAAAGACATAATAGAGTATTAAAACTGGCAAAAGGATATAAAGGTGCCCGTTCAAAACAATACAGAGTGGCAAAACAGTCAGTGATGAGAGCGCTTACATCTTCTTATTCAGGAAGAAAACAACGTAAACGTCAAATGAGACAATTATGGATTGCTCGTATTAATGCAGCAGCAAGAATGAATGATTTATCTTACAGTAAATTTATGCATGGCTTGAAATTAGCAAATGTAGAAATGAATAGAAAAATCTTAGCAGATATGGCAATCAATGATGCAGAAGGATTTACTGCATTGTCAGTACTTGCAAAATCAAAACTTGCGTAAGGAAAAATAGTATTGTTATAAAAATATCATATTTTGCTTGACAGTGATGGTAGCAACATGTATAATAGCCATATTGTCAGCAAAATATTACGGGGTGTGGCTCAGCTTGGCTAGAGCGCCTGGTTTGGGACCAGGAGGTCGCAGGTTCGAATCCTGTCACCCCGACTTTAAAAGTTCCGATTTCTCATTTATGAGGGGTTGGGGCTTTTTTGTGATTATAGGAAGCATTGACATTACTCATTTCAATGCTTATAATCAAGGAATAGAAGTCCTGTCAAAAAAAGGAGAATATGGGTTCAACTCCAGGGAGGTATAGGATGAAGAAGTTAGCGAAATTAAAAGAGGATATAAGGAAGCTTGCGCTCCCCATTGGGTTTGCAATGATTGCGGAGACGCCAGAGCTTGAAATCCTTTTTGCAAATGCAATGTTTACAAATATGTTGGGTTTTGATAATATGGAGGATTTTCTTAACATCTATCAGCGTTCTGCATGGAACTGTATTTATTCGGAGGATTTGGAACGGCTGAAAGAGATTGCGCCTACCCGTATCGGAATCTTTGAGCCTTTTGAGATTTCCTATCGTGCAGTCAAAAAGGATGGAAGTCTCATTTGGATAAATCAGAATTCCAGACATACACTGGATGAAGATGGTATGGAAGTGATTTTCGCCTACTATACGGATATTACAGAACAAAAAAAGATGGAAAACCTCATGCGTACAGGGGCAGAACGGTATGAAACTTTGGTTAATTCCATTCCTGGTGGTGTGGGTATGTATCAATTGAACGAAACCTTTTCCCCTATTTTTATGAGTAATCGTGTCTATGAGATTTGTGGAATGACCAAAGAAGAATATCTGGAAGTAACTGCCAATTCTACCTTGGACATATTTCATCCTGATGACCGGCAAGGTCTAATCGATGCGGTTCAAGCGGCCTGGGAGAAAAAACATCAATTTGAATATACGCACCGTGTGCTACAAAAGGATGGAAGCTATCACTGGATGCGGGTCTCTGGGGAAGTGATGGAAGGACCGAATGGGATACCGGTACTGTACACGGTGTTCACCGATGTTCATGAGCAGCTACAGGCGGAGCAGGCACTTCGCGAAAGTGAATTTCGGTATGCGGCGGCGGCTCGTTCTGCGAATATTAATATTTGGGAGTATGATTACGCTACCGATACCATGATTATTTTTTCTAAATCCCCCAAAGTAAATCCACAGGATCATGTGGTGAAGGATTATACAAAAACTGTTATCACAGGAGGACATATTCGAGAGGACTGTGCCCCCTTATTGTTCGATATGATTGCAAAACTCAAAAATGGCGCGAAAGAGGTCACTGCAGATCTTTGGATCCGACAAAATCCAACTGACGACTTCTGGTGTGAACGAGTGATTTATACCAATGCTTTTGATGAGAATGGACGCCCCATGAAAGCTTATTGCGTTGGACGTGACATTACCAAAGAAAAGGAAGCACAAAAGCGATATCATGACGAGCGTTCCTATCGGGAAGCCATGCAAAAAGCAACCATGGCATCCATCAATGTCAATTTGACAAAAGATACGATTCTGGACTACAAGAGTATAATTCCAGAAGTGATGGCACAGATGGAAATCACCAAATCAGTACAAGTGTATTTTGACTATGTAGCTACAGAGATTGTGGGCGAAGAATTAAAAGAACAATTTCAAACTATTTTTAGCCGTGATGCATTGCTGTGGCATTTTTTAAATGGAGAAACTACTTTGTCAATGGAATTGACGAGAACAATTAATGGACGCAGATATTGGACAGTTGTGACTGCCCACATGATGAAACGTCCGGAAGATCAAAACATTGTTGCATTTCTGTATTCCACGGATATAAGCAAGGAACGGACGATGCAGAATATTATGAATACCATTGCAAAAACAGATTATGAATTTTTAGTGGTAGTAGATGCCTTGCGAAATACGGCGATTCGCTACAGTGAAAATGATGCCACCAATGAGTATCTAAAAGAGAGCAATTGTTTTGAAGAAGACACCATATACTATGTGCGACGTCAAATCTGCTCTTGGGATGTGGAACGTGTATTGGAAGAAATTACACTTGAAAATGTTCTTGCACAACTAGAAAAACAGAGTACGTATAGTATCTTTTATGGAATGTCAACTCCGGATGGAAGAATTTGCAATAAGCAGCTGCGGTTCAGCTATATCGATCAGGAGTTAAAAAGTGTTCTGATGACAAGAGTAGATATTACTGCGGCGGTAGAAGAACAGGAAAAGAAAAACCAGGAATTGGTTGCGGCGGTCAAAATGGCAGAGCATGCCAATGCTGCAAAATCGGAATTCCTTTCTCGCATTAGCCATGAACTTAGAACGCCTATGAATGCTATTATGGGAATGGATCAGCTGGTGGCTCAGCGCCTGAATGACCCCGACTTTATAGGTGATTGCATTGAAAAATCTCAATATGCCTCCCATTATTTATTACAATTGCTGAATGATATTTTGGATATGTCTAAAATAGAAAGTGGAAAGGTGACGCTAAAAACGGAAGTGATTGCTTGTCAACCTTTCTTGGATGCAATCAGTACCATTATCAAGACGCAGGCAGAGCAAAAAGGCGTGAGGTATATGGTTACCCAGTTTGAGGGATGTAAGAACAGTTATATGGGTGATGGGGTTCGGTTGCAGCAAATACTTATTAATATCTTAACCAATGCTGTTAAATTTACTCCAAGGGGAGGAACGGTCCATCTGGATATAGATCAAATGTGTGTAGAGGAAAAAACAGCACATATTTGTTTCACAATCACTGACACCGGTATTGGCATTAGCAAAGCATTTTTGCAGGATATGTTCAAACCTTTTTCCCAGGAACATAGTGGAACTCATTCAGATTATGGTGGCAGTGGTCTGGGTCTGGCTATTTCAAAAAACCTTGCAGAGCTTATGGGAGGTGAAATTTTAGTGGAAAGTGTGCTGGGAGAGGGAACGACCTTTCGGGTACAAATTCCTTTTGGAATTCCGGATGATAACCGAGTGATAGATAGAAAAATATCTGCTTTGAAAAGTAATGATAGATATGATTTCAGCGGTAAGAACATTTTACTGGTAGAAGATCACCAGCTCAATGTAATGGTAGCTAGAAAGCTTTTGGAGTTTAAAAATGCTACGGTAGAAGTGGCAGAAAATGGAAAAATAGGTCTGGATATGTGTGCCGAAGCGAAGCCACATACTTATGATGCCATTTTGATGGATATTCGGATGCCGGTGATGGACGGAATAGAATGTACCGAGGCCATCCGTAATCTGGATAGTCCGTGGGCGAAGGTCGTGCCTATTATTGCCATGTCCGCCAATGCCTTTGATGAGGATGTACTGAAATCAAAAAACGCCGGAATGAATGCTCATCTCGCCAAACCTATTGATGCAAAGCTCCTCTACCAAACGCTACAGGAAGTCCTGTCAAAAAGCAGTGAGAAAGTAGGTGAGACCAATCAATGATGAAGCCAAACTCTATTATGAGATTGTGCGACGGTCTACAGACGGGGTTTATGTGGTTGCACAGGACTCCCATAAATTACTGTATGCCAATGACGCCATGGACAAAATTCTGGCAACGGTAGGAATCCATGATTATGTAGGGCAGAAATGTTATTGCGCTTTGAGACATTATGATCAGCCTTGCAAGGACTGTTTTGCTTATCCACCGACGAATGCAAATGAGTCAAGAGAAATTTATTTGGACTTTTTGTCCCGGTATTATGCTGTTTCCTCCTATGCCATCGTGTGGCATGATATTCCAGCCTATGTTCTCTATCTTGCAGATATCTCCGAAGGGAAACAATCTCATTTTGAACTTATTAAGACTCAGAAAAAATTAGCAGCTGCTATTGAACACGCAGGTCTTGCCTATTGGGAATACGATATTGCAAACTCCCGTGCCTATTTGAATGCCATTTCAACTACGGAATATACTCTGAATGAAATTATCGAAAATTATCCCATGGGATTATATGAAACCGGTGCTATTCATCCGGATAGTATTGATCGTTATGACAGTTTGATACAAGCAGTTCAAAATGGAGAACCCTCTGCCATGTCGGATATTAAAACCATTGATGCAAAGGGGAATTTGGTGTGGAAACGAGTTCGTTTCACCACGCTTTTTGATGAAAAAAATCATCCGTTTTGGGCAGTTGCAACAGCAGAGAGCATTGATGATTACAAGACATTGGAAAATCAATTTATTACTGTTTTGGAGCAAAATCAAATCGATACATGGATGTATGACATGTCTCGTCATACCATTATTCAAAATCACAATACAGAAGAAGTATACGGAGTCCATGGCACGGAAATTGATAACGTTCCGGACAGCTTGATTAATGGAAAACAGTGCCATCCAGAGGATGTAGAACACTTCCGAGAATTTTACAGAAAGCTGTATCAGGGTGAAACCCAGGTAGCTATTACAGTGCGTTTATGGGATGTTCGTATACAAGACTACGTTTGGAAACGTTGTACTTATACTATTTTGCCGAATCGAAACGGGACACCGATTTATGCTTTGGGCAGTGCGGTAGATGTAAGTGACCAAATGGAAGTGAAGCAAAAATATGAAAATGCCATCAAATATCGTTATCGCACATTGGGAGAAAATGTTATTTTAGCTGGACACTGTAATGTCACGCGCAACGTAATCCTGGAGGTGGAGGATAAAACCGGCTTGGATGTAGAGCATCGTTTTGGGATGGTAAGAGAGGAGTTTTTCCGTGGCATAGGGTCTCTTATTCCCAATGAGGAACAGCAACAAATATTTTGTAAAACCTTCGGGAATGAAAATATGAGGAATAGTTTTGAGCTGGGGATCGCGAGACATGATTATGAGTGCGCCATCAACCTTGGTCATGAGGATGGGATTCACTGGATTTCCACCCATGTGGATGCAGCATTGCAACCGGAAACGGGGGAACTGATTGGGTTCTTGACGGTGACTGATGTCTCTGCTAACAAGATGCAAGAGCAGGTTCTGGATGTGGTAATTCAGTTTGAGTATGATTTTGTAGCCCATCTGAATTTATACTCCAACACCACCGTGTTTTATAACAGTGAAAATCAACAGGCAAAGCTTAAGGATTATCAGTACGGAATTTCTTATACGTATACAGACACAATTGCACATACCATGGAGTGCTATATTGCACAAGAAGATAGACTATGGTATGCAGAAAATATGGCGATTGCTAATGTGGCAAAGAAACTGCAGGACAAAGACAGTTATGAATTCACCTATCATCTACGGGATTCAAATGGTGAAATACGTACCAAGCAAACTAGATTTTCCATGCATGACAGAGGGGCAGGTATCGTAGTATTCAGCCGTGCAGATGTTACAGACATGCTGGCCCAGCAGGAAAAGCAGAAAATAGCTTTGTCCGAATCACTGGCAATTGCTCAACAGGCAAACAGTTCTAAATCAAAATTTCTTTCTTCCATGAGCCACGATATCCGAACACCAATGAATGCTATTGTTGGCATGTGCAAGTTGGCAATTGCAGAGGAGGACAATCCTAAACAGGTACATGAAAGCCTGCAGGTCATAGAGCAGTCCTCCGCACTTTTGCTGTCCATGATTACGGATATTTTGGATATGAACCGCATCGAAAGCGGAAAAATGGTGCTGACTTGTGAATCTTTTTCTTTCTCAGAGCAATTGCAGCTTGCAGTGGGAAGAGCACGTGCATTAGCAAGCAAAAAACACCAGACAGTTGATTTGACCGTGGATATTTGTCACGATACTTGCAGTGGTGATATCGTGCGTATCCATAGGGTGATTGACAATATATTGGCGAATGCACTGAAATTCACACCAGAAGGAGGAACGATTACCTACCATCTTTCGGAGACCGGGATAGAGCACAAACATATCAGTCTCTACCGTTTTGAAATTTCGGATACTGGAATTGGTATGAGCCCAGAACAGCAGGAACATATTTTCGAACCGTTCTATCGGGTGCAAAACTCTACGGTTTCACAAATAGAAGGAACAGGGTTGGGTCTTGCCATTGTAAAGAGTATTGTAGATTATATGGGCGGAACCATCTCGGTACACAGCATACTTAAGAAGGGTACTACTTTTGCAATTGAACTACCGCTTCGTTTGGCGGAAGATATCATACCGGAAAGGGAAATAAAAATAGATTCTGCGCATACATATCATTTAGCAGGTGCTCGTGTGCTACTTTGTGAAGATCATCCGACCAATCAATTAGTGGCAACGAGAATCTTGGAAAAATCGGGAGTAGTTGTGACAGTAGCCAACGATGGGCAGATGGGATATGAAACATTTTTGCAAAGTAGACCGGGTGCATTTGATGCTATTTTAATGGATATTCAAATGCCGGTAATGAACGGATATAAAGCGACCCAGGCCATTCGCAAATGCAAGCATCCTCAGGCAAAGAGCATTCCGATTATTGCAATGACTGCAAATGCATTTGCAGAAGATATTCAAAAGAGTATTGCGATAGGTATGAATGGCCATCTTGCCAAACCTATTGAGCCAAAGCAACTGTATGATACGCTGGAGGAGTTCCTCTCATAAATGAGGAAAAGTGATGAGGAAAAGTTGAAATAATTCTTGACATTTCCTCAGGAAAACAGTAGAATAATTATCGTGGCAGTCATTACTGAGTGCCCAATGCGGAAGTGTCGGAACTGGCAGACGAGCAAGACTAAGGATCTTGTGAGCAATGCGCTCGTGAGGGTTCAAGTCCCTTCTTCCGCATTTAACAAAATAGCACAAACCAGCGTATTTACTGGGTTTGTGCTATTTTTTTATGCTGACATTTAAAAAAAGGGGACAAAAAGGGGATTTTAAATAAAATAGTTAGCATATTTTTCTAATAAAAAGTGTTATACTTATTGTAATTGGAAATAAAAAAGAAGGAATGCACAGTTGAAAGGAGAATTTATGCTGGAAAAATTGGATTTAACAAAAAAGATGACAAAGAGTGAATATCAAGAAAAGATGCCCGTTTTAGAGGCGCATCTTGGAAAACTCCAAAGAGAATGCAAAAATTTGAATATTCCCGTTGCAATTGTTTTTGAAGGATTTGGTGCCTCTGGAAAAGGGTTACAAATAGGTGAATTAATTCAAAGCATGGATCCACGAGGATTTGAAGTACATGCCATCAAAGAAGAGACCATCGAAGAGCAAATGCATCCATTTTTATGGAGATTCTGGACAAAAACACCGGAAAATGGGAGGATTGCAATTTATGATGGGAGTTGGTATCGTAAAGTTTTGATTGATCGATTTGACCAAAAGACCAAGAAAAAAGACATTCCTATAGCATATGATGCAATTGATTCCTTTGAAAAGCAATTAACTGATGCAGGGATGGTTCTCCTAAAATTATTTCTCGTAGTGGACCAAAAGGAACAAAAAAAACGTTTTCAAAAATTACTGTCGTCGAAAGAAACGGCTTGGCGTGTAAGCAAGGGCGATTTAAGGAGAAATAAAAATTACAAGGAGTATCAATCCATAATCGAAGAGATGTTGCGGGAAACAGATACTGGGGATGCTCCGTGGACAATTATAGAAGCCATGGACAGGCGATTTGCTACCGTGAAAATATATACAACGGTCATTAAGTACTTATCGGAAAAAGTAGAACAGCTGAAACGGATGGAAGAACAAAAGGAAGTACAGTGTCATCAGGAAACAACAGATTTGATTGGAAATAAAGAGCTGCAAGAATCAGTACTTTCCAAAGCGGATTTATCTTTGTGCTATTCAAAGGAAGAGTATAAAGCGAAAGAAAAGAAACTGCAAAAGAAACTGCAAATGCTGCACAGTGAATTATATAGACGCAGAATTCCGGTAGTGTTGGGTTTCGAAGGATGGGATGCTGGCGGAAAAGGTGGTGCGATTAAGCGGCTGACAGAAAAGATGGATCCAAGAGGTTATGTAGTGTATCCAACAGCAGCACCAAATGATATTGAAAAGACACATCATTATCTATGGCGCTTTTGGCGGGCAATGCCAAAAGCGGGACATGTTTCTATTTTTGACAGAACATGGTATGGAAGGGTTATGGTAGAACGAATCGAAGGTTTTTGTACAAAGAAGGATTGGCAGAGAGCATATAAAGAAATCAACGGTATGGAAAAGGCACTATCGGATGCAGGCGCCATTGTGGTGAAATTCTGGATGCAGATTGATAAAGATGAGCAGGAACGTAGATTTAAGGCACGTCAGGCAGATCCGGAAAAACAATGGAAAATCACGGAAGAAGACTGGAGAAATCGTGAAAAATGGGATCAATATGAAGAAGCAGTGAACGAAATGCTGATTCGAACTTCAACAGAGAATGCCCCATGGGTCGTTGTAGAAGGAAATTGTAAATATTATGCCAGAATTAAGGTATTGCAGACCGTCGTAGATGCCATTGAAAAACGATTAAAAGCGAACTAGGGATGATGGTGTTTTTTTTCCCATTCATAGCGTTTCACACGTTTGTAAAACAAATAATCCGGTAATTTCGTTTTTTGAAAAGCTTCTTGAGGAGTGATTTCTTTATTTCTCCATTGGGTGTAAATGATTTCAAAATTAGAAGGGTAAGGTATTGGGGGGCGTCCGAATTTGACGCCTCTTTTTTTTGCGGCGGCAATTCCTTCTTTTTGACGTTGCCGAATGGTCTCTCTTTCATTTTCGGCAATGAAAGAGAGCAGTTGCAATACAATGTCACTAATGAGTGTTCCGATGAGGTCACGATGTACAGAAGTATCCAGAAGAGGCATATCTAAAATTTTAATATCAGCATTTAACTCATTGGTAATCACTTTCCATTCATTGATAATTTCCTTATAATTTCGCCCAAGCCTATCAATACTTTTCACAACAAGTAAATCATGGGGTTTCAGTATCTGATAGATTAGATGTTGATAAGCGGGACGGTTAAAATCTTTCCCGCTTAATTTGTCCATGTATATTTGTTCGCGGGGGATTCCGTAATCCAACAATTCATTTAATTGTCTATGTTCATGCTGGTCTTTGGAAGAGACCCGCATATAACCGTATGTATTTTTTGTCATAGAAGTAGCTCCTTTTCTGTTGCAATATGAAAAGATTATAACGTATATAACCATATAAAAGGATGGAAAATAATACCAAAAATGGTCTTACTAAAAAGTACACCTTTTAGCAAGA
>JAVWVS010000020.1:0-39993 GCA_036666555.1 Lachnospiraceae bacterium | reverse complement strand
TTCCACTGTCACTGTTTTGGTGGACACGATGCCATTCCCAGCAGAACCTGTCCCTGTTGCATTTCCGCCCATTGCACTGGCATTGTCTAGTACAGTAACATTGCCATCCACATTCACTCCACTTTCGGCTTGTTTTTCTGTACTAGAAGCGGCCGCATTAATCTTTGTCAAACCATTTAGCACCACGTTTCCGCTACCGCTAATGACCGCTTCTTTTGAATAAGTATCATTGCTCATATCCATTCCAGTAAAAGTAACCGTTGCATTATCTTCTAAGACAAATTTCTTGTTTTGACTTGTTATTGAAGATTTCGGATCAAATACACCAATTTGAATGCTCTTATTTATGGTGTATATCTCTTCGCTCATTGGATATTTATTTAAGCTCTTTAGACTGATTGAATCCCCATCTTGTAATGTATTCAATTGAGACTGGAGTTCACCCCAACTTTTTGCTTCAACGACCTGTGGAGAGCCTGTTAGTAGTGTGGGTTCCTGTAAAGCAGCATCCACATTTTTGATGCCATCCACACTTACTTTATATTCCCCTGTTTTTTCCTCTGTTGTTTTCTCTGTTGCTTTCTCCTCTGTTGCCTGGTTTTTCTGTTCTCCGGCTACTTCTGCTTCTTTCTTTTCATCTACTACTGCCACTATTTCTTTATAACGATACGTAAAACTATAGTCCTTATTTTCCGTTGTGGACCATGTTAAATTTGTGATATCCATGGCAACTCCCGATGGATCCTTTAACTCGATTAGTTCAAATTTAGTTTGATCATATGCCAGTGTTAATTCAACCGTAGCAGTGGTATTATCGTCACTGTAAGTGGTCTTTGACGCAATATCAATCTTCTCATCACTTGCCATAACGATGCTCCCAAAATCAACGCTGGTAACAATCATGAATACTGCAAGAAATAAAGCTCCTACTCTATACAAATAATTCCTCATGTGCCTATGCACTCCTTTCCAAAACAGCTAATCAGTATTTCTTTTCATTTAAATTTTACCTTATTTTTCTTTTTTTAATTCATTTGCACCCTCGATTACATACATTTCGTCATAAGCGTTATATTTTCCCTGGTTTTTTTAACTATTTTTCCTTTTTTTGATTTCATGTCGTTTAAACCTGCATTCACGGATTTTCCGTTCTTTAAAACTTCCAAAATATAACCCTGTCAAGCACAGATTTTTCATTTTTTATTTATTCCCATTCTTCTTTTATCATCAAAAAATCATCCGAAATTTCTTTTTTGGGACGCCCCATGTTAACACCTCTGTCTTTTGCCGCCACAATTCCTTCTTTTTGTCGTTGATGAATATCAACTCTCTGTTTGTGCCACATAAAACAGGATTTGTAATACTAAATCCGCAACAAATCTACCAGTCAAATCTTTCCCTTTTTCTCCCGCACCAAAAGGTAAATTACATTATTTCTGCCTAGAAGGTCATTGCTTCCAATTATTCACACTTTTCTTGTTAACTGCCGTCCAACGCTGGCTAACAATTCAGAAGAAAGCAAAAATGGATGCTCCCACCATGATGAGGATGAAGAACTCGATGACAAATTCGGAGAAGAAGGTTTTACCCCTTCTAGATTCGTCATCTACTTCGCGGACCTACCCCCGTGCGGACCATTTTAATTCAAGGGTTCTCCGAAGAGAAAACTTTCCTATAAAATGGAAAAAGCAGCAAACTCCGTAGAATTTACTGCTCACCATCATTTTTATTTATTTTGTGCAATCCAACGCTTAAGAACGAATTGCCAGTTCATGCCATCTTGCATGACTCGTAAAATCGTAACCGTATTTCCATTTACTGTGTAAAATACGAGGTATGTATCTCGTGGTTTTATATAAATCTTGTAACCACGATAAGAGAACTTTGTCGGTTGATGTCCATCTGGAAAAGTGTCTAGTTTACTTAATATACACTTCGTTTTCTTAGAAAAGTTCTCTGCCAGCTCCCGATATCGGAAGTTTTTAAGTATATACCGTTTCATTGCTTTTACATCTTCTTTTGCGCTTTTAGCAACGACAACTTTATAGCGTGTTACCATACTTTATCCTCTATATCTGGTCTATATCTGGTCTATTTCTTCCCATGCTTCATCAAGTGTCTGTATTCTGCCTTGTTCCATATCATCAATCGCTTCATTAAGCTTTTGAAAGAGGATTGTCATAGCTTCCTCCGGTTTGGCAGATGTTGATTTTGTTGCGGTTACAGTTGGTGTCATATGTCATCACCCTTTCTTGAATTAATTTCTTACCTACAGTATATCCAGTTGGAGTATATAAAGCAATGTGAAAAAATGTATTTTTTGTGAATTATTATAACCGTTAGTAATAACACCTATCCTGTAGGGGTTTTTGTTTTTTTACCTATTCAGTATTTAAGAACAGCAGTTGCCTTTCTTGTTATTGTATGTTCCGCTAGTTATCATCAGCCCATGCGGCATCAAAGCTCAATGCCACCTGTTTTTTATCCGTTTCCACCGAATAAATTGGCAATTCTCTTCCATTCACATTATTGCTCACTGTGCTAATATGAGATAAATACTTTGCTGACCCTACTGCCAGCACCAACAATGCCAATAATAAAGCTCCATACTTTTTCATAAACTGCATAAAATCTCCAAGGCATATATCATTACTTTAATATATGTCTTGGAGTCCTGTCTTCATGCATTCTCTCCCAAAGATTTACTTGTATACATGCCCTTGGTCTTCCCAGTAAACGCCAACGTCAAATCATTCACTTTTTCCAATACCAGTTGCATATACTAGGATGCATGAAATCCTCCTAATATAATGCTTCTAGAAAATAATTCAACAAAACAACAACACAAAAGGAATGCTACCGAAAAACAATAAAAAACAGTTTTTTTAACTTCAATATGTGTATGCTTCTGCAAAAAATTAATTACGTCCCCAATAATACTTACTACCAAGGTCATGCACCATAATAATAAAAGTAATGGTATAACATGTAGAACTAGAAATTTATTGGAACCATAAAAACTTATAAAAGTAAAACCAATCGTTATTATCGGAACTAAAAACAAACATATATTGTTATAAGAAATTTTTTTATGGGTTTTAAAATCCTCTGTCATTTCTACTTTCTCCTAGTTGTTTTGTTACTATAAACCATGCTATATGCCTAAACACCGAGGATTTAAGGACGTTTACGTCGTTTGTCTTTTCGGATTTTGTCAAGTCTGCGACGATATAAAAAGCTCGCTATCATTCCAACTACTCCAAGAAGAATAATTGCAAAAAAAGCGGTAACTATATTTAAAGGGGGGAAATTTGAAGTATGTTTTTCGGATTTTCGTCCATTTTTATCTGAGGAGAGAAGAGATATTTTTCCAGTTGGAGCACTGTAACCTGGAAGATAAGTTCTTTCCAAATTAGCGGTTACTACATTATTCTTGAAATCCCATTTTAGGGACTGCTCCCAGTTCTTAGGAACACAATCATAGAATGGTTCACTTAAAATCACTTTCTTTTTTTCTATTTCATACTCACCTTTGTCTAAAATCATACGATACTCATAGTTATTAAATGCGTCTTCTAAAATTGCATTTCCAATTAAGTGCCGAATATATTCTGCTTCTGTATCTTCCCAAACGGAAACACCTAGAACAATTTCTACTAAACGTGTATCCCCTCTTTGAGCAGTTAAAGAGTAATTATATCCTTTGTCTGCAGAACCTGTTTTTATTCCATCGACACCAGGAAAAGCATGTTTTGCTCCTTCTAAGGAATGGTTGTATCCGGTAAATGTTTCTTCAAATGGGGTACCTTGTTTTACAACGATAGTTCTATATTTTGTATGGTTTAAAATATCGGGATGATTTTCAATGAGGTATGTACAGAGAAGCGCATAATCCTTAGAGGTTGTATAATTGTCATCGGACGGATTGGACTCCGGTGGTGCAAATAAGCCCAGACTACTGTTAGGTACACCAATAGGATTGACGTAATGAGTATTTGTCATCTTTAAGCTAGCCGCTTTATTATTCAGCATTTGAATGAAAGTATTTAAATCGGATTCAATAAAATCAGCAAGCATATAAGTAGCAGCCGCGGAAGAAGGAGTAATAATCAAGTCAATCAGTTCTCCAATCGTATATTCACAACCAGGTTGCATCTTATTATTACTTAACGTTGTAATTTGAGAAATATCGATATACTTTTGTGTTACAGGCACTTTGGTGTCCAAATCAAAACGTCCCGTTTTGACAGCATCATAAGCAAGTGCAATTGTCATTAATTTTGACATACTAGCAGGAGTCCACTGGGTATCAATATTTTCTGACCATAAAATTTGTCCCGTATGAACTTCTGTGATAATACTGCCTGCAGGAGCATATCTCTGATCAATGGAATTTCCCATGCTACGCGCTACTTCAATTGAACTTTGTTGAGCATGACTGACCAAAGGAGATGCTTGGGAAAAAATAAGAAGCACAGATAATAGAACAAGGTATTTTGGGAGTTTTATCATTACTTGTTTTCCTTCCTAAAATAATAAAGTAGTTTTATGCAATTCAAAGCGGAATCAATCATTATGACGATATTCTATCGTCAAATGCCTTATATGTCAAGATTCATATTCATTTGGGGACGTAACACTTTTACAGTTGACTACGTCCCCAAATGAATATCACCCTGTCCCTAATTGATATTTGACCTGTCCCCACTTGTATTTTAATGGAATTTTCAATGCTATTTTAGATATAAAACTATCCTTTTTCAAAAAGGGACAGGACTATGTACGTTTTGGGACACCATAAATTTGAATTGGGGACGTAACACTTTTCAAAAGTGTTACGTCCCCAATTCAAATTGTACCTCAATTTTGGTCCCTTTGTTTTCTTCGCTAATCATTTTGATTTCCGCATGATGAAGCAGTGCACCGTGTTTTACAATGGATAGCCCAAGACCCGTGCCTCCGGTTTCTTTAGAATGGCTTTTATCTACTCTGTAAAAGCGTTCAAACACTCGTTCTTTATGTTCTTGCGGTATGCCAATTCCGGTATCTTCTATAATGATTTTGGGCCCTTTTAATGTGTTGCCTGCCCATATTTTCACCAGTCCATTTTCTACATTGTACTTAACAGCATTTTCTGTCATATTATATATCATTTCATCCAGTATCTGACGGATTCCGTGGTAAATTACATTTTCTCCGGTTACTTCTAAGCGAATGTGATGTTTTTCTGCTTGTGGTGCCAACCGACTGCATATTTCCCTGGATAGTATAAATAAATCTACGTCTTCTTTTTCTAATTCTACACTTTCTTCATCTAATTTGGAAAGTTTGATGATGTCTTCTACTAATGTGATTAACCGACTTGCTTCGTGATATATCCGATTGGCAAATTCTTGCATATCTTCCGGCTTTACCAGACCATCTTTCATAATTTCTGCATATCCGGAAATGGAGGTGAGTGGTGTTTTAAGTTCATGAGATACATTGGCCGAAAATTCTTTGCGCATTTGAGAAACTTGTTCTTTTTCTTGATTTTGCCGATCCATGCTTTCCAATAATGGTGTCAATTCTTCGTAGATTTCATTTTCCAGTGGATGCTCTAGGTTCAATTCATTGACCGGAAGAATTAATTTTGCCGTCTGCCATTTCCCCAAAATCCAAGCCAACAATATCATCAGAACTGCAATTCCACACATATAAGGCAACATACAAAGAACCGCTGTCAGCACGTTATCTGTTGTCTTTGCTACCCGTAGTACTACCTCATTATCCAACATCAATGTGCGATAATAAGTCTGTTTTCCAAGGGTATTGGAAAGGCGAAGTGCCTCGCCACTTCCGGTCTTCCATGCTTCCTTGACTTCTTTTCGATTTCCATGGTTTTGCATGCTTGCATTATCTTTTATGGAGTCATAAATGACCGAACCTTGTAAATCAATCAATGTAATCCGATTATTTCCGGTGAATTTTTTCACATTTTCCAAGTATGCATTTCCGGTAAGATTCATTGCTTCTTTTATATAATTTGCCTCTTGCCTTACTTCGTTCTTCATATTGTCCAGTGTTTGTTCATATACAAACCACGTGGTCAATAGAAAGGAGAGAATCAGCGTACTAAAAAGTATGCAATTCATACTTCGTTGTATTCTGCTTCTCATAGTGATGTGTCTACGATTCATGTTTTTCCCCCATACGATAGCCAACTCCCCGAACAGTTTCAATCATCTCGCCTGCACTTCCAAGTTTTTGACGCAGTGTCCGCACATGTACATCTACGGTACGGGTCTCACCGTCAAAATCATAGCCCCAAATTTTCTCTAACAACCGGTCTCTGGTCAATACAATGTTTTGATTACGTACAAATTGCTCCAACAATTCAAATTCCTTTAATGTCAAAAGGACGGGAGTGTGATGAACGGTTACTTCATGTTTTTTAATATCTAGTTTTAAGTCCCCCACCTGCACAATCGGATCCTTCGTCTTTTCGGTTCTTCTCAGCACGGCCTTTACCCTGGAAACCAATTCCATCATGCCAAATGGCTTAGTCACATAATCGTCAGCACCACCGTCTAATCCAATGACTTTATCATACTCTCCACCTTTTGCCGTGACCATAATCACTGGTATTTCTTTCGTCTTAGCAGATGCTTTTAATTTGTGGAGCAATTCCAGTCCATCTTCACCGGGAAGCATAATATCCAATAAAATAAGACTGGGGGTCTCAAATGCCAACGCCTCCATAAATGCTTTTCCATCTTCAAATCCACAAGCCTTCATCCCCGTGGATTCTAATGTATATACAACTAATTCCCGAATGTTACTGTCATCTTCCACACAATAAATCATATTTTTCATCCTCTTTTGCCATCGATATAGTATTTTTTAGAAAATATTTTCGCTTCCTTGATGTACACCGGTAATAGAAAACTCCACCCATTCTGCAATATTGGTTGCATGATCCCCAATTCGCTCCAAATATTTCGAAATCATAATCAAATCAATTGCCATTTGTCCATCATTTCCTTTTTCAATTGCAATCAAATCCACCAGTTTATTCTTGATGGCATCAAACAAATGATCCACTTGATCATCTGCTTCTATTACCTGCTGTGCCAGCTCTAAATCCTTATTCACATATGCAGTGACACTGTCTCTAACCATTTTACTGGTAGCCTCTGCCATTTCTCCAATTGCTGCAATATCTTTGAATCCTTTCATTCCAGATGCAATAATAATATCCGCAATATCAGAGGTCTGATCTCCGATTCGCTCCATATCCGTAATCATTTTCAGTGCAGCAGAAATTTGACGCAAATCCCTGGCCACCGGCTGTTGCTGCAATAATAATTTCAGACATAACCGTTCCACATCTTTCTCCATCTGGTCAATTTCTTCATCTTCCCCCATAATCGCTTTTGCCAACTGCAAATCACCATCTTTTAAAGCCTTGGCTGCATTGCCGATTGCCACTTCACATAATTCGCCCATATGGATTAATTGTTTATTTAAATTTTCCAACTGCATGTCAAACTTATTTCGTGTCATTTTATCCAAACCTCCCTGTAATATAGTCTTCTGTTCTCTTATCTGATGGTATTGAGAATATTTTTTCCGTCTCGTTATACTCTACAACCTCACCCAACAAGAAAAATGCTGTATTATCCGAAACACGAACTGCCTGCTGCATATTGTGCGTCACCATGATAATAGTATAATCTTTTTTTAATTCTGTCGCAAGGTCTTCTATCTTTGAAGTGGAAATAGGGTCCAGTGCCGAGGTAGGCTCATCCATCAAAAGCACCTCCGGTTGCACTGCCAAAGCACGTGCAATGCATAATCGTTGTTGTTGCCCCCCGGACATTCCCAGAGCACTTTTTTTCAAGCGATCCTTGGTTTCTTCCCAGATGGCCGCATCCCTCAGCGATTTTTCTACAATATCATTTAACTTTGATTTGGAATGGACACCATGTGTCCTTGGACCATACGCAATATTATCATAAATACTCATAGGAAATGGATTTGGTTTTTGAAATACCATTCCCACCCGTTTTCTCAATAAATTAACATCCATATTTCCATAGATATTTTCTTGATCCAATAAAATTTCTCCCTGGATCTTACACCCTTCCACCAAGTCATTCATACGGTTTAGTGACTTTAACAATGTGGATTTTCCACATCCACTGGGACCGATAAACGCTGTGATTTTATGATCTTCAATAGCCAGATTCACACCTTTCAGTGCCTGGAAATCACTATAATACAAATCTAGATTTTTAATACTAAATTTCTCCATCCTTACTTCCTTTCCCAATTCTTTTTGCCACAAAACCGGATAACCCATTAATAATAATTACCAGAACCAGCAAAATTACCGCCGTTGCATATGCCTGATCCATATAAAGTCCTTCACTTGCCAAATTGTACATGTGAACCGCCAGTGTTCTTCCTGAACCCATCACATTTTTAGGCACTTGAGCCACCGTACCTGCGGTGTAGATCAACGCTGCTGTTTCTCCCACAATTCTTCCCACCGATAGAATCACACCGGCTAAAATTCCAGGAACTGCACTGGGCAACACAATCATAAATACCGTTCGTAACTTCCCGGCACCTAGTCCAAAACTCCCTTCCCGAAACGTATCCGGAACTGATTTGAGCGCCTCTTCTGTGGTACGCATAATCAGCGGAAGAATCATAATTGCTAAGGTAAATGCTCCTGCTAAAATGGAATAACCCCATTTGCAGGTTGTCACAAAAAACAGTAAACCAAACAACCCATATACAATAGAAGGAATTCCCGACAAGGTCTCTGTGGTAATCCGAATCACGTTTAAAAATTTATTGCCGCGCTTTGCATACTCTACTAAGAAAATCGCTGCAAATATTCCTAACGGAACTGCAATAATCAATGATAAAAATGTCATCATTAGTGTATTGATAAGCGCCGGTGTCAGCGAAGCATTGTCCGAATTATATTGCAACGCAAACAAACTTGGTTTTAAATGAGGAATTCCGTTGATTAAAATGTAAGCAATTAAAAACAGTAATACCATAAATGTAAAAATTGCTGCTGCAATGACTAATAGCATCGCAATGAAAGAACCGGGTCTGCGGATATAACTACGGATTTTTTGTCCTACTGTCTGTCTATTCATGACTGGCCCTCCCGTTCAATATGGATACTGCAAGATTGATGATTAATATAAACACAAAAAGTACCACTGCGGTAGCAATTAATGCCTCCCTATGCAGGTCTGCTGCATACCCCATTTCAATCACAATATTTGCAGTCATCGTACGCACACCACGCATGATACCGGCAGGCATTCTAGCTTGATTTCCCGCTACCATAATCACTGCCATGGTTTCTCCAATGGCACGGCCAATTCCAAGAACAATTCCTGCTACCACTCCTGATTTCGCTGCAGGAAGCACCACTGAGAAAATGCTGCGTTCCTGAGTCGCCCCAAGGGCAAGGGAACCTTCATAATAATGATCCGGCACCGAGCGGATTGCGGACTCTGTCACACCGATAATGGTGGGAAGAATCATCATCCCCAATAAAAGCGACGCAGTTAAAATACTGCTCCCGTTGCCACCGAATAGTTCCCGCATAAAAGGAACCAATACAATCAGCCCAAAGAATCCATATACGACCGATGGGATTCCCGCCAACAGTTCCGTAGCGGCTTTTAAAAATGGATAAATCTTCCTCGGACAATAATTTGCCATAAACACAGAAGTTAAAATCCCCACCGGAACCCCTATTGCAATAGCACCTGCCGTCACGTAAATGCTTCCCATAATCATAGGTAAAATTCCATAAATATTATTGTTGGGCTTCCATATTTTTCCCAAAAGAAATTCTCCAAAACCAATCTTTTTCATTGCAGGTATTCCATTTGCAAAAAGAAAGATACAAATGAGAGCTACCGCCAGCACCGAAGCACAAGCGGCAATCGTGAACACTCCCTGCATGAATTTTTCTTTCCATGCTTTTTTCATACTATTTTGCTACCTCATCCCAAGTCATCATGTTCCCTGTGAAAACTCCCTTTACTTGGTCGCTGGTCATTTCATTAATAGGATTTGTCTTATTGACAACTACTGCAATTCCATCCAATGCAATGGCTGTACTTTTTACACTGGATTCTGAATCCTTCAGCTCTCTGGATGCCATTCCGATATCACAGATTCCATCTATGGTTGACGTAACTCCAGTGGTGGAATCACTTTGTTGAATTTCAATAGATGCTCCTGCGTTGAACTTTGTATAAGCCTCTTTCAATTTTTCCATTACCGGTGTTACAGAAGAAGAACCTGCTACTACAACTTTCCCGGCTGGTTTGCTTCCGGCATAAGGTTTTACCTGATCCATCGGTATATAACCACTGTCCGCTACTACCTTTTGACCTTCTGTACTCATAATATAATCAATAAAATCTTTTGCCACTTCACTTACACTATCTTTTGTCACAATGTTAAATGGTCTGGAAATTTTGTAACTGCCATTTTTGATATTGTCTGCTGTTGCTTCTGTGCCATCGACTTTAACTGCCTTGACACTGTCATTTAGTGAACCAAGAGAAATATATCCAATAGCATAATCATTTTGTGATACGGTAGACATCATCACGGAAGTACTATTGGTAATATTTGCTTCTTGAGTGGTCATATCCACTTTTTCTCCATTTTTCTCTTCTTGTACCTTGAATAATTCTATAAATGCTCCTCTGGTTCCGGAACCATCTTCTCTGGATACCACAGTAATATCATTGGTATCATCAAATCCCTTTTTTTCCTTTGCTTCTGTTTTAGTATTTCCGCACCCGGTAACCAAACCCGTAGCCAAAGTTACTACAAAAAGTACTGCTATAAACTTTTTCATCTTCATTCTCCTCTAATTTTCTTTTTATTTTCTTTTCCTTTTTACAAGTCTTATCATATCCGGTGGAGGTTAAATCCAAAATCTCTCTTTTGTTAAATCCATGTAAAATCTATTTTGCTTCTTTTTGTTCTTTCCTATCCTGTTTTTACATAAATTTTCAAAAAAAACAGGTATAAGTATGGCACTTATACCTGTTTCCATTTTTTATTTTACAATCGCTTTTCAAAGTTTCCGGATACCGAACAGCCTTCACTAAATATCATAAACGCGTTGGAATCTATACTATTAACAATTCGTTTGATTTGCCCTACTTCAAATTTGGAAATCATCACAAACAGAATATAAGAAGTCTCATTGGTATAGGCTCCTTCCCCATCCCAATTCGTCACGCCTCTTCCTGTTTCGTCCATAATTGCCTTCGATATTCCTCTTTTTTTCGTAAATATCATAACGCTCATGTTAATATTCTGAATATGTGCTCGATCACATGACATAGCTAACACCGTTGCATAAATCAAAGAGTATATCACAATCTTGATGTCAAATAACATTGCACAAATACCATATACAACTACATTCATTAATAAGCTAACTTTTCCCACACTAAATCCCGGAAATTTTTTTGCACATAAAATTCCAATAATATCCTGTCCACCACCGGAACTTCCACCACGCAACACCATTCCAGTTCCTGTGCCGGCAATGATTCCACCAATAATACAAGCCGTCAGTAAATCATCAATAATAGGTACTTTGGGAATCGGAATCAACGTCAAAAATCCTGTCTGTATAATCACTGTAATCAATGTTCGGACAAAAAACACTTTGCCCATTTCTTTCCATGCAAAATATAAAAGTGGCAGATTAATTGCAAAATAGATCAATCCCGCTAAATCAAACTGTCCTAAAAACGTCAGATGTAATGTTTTTACCAAAAAGGTTCTAAGCAACTGTGCGGTTCCCATGAACCCCCCATTATAAAGTCCTAATGGTGTGATAATTAAATTCACTCCCACTGCAAATAGTAATGCGCCTCCAATAGCCCAAGACATTTGAATGAGTTCTCTTTTTTTTCGACTTTCTTTCATAATCTTCCCCTGTTTCTTTAGAAACTCTTTCCTCATTTTTCTCAATTACGTTACTACAGTAAAGTAACTTCTCAATCATTCTAGCACTAAGCTTCCTTTGTCGCAACCATAATTTTCTATTTTTAAACAAAAAAAGAAACAGCGCTTCCGTCCTCTCTGTTCCTTTTTGTTTATCATACTCATTCTTGGCTAGTGGAAATAGCTTCCTGTCCACGAAGTGTAATCACTGGACCTCCGCTACCTTCTATGTATTCCTTTGTAATCATTACCTGACCGATATTATCATCTTTGGGTATTTCATACATAATATCTAACATAAATTCCTCAATAATTGCTCGTAACGCTCTGGCTCCAGTCTTCTTCTCTGTTGCTTTCTTGGCAATTGCCGAAAGTGCTTCGTCACTAAAGTCCAGCTTTACCTCATCCAGTGCCAGCAACTTTTGGTATTGTTTTAAAATTGCATTTCTCGGCTCTTTGAGAATTTTTACCAACATATCTTCATCTAGACCTTGTAAAGTAAAGACAATCGGGAGTCTTCCTAAAAATTCCGGAATCATGCCAAAGTTTCTCAAATCATCTAAATTTACTTTTTCCAAAATATTAAGTTCTTTGTCATATTTATCTTTCAAATCCGCAATAAATCCCATAGAGGCCTGCTTATTTAACCGTTCTTTGATAATCTCATCCAATCCCGGAAATGCACCTCCACAAATAAATAGAATGTTTTTCGTATTCACAGTCGTAAGTGGCACCATCGCATTTTTACTGTTAGCGCCTACTGGAACCTCCACGTCACTTCCTTCTAAAAGCTTCAACATACCCTGCTGCACCGATTCTCCACTGACATCTCTTTGATTCGTATTTTTCTTCTTAGCGATCTTATCAATTTCATCAATGAAAATGATGCCACGTTCTGCCTTTTCTACATCATTATCTGCTGCTGCTAATAATTTTGAAACTACACTTTCAATATCATCTCCAATATAACCGGCTTCGGTCAAGGATGTGGCATCAGTGACCGCCAGTGGTACATCCAAAAGTTTTGCAAGTGTTCGCACCAAATAAGTTTTTCCGCATCCCGTAGGCCCTATCATCAGCATATTTGATTTTTCAATTTCAATATCATCCAAACTATTGGTCGCTACTCTTTTGTAATGGTTATATACTGCAACAGACATGGCTTTTTTTGCATATTCCTGTCCGATAATATAATCATCTAACTGCGCTTTGATCTTATGTGGCGCCGGTATCTCTTTGATATCAAAAACCGGTATACTGTCTTTATTTTCTTTCTTCTTTTTCACGCGCTGCTTTTGGGGCACTGCATTTTCAATATCTGCCATATTAAACATCTGTACTCCGGGCATGTTCATCAACTGATTGAGATCGAACTGTCCATTGTTACTCATATTATTCATGGTATCAAAACTTTTTTGCATACAATCGGAACAAACACTAATGTGGTTCGGTAACTCAACCATCTTTCCCGCAACACTTTCCGGGCGATGGCAGAGAAAACAAACCTTTTCATATTCATCTTCCTTTGACTCCACCTCTGCAGGCGTAATTTCTTTTGTTTCTTTGATCTCTTCTATATCGGTATCTTGCATATCCTTATTATCTTGTTCTGACATGATTTTGTTTCCTTTCTTTCTTACGTATGCAACTATTATAGAACAGTTGCGTCCGCCAAACAAGTTAAATAAGTATAAATTCCTCCGCATACTTGGATGCTACCGCCCCATCTGCCACCGCAGTTACAATTTGACGAAGAGGCTTTTTTCTCATATCCCCAATTGCAAATACACCGGGGATATTGGTTTGTGTGGTCTCATCTGCTAGCACATAGCCACCCTCATCCAGGGTAATCTGATCTTTAACCAGATCCGTATTGGGAAGATTACCAATTGCTACAAAGATACCGTCACAAGGGATCACGGTTACCTCTTCCGTTTTTTTATTCCTTACCCGAACTCCGGTTACATTCGTTTCTTGTAAAATATCTGTCACCACGCTGTTCCACACAAATTCAATATTTTGTGTGTCTTTTAGCGCATTCATATATACTTTCGAAGCACGAAGTTCTTCTCGACGATGCACCAAAACAACTCTCTTGCAAATTTTTGCAAGAAACAAAGCATCTGCAACCGCCGTATTTCCTCCACCTGCAATCACTACCGATTTTCCACGATAGAACATCCCGTCACAAGTTGCACAGTAAGACACTCCTCGTCCCCGAAGGTCCCGTTCTCCGGGCACTCCCAATTCTCTGGGCGAAGCTCCGGTTGCCAAGATGACTGTTTTCCCATAGAAGACTCCATCCTCTGTTTCCACCACTTTAGGGCTACTTTTTAAATCCACCTTTACAACTTCTGCCAGCTCTGTTTTCACACCAAAGCGCTCTGCTCCTTGCTGCATCTGCATCCCCAGTTCAAATCCATTAATTCCTTCTGCAAATCCCGGATAGTTTTCTACTGTTTCGGTAGTTCCCATCTGTCCTCCGGGAGAAAGCTTTTCAAGCACCACCGCTGACAGTTCTGCCCGGGCACAATAAAGTGCCGCAGCATAGCCACCAGGACCGCCTCCTATAATTACTACGTCATAATTCTTTTGTTCTGCCATCAAGCTTTCCTCCTTCGATCCTTCTATTTCTGAATAAATGCATTCATTGCTGCTTTTGATTGTACCCCTACCGAAACAGCTGCATTTTTTCCATCTTTAAATAAAATCACGGTTGGAATGCTCATGACGCCGTATTTTTGTGCCAATTCCTGTTCTTCATCAATATTGATTTTTCCCACTTTTACTTTTCCTTCTTGTTCTTTCGCCAATTCATCAACAATGGGGGAAAACATTTTACAAGGTCCACACCAAGATGCCCAAAAATCGATCATCACCGGAACCTCTGATTGTAATACCTCTGCTTCAAAATTATTTTTTGTAATCGTTAATACTGACATTTCTTTTTCCTCCTTTTATGGTTTTCTTGTGTTTACTATAACAATATCATCCCCTGGTTTCTGTGACCACATCACATTTCCTATCGAATGCTGTTTTTTGCAAGTGCTTCTAATCCGCCCCTGTCACATATGGTGATGGTTCCTCTTGCCAAGGTTACCAGTCCTTCTCCTTGAAAGTATTTTAACATGCGTGTAACCACTTCTCGGGCACTTCCCAAATGATGAGCGATTTCTTCATGGGTCAAATGAATAGTGCTGTCCTTAGTCGTTCCCACTTCTTCCCACAAAAATCCGGCTAATCTGGAATCAAAACTTTGATTCATAATTTGATCCATCACCCACATCACATCGGAGAATCTTGTGGCCAATAAATCATTAGCATAATTGGATACCGCTAAAGAAGTATGCACCAATTTTTCATAAACCGGCGCCGGTATTACCAAATATTCTGTATCTTCTAGGGCCTCTATCACAATTTCAAACTGAATATTATTCATAATACAAGATGCGGCAAATAGACACACATCCCGTTCCAACAGCCGATAAAGCGTAATTTCTTTCCCTTGATCGGATAATGTATATGCCCGTAATTGCCCACTGGTTACAACCAATACACCCAGACAATCTTCCGAGCCATTATGAATTACTTTTCCCTTTTTCGCATGCTGTACCAGCACCTTTTCTTTTAGTATCTCTTTTTGTGCTGTATCCAATTTCTTCCAAAATGGAATATATTCCTCAAATTGCATCTGTTTTTCCCTCTGTCATCTGTATGAAATCCATCTCCGATAGAATGGGAATCCCCAGTTCTCTCGCTTTTCTATTTTTAGAAGAGGTAGAATTCACATCATTATTAATTAAATAGTTGGTTTTTGAAGTCACCGTTCCGGTCACTTTCCCTCCCTTGCTTTCAATCAGTTCTTTCAACACCCTTCGATTTTCAAATTGCTCCACATTTCCTGTAATCACAAAATTCACGTTTTCAAAGGGTTGTTCCTGCGCTTTCTCTTCTTTTGGGATCACTAATTCCTCTAACAAATGCAGAAACCTCTCCACTTGTGGTTCCTTGGAGAAATACTCCACAAATGCTTTTGCAATGACTTCTCCCACACCGGGAATATCACTGAGTGACTCCCAGGTTGCATGAAGTAGTCTTGGCACATCATTTTCAAATGCCTTGCAAATCATTTTTGCATTAGCCAAACCAATGTTTGCAATGCCCAAACTATATATTACTTTCGGTAGTGTCGTTACCCGTGCTTTTTCAATACTGGCCTGCAGATTTTCATAAGATTTCTTTCCGAATCCTTCCATCTGCTTGATTTCCTCTCCATATTTCTCTAAATGAAAAAGATCCGCATACTCCTTGATAAATCCGCCTGCAATTAGTTTTTCCAATGTTGCCTCGGACAATCCTTCCATATTCAGTGCATCCCTACTCACTAATAATGCAAATGATTTGATTTGTTTCACTTGGCAATCCGGATTGGTACAATACAATGTTTTGGCATCACTGATTTGTTGAATTCGTGTTTTTCCCCCACATACCGGACAAACCGTCGGAATCGAAACGGTACCACTTTTTGTATAATTTTTTGCGATCTGAGGAATAATCATATTTGCCTTATAAACTTCTATTCGATCTCCAATTCCTAGTGAAAGTCCTTCCATAATACTGATGTTATGCACACTGGCGCGGCTGACGGTGGTTCCCTCTAGTTCCACCGGTTCAAATATTGCTACCGGATTGATTAATCCGGTTCGTGATGGACTCCATTCGATTTCTAATAGCGTGGTTTCCTTTAATTCATCCGCCCATTTAAAAGCAAAAGAATCCCGGGGAAATTTAGATGTGTTTCCAAGAGATTGCCCATATGCAATGTCATCATAAACAACTACCAGTCCATCGGAAGGAAAATCATTTCCTACGATTTTTTCTGCAAATTCCGCTACTTTTCTCTCCAATATATCTGCCGTTACTGCCTCATGCTCTACCACATCGAATCCTTGGGTGGCAAGCCATTCCAACTGTGTTTCCCTGGAATTATGAAAAGAAACTTCTTCTGCTTTTACAAGTGAAAAAGCAAAAAACTGCACATTTCTTTGGGCGGTAATCTGGCTATTTAATTGACGAACCGAACCGCTGCACAGATTTCTTGGATTTTTATATTTCGCTTCTACTTCTTGGATTTCTTCATTGATTTTTTCGAAATCCCGGTACCCAATAACTGCTTCCCCTCTTAAAATCAACTCTCCTGTATATTGAATATGAAGTGGCACATTCTTAAACGCTTTCGCATTATTCGTAATCACTTCTCCCACTTCCCCGTTTCCACGGGTAACCGCCTTAAAAAGCTCTCCATTTCGATAGGTCAGAACTATGGTCAAGCCATCTAATTTCCAGGATATGACCGCTTTCTGACTTCCTAAAAAGGTCTTTAATTCTTCTATTTCTTTTGTCTTATCTAGGGACAGCATCGGTTTTTCATGCCGTTCCTTGGGAAGTTCACTAACCACTTCATATCCCACATGAACCGTGGGACTTCCTGCCATGGTCACGCCCAATTCCTGCTCCAAAGAACGCAATTCATCGTAAAGAGCATCGTACTCGAAATTACTCATCATTTCCGATGCTTCCTGATAGTACATTTTTCCGGCCTTATGAAGCAGGGTGACTAATTCCTGCATACGCGCTTTTTTTTGTTTCATATATCGACTACTCCTATTTTCATTTCTTATTTATGGGCTGATTACCGTCTCATTGGAAGAATTCTGAATCTGTTCCAATAATTGTTTCATTTCCTGTTCCGTTAGATTTCGATACGTTCCCACTTTTAAATCTCCCAGCACAATATTCATCACCCTTACCCGCTTCAATGCTTTTACTTGATACCCCAGGGCTTCACACATTCTTCGAATCTGACGATTTAATCCCTGGGTCAAAATAATCCGAAATCGGTATTTGCTCATTTTTTCTATTTCACACGGTCTTGTAATCGTATCTAATATAGAAACCCCTTCTGACATGCTCTTTAAAAATCCGGAAGATACCGGCTTATCAACGGTCACCTCATATTCCTTTTCATGATAGTTTCCACCACGCATCATCTTATTAATGATATCTCCATGATTCGTCATAAGCAGTAACCCCTCCGAATCCTTGTCCAAACGGCCAATATATGTGATTCGTTCCGGATAATTTAAAAATTTGATAATATTATTTTTTTCTTTTTTTTCTTCTGTACAGACAATTCCGATAGGTTTATTCACGGCAAGAACTACCAAATGCTGCCGAAGTGCTGCGGGTTTTCCATTCACCATCACCTTTTGTTCTGGTAGAACCTTAGTCCCTACCTCTGCCACTTTTCCATCGATAGTCACTTTTCCTGCTTCAATCCAGCGGTCTGCTTCTCTTCTGGAGCATATCCCCGCCTCACTCAAATATTTATTTAGTCTCGTTGCTGTCACTTGCAAGCACCCCACTTAAATTATTATCTCCAAAGAAAGTATTGGCATTATATAAGAAAAGTACACGATTAAAATGATTTTCTTCCATCAATTTATGAATATCTCCATAATAATATCTGGGGTCTACCACCATCACTTCCCTATAATAAGGTGTCAAAAATGGAATAAAACAATTCGCATAAGAATCTTTTATCACGAGAATCCGTTCTGACGAAGGTGAAGTAGTCTTAATACTCACCAACGGATGATTCCCATTTAAGAACATTCCATACTGGTCTTTCTCTTTTAACTTGTCGGAATCATACATGGATACTGTTTTTTCTTGTTCTTCTACATAATTCACCAACACTTCCGCCGGTTCATCCACCGGAAGATAAATATAAATAGGTTCTTGGTAGTTACTTTCAAATCCACTGGTTGCAGATAATGTTCCCTGAAAGGAATCACTTACCGCATAAGGTTTCATCTTTACCAATCTATTCTTATCAATCCCAAGACTTTTGGTCATAGATTGAAAAACTTCATAGGCACCTTGGGTGGTCCAGTGATGATCCGTATGATAATAAATATCTTCCTTTTGATTTGCTTTCAATGGTTTTTGTGCATCATTCCAGATAAATCCGTTCCCCAAAACATTCTTCACTTCTTTGATCTGTTTGCTTTGGTCTGCTGTTACTGCAAAAGCCGGCAACTTATCCTTCATAATATTGGCAGCGTCCGGAACTAAGAGAACATTCATGGGCATATCTTTATATTTTTTTTGAAATGTTTTCATTGCTTCTAGGTTCTCTTTCATCGTTTCTGGAACCGGGGTGACAATGTCTTCCATCAAGTAATGATCTTTCCCCTGGAAAACTCCATTTTCCTCTTTCTTTCCAGATAACTTATCCGCTCTCGTCTTGGTTTGCACCCACATATCTCTTCCGGCAAACTGATCGGATTTATATGCTTCATACTGTTTCATATATCTGCCACTTGTCAGTCCCGATAATGTGATCTTTGGCTTAGATGTCAACATTCTGTTTTCGTTTTCCGAAAAGCCCTGATCCTTTTTTACTATATTAAAAACTACCATTCCCATCAAAAATAAAAGAAATAGAATAGACATAATTTTTTGTATCATTTGTTTCCCTGGTTTGGTCTGTTTTGACATCTCTTTTCCCCTAGAATCTAAAATATAAGAACGGATTATACGTTTCAGTTACTAAATAAGCTACACACAGTAATAGCAATGCTCCATATACTACGCATCCTACTACCACTCTTGGCTTCTGGCGTTGATATAAGAAGCGTTCCACCCATTGAAATACAAGGGGTGTCGAGCATAAAACCAACGTAATCCACAAAAGCCAATTGGTTCCTAGTAAATAGACTGCTTGGGAATCAATGAACGCATGTTTTCCTACTCCGAACATAATTCCCAGATAATGCACTGCACCACCTAAATCTGGACTAAAGAAAAATACCCATCCAATCATAATCAATAAAATACTATAAATATGTTTCAAAATATTTGGCATTTTTTCTAAAATGTTTTTCAGGACAAATTTTTCTAACAGCAAGATGACTCCATAATAAAGTCCCCATACAATAAAGTTCCAACTGGCTCCATGCCACATGCCGGTTAAAAACCATACCACAAAAATATTGCGTATGTTTTTTGCCACACTGACACGATTCCCTCCCAGGGGAATGTATACATATTCTCGAAACCATGTTCCCAATGAAATATGCCATCTGCGCCAAAAATCCGTAATGCTTTTGGCAATATAAGGATAATCAAAGTTCTTGAGAAATTCAAAGCCAAACATCCGCCCCAGTCCAATTGCCATATCTGAATACCCGCTAAAATCAAAGTAGATTTGGAAAAAATATGCAAAGCACCCTAGCCATGCACTGGTAACAGACATCTCTCCACCAGATAAACCGGTTACTTTGGTAAACACCATTCCAATGGCATTGGCTAACAATACCTTCTTAGCAAGTCCACGGATAAAAAAAAGCACTCCATTTCCAAATTTGTTCCATGATTCTGTTCGCGTCCGCAATTGTTTTTCAATATCCGCATACCTTACGATTGGTCCCGCGATTAACTGCGGAAACATGGATACATAAACACCAAAGGAAATGATGTTTTTTTGTACCGCCACGTGTCCCCTATAAACATCGATGATATAAGATAACGTCTGGAAAGTATAAAATGAAATTCCAATGGGAAGTGCCAGCTCTCGATAAGGAATATGAAAGGGTAAAATAGCATTGATATTTTCCAAAAGGAATCCATAGTATTTGAAGAATCCCAATATTCCAATATTCACTACAATGGTGAATATCAAGCTCTGTCTTGCCATATTTTTATTGGAAAGTTTTCTGGAAATATCCAGCCCACTTATATAGTTGAATAAAATAGAAAAAACCATCAAAAATACATAAACCGGCTCACCCCATGCATAGAACACCAGACTGCATAAAAGCATAATGATATTTCTAAATTGTTTTGGCACCACATAATAAAGTAAAAGCATCACCGGCAAAAATGTAAACAAAAAAATTATACTGCTAAATACCATGTCCCAATCCCTTTTCTCTCATAGATTCTAACCTTTACAAACTTTTTCGGAAAGTCTTCTGCAGATTTTCTGCATGTTTTGCGATTGATAAAAATATGTAATTTCCTTTCGTTTCCCAGACTGCATCATTCAATAATTTCGTCTGTTCTACTCCATACCCTTCAAAATTTTTCTTTTGTCCTTCCACTCTTCGTTCTATAGATGCTTCCACTGTTTCTGCCTGAGATGGATTTTTCACCTTAATCAACAATAGTTCTTCCACTCCCATAGCTGATTTCGCACGATAAAACAAGGTGCCATCATAATCCTTTGCATTCAATCCATAATATTTTCGCAATTCTCTTGCTCCTGCTTTTTCCATGGTTTTTGCATCTGCCTTCTTTTCTACGGCTTTGGCAACCGTTTGAAATGGTACTTTACTGTTGCCATTCATGACCAACAGCGCACCAATATAAACTATTAGGACAACTACCATCCCTATTTTAAGTATATCTAACACATCTGGCTTCTCGTTTTTCCCTTCTCGATTTATCATATTCCTGCCACCTCTGCCATGCGTTTTGCCCAAATAGGGTAATAATCGATTGTCTGATGAATGCCATCGGGTTCATAAAATTCATCTTTTGTCAGTGTTGTATTATCAATAAAGGTAACGCCTTCTTCTGTGCACAATTCTTGAAGAGCCACATTATATTCCGGCAGATGGGCATAGCTTGGTTCCCGGTCGATTTCTTTTTGTTTCACAGGCAGGATACTATTTACATAAATTTTTGTCTCCGGCAGATTCGTCTTCAAACGATCAATCACTGCTTTATATTGCTGTTTAAATACCATTGCATCACCACTGGTTGCTTCCACATCATTTTCTCCGTAACACAAGAAAATATTCTTAGGATTTAAACCCTCTGCCTTGGTCAATTCCTCCTCTACCCCTGACAACATCACTCCAATATCCGCAATCACAATAGACTCATCTAATATCTCGTACTCACTGAAAGCCATTGTAATAGAGTCCCCTAATATCACAGAACCTGCGAACCGTTCATTCAGTGGTCGGTCATCCGGTACTTTCGTTTCTCCCTGGGCACTTGCTTGTACTTGATCTTTTTCTTCCAAAGTCTGCACCTTTTTTTCCAGATCTTTGATATCACCTTGTTCTAGTTTTTTTACTGCTTTGATGCCTTCTGTGGTATCTACATTTTGTGCTGTCCACTTTGTAATGCCAAAATAAAGCAATACAATAGCCAATAACATGAGCACCGTAATTCCCAAAAATGTTATCAGCCGTTTTTCTCTCTTCTTATGTGCTAATTCTTCATAATTTTTTTTCATGACTACTTTCCTATATCTTTCTCCTTTTTCTCAATCTTATAGCGAAAAATATGATTTAATGAACTTCGTTAAACTGGTCTGATCCTTGATTCCCATTAGTTCTCTGCTGGAATGCATGGCCAGCAAGGGTACTCCAATATCCACCGTTCTTACCGGAAGCATAGCAGATGCAATGGCGCCTAGCGTTCCGCCTCCCGTACCATCTGAACGATTCACGAATTTTTGATACGGAATCTCTTGCTTCCTACAAATCTGCTGTACGATTGCGATGCCCTCACTATCGGTTGCATAACTTTGTGAGCACGCTTCTTTGATACAAAACCCTTGATTTAACACACTTTTATTAGTAGGATCGTTTTTCGCCTCATAACTTGGATGAAATCCATGGCTCACATCCACGGACATTAATAAACTATCCATAATTGCATTTTTATAATCTTGCGAAGACATTCCCAAAGACTGATAACACTTTTCCAAAAGAAGTGGCATTAAAGTAGAACCCGCACCTTGCTTGGTCTTACTTCCTACTTCTTCGTGGTCAAATACTACCATCATATTAATCCCTTTGGTTCTTTCCCCTTCTAAAATACCCGTAACCAACGCCTGTACCGATGTTAAATTATCAAGCCTCGGTGCAGATATAAATTCTTCTTCAATTCCAAGCACATCCCCTGTATCTGTATTATATAAATTCAATTCATAATCTAAAATATCTTCTGGAACTACTTTTAATTCTTTTGCTAAAAATTCTGCAAAAAATCCCTGGCCTTTTAACTCTTTTTCAATCAGTCCCAAAATTGGAAGCATATGGGTCTGTTTATTCAGCTCCATTCCTTTGTTCATCTCCCGTTCCAAATGAATGGCAATATTGGGAATCGTTAAAATTGGTTTTTTTACATCTATCAAGCGAACTTCCGGCTGAAAAGGCTCTTCACTTTTTAGAATGACCCTTCCTGCTACCGACAACGGACGGTCCATCCAGCTTGCTAAATTGACTCCTCCATATGTTTCTGTATTCAATCGCACGTAACCTTCTGTCACTACTTCTGGGTTCGGTTTAATGCGAAATCCCGGGAAATCTCCATGGGCTGCCCCAATGCGAAATCCATCCGATTTTTGGAATTCTTTTCCTATGGTAAATGCAAACAAACAAGAGCCATGGTGGGTTAAACAATACCGGTGTCCCCTCTTTAATTCCCATTCTTCCTTTAATGTAATCTCTTCATATCCCGCTTCAAATAATTGCCTTTTTACAGCCTCTATCGTATGAAACGGTGAAACTGCTTCCTCCACAAGAGTTAATAATTGATCTACATTTTCCATTTTTTTCACAATACAATCTCCTTCAATCTCAATAATAATATAATACTTGTTTTAATGTAGAAAGTCAAACGCTGTCGAATGGTAAATCTTCTGGTATTTCTTGGTTTTATCTGCTATACTACTCTCACATTGAAAAGGAGTACTTACATGCAAACAATTAGCCTCACAACCAAACCTGTCCCTAAATTATTTTTTCAATATCTTATTCCCTCTATTTGTGGAACCATGGTCACTTCTATTTATGTTCTGGCAGATACCATTATCGTAGGGAAAGGAATTGGCATCACCGCTATGGCGGCTTTAAATATAATTCTCCCTATTTTTAGTCTTTTATTTGGAACCGGACTTTTATTCGGCATTGGTGGTTCTGTCTTAATGTCCATTTCTCGTGGACGGGGAGATATCGCCATGGGGGAACGCTATTTTACAGTTGCGTTCTTTCTAAATTTATTTTTTTCCGTTCTATACACCTTGTTGTTTTTCTTTTTTATGAAACCATTTGCACGTTTTCTAGGCGGAACCGATGTCACCCTTCCTTATATTATGAATTATCTTCCTTGGATCATCGGTGGCACTCTTATTTTTTCTTTTTCCACTTTTTTACAGGCCTTTATCCGTAACGATGGTGCCCCCAAACTTTCCATGGCAGCCGTCGTAACTGGCGGAATCATCAATGTGGTATTGGACATCTTTTTCGTATTTCCGTGTCATATGGGCATGGCAGGTGCTGCAATTGCCAGTGTCATTGGATCTTTCTTCACCGATTGTATTTTGTTTTCTCACTTTCTTTCTAAAAAAAATGGACTTCATTTTCGAATAAAAGGAATTTCTGCTTCCCATTTTCACCATATCTTTGCAAATGGATTCACTAGTTTTTTAATCGAAATGTCCTCCGGAATCGTGATGTTTGTATTCAATCTGCAGATATTAAAATACGTTGGCAATATCGGTGTCAGTCTCTATGGCGTTATCACCAATACTGCCATTGTGGTTTCCTGCTTAAGTAACGGAATCAGTCAGGCGGCCCAGCCTATCATCTCTACCAACTACGGTGCCGGACATTCTACCCGCATCACACAGGTGAAAAAGTTAGGATTAAAAACAGCCCTTTTCGTTTGCTCCGTTCCCACAATTTTGGGGCTGGTGGCTCCCAATGCATTTACATATGTTTTTTTACATCCCACCAAAGAAATACTTGCCCTGTCTTCCAGTGCTATTCGGATTTACTTTATTGCCTTTGTGGTCACCGGTATTAATATGTTTATTATCAACTATTTTCAAGCCACGGCAAGATCCGGTTATTCTTTACTGCTTTGCTTATTGCGTGGCTGTGTGTTAAGTGTTTTATTCGTAAACATCCTCCCACCGTTACTTGGTGTCACCGGCATTTGGATGTCCGTACCATTGGCAGAATTTATTTCCCTGCTCCTAGGTGTCTTCCTTTTAAAAAAAGACACACTACATACCTCTCTATAAATAAAATCCTGCATTAATTCTGCAGGATTTTATTTTATATTTTTACATAAGCTATTGACAAAATAGAGTATATGCTGTATTCTATTAATAAGAGTAATTATTACTATTATTAATTAGGAGGGTTATTATGGACAAAAAAGCATTTCAGAAATTAAGTTATGGGCTTTATCTCATTTCTACCAAAGCAGGTGATCACACAGCTGGATGTGTAGTGAATACTTTTGCACAAGTAACATCCGACCCAGCACAGGTTACCATTGCGATTAACAAAGACAACCACACCACTTCTCTGATTCAGGAATCTGGGTACTTTACTTGTGTCGCTCTGTCTCAATCTGCCACCATGGAATTAATTGGCACCTTTGGATTTCACAGCAGTAAAGATTATGATAAGTTCAAAGATTTTAAAACAGCTACCGATGCCAATGGGATTCCTTATGTATGTGAACAAGCTTCCGCCAGATTTAGCTGTAAAGTAAGTAGTCAAATGGACGTTGGCTCTCATGTGATTTTCTTAGGGGAAGTGCAGGATGCAGAAATACTGGATATCGCAGTTCCTATGACCTACGCTTACTACCATACAGTAAAAAAGGGCATGACACCACCGAAAGCATCCAGTTATGTAGAAGAACCGGCAAAGGGATACCGCTGCAAAATCTGTGGTTATATATTAGATGCGGATACCATTCCAGATGATTTTATTTGTCCGATTTGTGGACGTAGCAAAGAAGTATTACAGCCGATAGCAAAATAATAGAAACGCAATCAAAAAATGAAAGGAAGTACGATTATGAGAATGAAAGATAAAGTAGTCATCATTACAGGTGGTGGACAAGGTATTGGATTTGGAATTTCCACCGCATTTGCAAAAGAAGGGGCAAATATTGTTATTACCGGACGCCACATGGATAAATTAGAGCGTTCTGCCGAAGAATTAAGAGCTTACGGCACCGATGTTCTCCCTCTGGTTGCAGATGGTTCCGATGAAACTGCAGTAGCAATTGCGATTAAAGATGTGATAGCACACTTTGGTAAAATCGATGTGGTCATTAACAACGCGCAGACATCGAAATCCGGTATGCTTTTGGTGGACCATACTACCGACGATTTTGAACTGGCATTACACACCGGACTCTATGCAACATTTTATTATATGAGAGCTGCTTTCCCCTATTTGAAAAAAACAAAAGGTGCTGTAATCAACCTTGCTTCCGGCGCCGGACTCTTTGGTAAATCAGGCCAATCCTCCTATGCAGCAGCCAAGGAAGGCATCCGTGGACTCTCCCGTGTTGCTGCAACAGAATGGGGTGAATTTGGCATTAATGTAAACGTGATCTGTCCTCTGGTAATGACGCCTGGTCTCATCAAATGGCAACAAGAATACCCGGAATTATATAACAATACTATTCGTAACATTCCACTTGGACGTTTTGGTGATGCAGAGCAGGATATTGGACGCGTATGTATCTTCCTTGCTTCTGAAGATGCCTCCTTTATCTCCGGAGAAACCATTACACTGCAAGGTGGCTCCGGTTTAAGACCATAAGGATTTTGTCATTCTTATTTATAAATCATAATATTTTTGAAATTCCACTGGGTGGGGAATCTGGGATATTTCCAGGCTCTCCATCCTTTTTTTATGTGACCACACTTGCAATAAACTTTCCGGGAATACACCACCGGCCGTCAAGTAATCGTGATCCGCTTCCAAAGCATCCAGTGCTTCGTCCAGCGTCCTTGGCAAAGACTGTATCTTTGCCTTTTCTTCTTCGGAAAGGTCAAATAAATTGCAATCAAAAGGTCCCCATCCATATTTCGTAGGATCAATCTGGTTCTTAATTCCATCCAACCCTGCCATTAAAATAGCTGCATAGGCATAATAAGGATTAGCAGTGGCATCCGGATTCCTTAATTCAAATCGTTTTGCATCCGGTGATTTTGCATAAGCTGGAATTCGAATCACCGCACTTCGATTAGAGGTTGCATATCCAATCGTAACGGGAGCTTCATATCCTGGTACCAGACGTTTATAAGAGTTGGTAGAAGGATTCGTAAAGGCGCAAAGAGAAGCCACATGTTTCAGAAGTCCTCCCATAAAATAATGTGCAGTTTGACTCAATCCGGAATATCCATGTTCATCATAGAATAATGGTTTCCCATCTTTTTTCAAAAGCATATGCACATGCATTCCATTTCCCGCTTCTTTATAAATTGGCTTTGGCATAAAGGTAGCAGTTTTTCCTTCTTGTACTGCCGCATTTTTAATCACATACTTAATAATCATGGTTTTATCTGCCATGTCTACCATATCACCTAACTCCACTTCAATTTCCATCTGTCCGGGTCCACCTACTTCATGGTGATGATACTTTACCTTCACTCCCCAGTCTTCCATCAGCATGCACATTCTGCTTCGCAAATTGTAAGCCACATCATGCGGTGCCGTAATGTGATAGCCTCCTTTATAGGGAACTTGATAACCTGCATTTTCCTGGGTCTCATTTCCACTGTTCCACTCTGCCTGTCTGGTATCAATGGTAAAGGAAGTCTTCTGTGGCTGTACCGTATAGCTGACGTGATCTAAAAGATGAAATTCAAATTCCGGGCCAATCAGCATCTCATCTGCAATTCCTTCCTGCTTCATATATTCCACTGCACTTAGTGCCACATTTCTGGGATACTGGTCAAAAGGTGTGTTCTCTTTTCCTATCACACACACATCTCCACACATGGTAAGGGTAGGAATTTCCACAAATGGATCTACTACTGCGGTCTTTGGATCCGGAATGAAGACCATATCACTTTTTTCTACTTGAGCATATCCGTAATTCGACCCGTCAAATCCAACCCCATAGGTAAAGGTATCTTCATTGAACCGTTCTACCGGAATGGTAATATGACGCCATCTTCCATCTAAATCCGTCATTTTAAAATCAATCATCCGAATATTTTTTTCTTCACATAATTTTTTAATTCTTGCAATCTCTGACATAAGTTCCTCCTTATTGTAAGACCATGACAAAAGTGCCTTCTCTTTGTGATATTTCATATTCTTTTTGAACCGTATAACCACTGGAAGGTGCTATCTCATTAACATACTCCCGATCGTGGGTATACAAAATAATCGTTCCGTCTTCTTTTAACACGCGTTTGGCCGCAGGGAAAAAGCGCTCATATACTTCCAATATTTCTTCCTCTGTTTTTCGCCCAATACAAAATGGCATATTCGTAATGATTTCATCGAACAGATATTCATGTTCAAAATCAAAAAAGTTACGATTGATATAATGAATAATCTGGTGAGCAGCCTCGGTATTGACTTTGGCCTTCTCCACTGCTTCTTCGTAAAAATCAATTCCATAAGTGGTATTGGCTTTCACCGCTTTGTGTCGTTCAATCAACATGGTGCCCACACCACAAAATGGATCCAATACCTGTGCATCTTCCTTTAAATATTCTTTGGCAAGTGCAACTGTCAATGCCGCATTCACCGGTTTGATGCTGGCGGATACCGATTCTCTTCGATAATGGAACCGCTCATCCTCCAGCGTATACAACTTAGCCAGGATATTGCATTCACCCTCTTTATTCTCAATCAACCGAATCTCCACTTCATAATTCGAGGTGCTATTAATCAAGGTACGATCAGATAGTTTTTCAATCTGCATAGCCAATTTTTTGGTAAACGTACTTCGCTTTCCCAAATCCGCTTTGCTTTTTAATTCAATTCGAAAATAATAAGGTGCTGTTCCCTTGTGCCCTTTTCCTAAAAACTCTAAAAACTCTGATTGCACAATCAGCTCTGCCGCTTTTTCCGGCTCCATAGGGCATGTCTGCATCCCTTTGATTACAAATAATAATTCTTGATACGTTCGAACCTCATTCATCCAATTCAGATTCGCCACTCTTGCCATCACACCGGCTCCAAATATTTTTGTCTTTGCCTGTGGTTCCTGTTCTAACAAAGCTTTTTCTGTCACTGCCTGGTGATTTCGATTGGTCAATAAAATAACATCATAAGTCTCATTCATTCCCACAAAAGTATGAGCACGAACGCCCTCCATCGTAACCACCATAGCAGAAAGTTGCCGCATTTCTTCTGCCAAATGCTTCTGATTTTCCGGTGTCATTTGCATATTCGTTAATTCTTCCAAGCGAATATGAAATGCCTCTAAATAATCTCGATAGTCAAAATTTCTCATGGCTGCTAAGTAGGAGCTTTTTACAAATAATTGTTCCTCTGCCACATAGGCGTCATACAATGGTTTTAGAAATTCTGCTTTTCCCAGGTCCCCCATTAACAATGCTGCATTTTTCCTGATTTTGGCATCCTCTAATTGTAGCAACGCTGTTAATTTTTCTTCCTGTCCTGCTATCATATAAAGAAATGCTGCTTTCTCACCACCATTTTTCAGTTCTTTACGCAACTTGCTTAAATTTTGTCTTACTTCTTGATTTTGTAATATCTGTTCCCACAGTTCTCTTCCCATAGTACTCCTTTTTTGACTTCTCAATTTTCCAGTTCTCTAGGTGTTAGTATACTATATTTCCCTTGGTTTTACTACTATTACTTCTTTTTCGAGCGAAACCATGTTACAATAGAAACCATCTAATCACATCACCCTATTGGAGGATTTTCTATGCTGATTTTAGCACTCGAGACAAAAAACTGTATGAATAAGCTCTTGCTTTCAGATACCTTTGATCACTTTTCATTTATCGAAGGTGAAATTACTACATTTAGTAAATTTACCATAGATGGCTATCTTCAAAAAGATTTTTATGATGAAGCATCTCTTGCTTCCCTTTCAGATAACCAACAATATGCCACCTGGAAAGAAATGCGAGAATTCTGCTTTTCCATTATCAAAGGAAAACGTACTCCTTTGAATTTTAAATTTATCTATGCTCTTTCTAAGGAACTCACCGCCAAATTATTACAAGATGAAAATTTAACCTATTCTCTGGAAGACATCCAAGGACTCTATTTGAATTTCAAGTATGACGGCACCCTTCTTCAATGTACTACCGGAATCTCCATGAAACTTTTTACATTGGACAAATCCTTAGAACGCGCCTGGGATAAAACTACCCAACAACTTTTCACAGAATATGGAATCACTTTCAATCAGGCATGCACTGCCTAACAAAATCTTTCCTGACGCAACAGCAAAAAGAGATGTTCCACCGATAAAACCGGTGAACCATCTCTTTTCTTTTTTGCATTTTCTATTTTGCTAACAACATCATAATCTGGTTGCTTCTTTCTACAAACTTCGCCATTTGCTCTGTATTCAATGGTTGGTTTGCAAGCATTGCCAAGTCAAATAGCTGCTCGCAGAACATCTCAACATGCTCCCCTTCTTTATGCTCTTCCACATATTGAACCAGTGGATGATTGGCGTTTAAGATTAAGGTGACATCCGTTCCAAACATACTTGGATCCATACCTGCCCCATACATCTTCATCATTTCCTGCATACGACGGGACTGTTCAGACAACGTAACCATAGAAGCTACCCCGTCATTTTTTAATTTTTCTACCTTTACTTCTAATTTATCATTTCCAACTGCTTTACGGAATATTTCTGTAATCTGTTCCGCTTGTTTCTTTAATTCTTCTACATCCTCTTCCCCTACATCTTCTTTAAAATGTTCAGTCAGGTCTGCATCAATTCTTTGGAAACGGACATTTGGATTTTTTTGCTCCATATGGGTAATAAATGCAGAATCAATATTGTGGGTCAAGATAACTGCATCCAATCCCTCTTCTTGAAACATTTTAATATATTGCCCTTGCTGCTGCTCATCCGTAACATAGTAAATGGTGGTTTTGATTTCTTCTACTTCATTTTCCCCATCTTTACCATCTGTCTCACCCTCTGCCTCTTTTTCTTTTGGCTCTACCACCGTACCACCATTTTCCTCAATGCATTCTTTCATGGTTAAATACTTGTGATCCAGATTTTTCAACAACATATAATCGCTCATTTTATCACAGAATTTTTCATCTTTCAAACAACCGAATTTGATAAATGGGCTGATATCATCCCAGTATTTTTCATAAGATTCTTTTTCCGTTTTACACATGCCGGATAATTTATCTGCCACTTTTTTCGAAATATAATCAGAAATTTTCTTTACGAAGCCATCATTTTGCAATGCACTTCTAGATACGTTCAGTGGAAGATCTGGACAGTCAATTACACCTTTTAATAACATCAGGAATTCCGGAATCACTTCTTTGATGTTATCTGCAATAAACACCTGATTATTATATAACTTAATCTTTCCTTCTATGGTATCGTATTCTGTATTAATCTTCGGGAAATAAAGAATTCCTTTCATATTAAATGGATAATCCATATTTAAATGAATCCAGAATAAAGGTTCTTTATAATCCATAAATACTTTGCGGTAAAATTCGATATAATCATCTTTTGTACATTCATTGGGATGTTTTGCCCATAGTGGGTGAATATCATTGATTGGTACCGGACGTTTATTGATTTTCACTTTTTCACAAGCCGGTGAAATTTCTACGGTTTCTTTTTCCCCTTGATCGTTTTCCTGCTCTTCTGTCTTCGCTTCTTCATGAATATGTTCTACTACTACATCCGTCTCCAACAGTTCTTCTTCCGGTATGGTTTCATATTCTTGTTCTGCATTTGCTTTCGATAAATAGATTTCTATTGGCATAAAAGAACAATATTTTTCCAATGTTTCACGCACACGATATTCATTCGAAAAAGCAAGGCTATCATCATTAAGATATAACGTGATTTCTGTCCCTACTTCCTCTTTATTGCCATCTGCCATGTCGTACTGCGTGCCGCCATCACAAGTCCAATGAACCGGTGTTGCTCCCTCTTTATAAGAAAGCGTATCAATGTGCACCTCATCTGCGACCATAAATGCAGAGTAGAATCCCAGACCGAAATGTCCGATCATCTCATCATCCGTAGTTTTGTCCTTATATTTTTCCAAAAACTCGGTAGCTCCTGAGAATGCAATTTGCGTAATGTATTCTTCGACTTCCTCTGCTGTCATACCGATTCCGTTATCGATGAATTTCAGTGTCTTTTCTTCCGGGTTCACAATCACGTCAATTTTTGCCTTATAATCATCCGAGAGGCTATGCTCTCCCATCATATCTAATTTTTTGGTCTTCGTAATTGCATCACACCCATTGGATACCAGTTCACGAATAAAAATATCATGATCCGAATACATCCATTTTTTAATAATGGGGAAAATATTGTCGCTGTTGATTGAAAGATTACCATGTTTCATTTCCATATATAACACTCCTTTTACTTTTCGTATGATTCCAGATGTTTTACACCTAGACCGTCTAACACATATATTAATACGGTTGATTTTAAATGTCAATAGAAAATTAGCACTCTTTAGAATAGAGTGCTAATAATTTTCTTAAGTTTATAAATATTTTATAAACTTATTCTACGCTTTTCAAGGATTCCACCATATCAATCCTTTTCAATTTGAAGTACATCACCCAGTTTACAAAGGCGGAAAATCCCAAGGTGAACAAAATACTATATAGAAAACTAATCCAATTAATATTTCTGCCGAACATCACTTCCTCGATTTCAACTGTCACGATAATAAACCGGTGAAGCACAATTCCCATTCCCACACCTGCCAGTGCTCCTATCAGCGTCAATAAAATGTTCTCCCGGTAGACATACGCCGCTACCTCTGTATCGTAGAAACCCAGCACCTTAATGGTCGCAAGTTCTCTTTGCCGTTCCGTAATGTTAATATTATTCAAATTGTATAGCACTACAAATGCCAGCATCCCCGCAGAAATAATCAGCACTACAATAACCAGATTCAAGCTTTTCAACATATCATTTAAACGTTCTTTCATGGAATTATTATAACTCACATTCAATACATCTTTATGCTCCAGTATATTCCCCCCTGCTTTCAATAGCCTCTGGTTACTGAAATCGGTAATTTTAAACATGACACTATTGTATTTTGGCTCTTTGTTATAAATATTCTCATACAGTTTCGGGGAAACATAAATATAATGTCCCATATAATTTTCCGTAATATCCGTGATAATCACTTTCTTTTTCTCATTCCCTACCTTGATATCTACGGAGTCTCCCTTTTTTACGTGTAACGTTTTAGCCATTTTTTCTGTTAAGATGGCTCCGTCTTCTTCCATGGTATGCTCTTGTTTGGTCGTCCGATCCCGAAATACTATAAAATCCCCCACTTTATGAATGTCATCCGGAACACACATATACACTTTCTTCTTCACCTTTCCATGTTCCACATCTACATTTTTCATCAATGCCTCTTCATAATTTTCAATCAGAGGATCCGAGCCCATATCTGCTAGAAGTGCTTTTTGGGATTCCTCTGTAATATCATCTTTTGTATAGGCGGTTCCTGAATAAAGTTGTAGTTCATCATATTGTATTTTGGCAATGTCGAAAATAGAATCCTTTAGTCCAAATCCAACAATCATCAGTGCCATACATCCACCAATTCCAAATACCGTCATAAAAAATCTTTTTTTATACCGAATTAAGTTCCGAATAGTAGATTTCCATATGAAATTTAAATGTCTCCAAACAAAGGTGATTCTTTCCAGAAATACCCGTTTTCCCTGTTTCGGTGTAGGGGGACGCATCAATACCGCCGGCTGCGCCGCCAGCTCCTTCCCACAGGAAAAAATGGTCGCCACAAGGGTACAGCATAGTGCTGCAATGGTTGCCATGGATGCATATTTCAAATTATAAGGAATCACAATATCCGGCATATGCTGATACATAATCTTATATGCATAAATAATAATATAGGGCAGAATCTTTTCCCCCACCAGTACACCGAATATACTCCCTCCAAGGGTGGCAATCAATGCATAATTAATATATTTTCCGGCAATGGATATCTTCGAGTATCCCAGTGCCTTTAACGTTCCAATCTGAGTCCTTTGTTCTTCTACCATACGGGTCATAGTCGTAAGACTAATCAATGCCGCCACTAAAAAAAACAGTACCGGAAATACCCTTCCGATTGCACGCATACGATCCGAGTTTTCCCCATAGCCACTATATTCCGGAAGACTGTTTCGATCTTCTACATACCATGTAGGATGTTCAATATCTCTGATTTTTTCCTCTGCGTCGGTAATCTTTTTTTCATTTTTTGCGATCTCTTTTTCTGCATCTTCCTTGCTCTTTGCGAATTTTGCTTTCCCATCTGCCAGTTCCGTTTCTTTTTCGGCAATGGTACTTTGTGCTGCTGCAAGGTCTCCTTCTTTGGCATTTAATTCTGCCCATCCACTGTCAATCTGGCTTTGTCCGGAAGTAATCTGCTCCCCTGCTTGATCTAACTGGGTCTGAGACTGATTGATTTCTTGGGCTGCTCCATCCAACTGAGCCCTGCCGGCATTTAACTGAGCATCTGCATCCGCTTTTGCGGTATCAAACTGTTGTTTCCCTGTTTGATACTGTGCTTCACCGGCATCCAACGTCTGTTTCTCAGGGCTATTTTCTAATTGTGCCAAATGATTTTGTAACTCTGTAATCGTAGCCTCTAATTCTACTTTTTTAGCGCCTAAAATCGGAATCATTTCCGGTGGTGCCGTCTGCATCGCTTCTTCTACTTGTGCTAATCCTGCAGTTGCATCTGCAACTGCGGTTGTCATTTGATCATGACCACTTTGATACTGTGCCCACCCTGCATCCAGTTGATTTCTTGCATCTTGTAAATTCTGTGCTTCTGTAGCAAATTGTGCTTGTGCCTCTGCTTCTTTTTCTTGAAATACGGCTTCCTGTGTCGCTAATTCCTGTTTTCCAGTTTCTAACTGATGAACTCCATCCTGATATTGTGCTTTTGCATCTTTTAATTCTTGCTGTTTGGAACTCAATGTATTCTTCGCTTCTGCAATGGCTGTCTGCCCAGAAGCTATCTGGTTCTTTCCATCATTTAGCTGATTCTCCCCATCCGTTAAGGTTGCTTGTGCTTGTGCTAACTTTGTTTGCACCTCTGCTTTCCCGTCCTGAAGCTCTTTTTTTGCTTTATCCAGCTCCTTTTGGGCATCGGTTACCAATTCCTGCCTTCTTGCCGTACAACGGGTATCTGCAATATCTTCTACCCGTTTTAATGTTTGTTCTACTTTATCTTCATACCCCTTTGTAAATGCAAGTTGCTCTGCTGCACCTTTCACCATCATATAGGCTTCTGAATACACCTCCATGGAAAATGTCTCCGAACTCACAATAAGATATCCTTTTACTTCACCGGTTCCAATCGTACTGCTGCCTCTTCCAAAAGAAATATAGGACGGACTACTACCTACTCCGACAATGGTAAGCACATCCTTTTTCAAAGTATCCGTCAAAGGATCTTCCGTACCGGATTCCAGTTTAATCTGACCTCCCATTTGGTATTTACTCGCTTCAAAAAAATCTTGATCCACTAGACACTCCCCTTCTTTTTGAGGAAGTCTGCCCTGACTAACCGTCAGCTTATTCATCTTCTTTAAATCTGATACAATATGTACCACCTTTTGGTTTTGTTCCACCTCACAAAGTGCATCCGTGCTGTATCCGCCCTCTACTTCTGCAACCCCTTCCACTTGTTTCAGTGCATCTAAATCTGTTTCGGTAATACCTAGCATTCCAAGGACTTTCACATCCATTAATTTTTTTCGATCAAAATAAGCATCTCCGGACATTCTCATATCCGGTTCCGATGCACGAATTCCCGAAAAGAAAGCAACACCTAATGCCACAATAAAAAAAATGGACACAAAACGCCCAAGACTTTTAACAATTTCCATATAAAAATCTTTTCTAAGTGCTTTTTTCTTCATGTATAACCCCTACCATTCTATTGTTTCTACCGGAATCGGCTCTTCATTGAGCACCATACTTGCCACTTTCCCATTCTTAATCTTAATTACTCTATCCGCCATAGGTGCAATGGCTGAATTATGGGTAATCAAAATCACCGTCATTCCACGTTGGCGACAAGTATCTTGTAACAACTTCAAAATAGCTTTTCCCGTATTATAGTCCAATGCTCCCGTTGGCTCATCACAAAGTAAAAGTTTAGGATTCTTCGCAAGAGCTCTGGCAATGGAAACTCTTTGCTGCTCTCCCCCTGATAACTGAGCTGGGAAATTGTCCAACCGTTCTCCCAGACCCACTTCTGTTAGGACCTCTTCTGCATCCAATGGTTCCTTACAAATCTGAAGTGCCAGTTCTACATTTTCCAAAGCCGTCAGATTGGGAATTAAATTATAAAATTGAAATACGAACCCAATATCATCTCTTCGATATCCGGTTAACTTTTTAGGACGATATGCTGCAATATTCTGCCCATCCACAAATACATCTCCACTGGTTGCGGTATCCATTCCACCCAAAATATTAAGAACGGTAGTTTTCCCTGCCCCACTAGGACCTACTACTACTGCAAATTCTCCTTTTGCAATCCCAAAACTGATTCCGTCTGCCGCAGCAATATCCACTTCGCCCATGTGATATATTTTTTTCACATCATTCATTTCTACAAAGTCACTCATGAGGTTCCTCCAAAAATTTTACTTCGCTATTGTTTATCTATTTTACATCTATTATAATATTCTATATCTATCATACCATTATTCTTTTTATTTCTAAAGAGTTATTTCTAACGAAAGAAAGGCGCACCCATGATTCACAAAAATTTAGAAATTGTCCCCATGATTACTGATGAACAAATTAGAGAAACAGCCATTTTAGCCGATGAAATCTGGCATCAACACTTTGTCCCCCTCATTGGTGAAACACAAGTGGACTATATGCTGGAAAAATTTCAATCTTTTCCTGCCCTCAAAGAACAATTAAACCAAGGATACGAATATTTCCACCTGATTTCCGGAGATCATCTCATTGGTTATACCGGTGTCCACGCTGAAGATGGAAAATTATTTTTAAGCAAACTCTATTTAAAGAAAGATGTGCGTGGGCAACACTTTAGCACACGGGTCCTTGATTTTCTGAAATCCTTGTGTAAAGAACGCCATTTAACTAGTATCTGGCTCACTTGTAACCGTTATAACGAACATTCTCTTACCGTTTACGACCATCTAGGTTTTCAACGAGTGAACACCCAAGTGGCAGATATCGGTAACGGTTTTGTCATGGATGATTATATTATGGAGCTTTTTCTATAACCCGTGTTGTTTACTATTTCCAGTCTTTACACACATCTACATACCCTTTACAGTCTGATGCTGTATATAAATCCTTGGCTGAAATGGCAATAGCACTGTTGTCATTTCCCGCTGATGGATATACCATACCCTCTTCGAATCTTTTTATGGATGCATCCATATACACTTTGACTTTTTTATGTTGGAGCCCTACCGGTGAAACACTTCCCGGTACCGATCCGGTGTATTCCATTAGCTCATCCGCATCCAGCATCAATGGTCTGGTGCCAAATCGTTTCTTATATTTTAGATTATCTACTTTTGCCTCTCCGGATACAATCACTACGATAGCGCCAAACTGAGACCGAAAAGCAAGGGTCTTTCCCATGCGTTCCAATGTAGTTCCTATCATTTCCATGGCATCTAACGTACTCTCGAAAGGTCTATCATATTCCAGTATCTCATACTCTACTTCTTTCTTCCTTAATGTATCCTCTACTGAGTGTGTTTCCATTTTTGCGCCTCCCGGTCTATGCCAAACCACTATTCCACACGATTTGTGTTCTCATCTTTTCTTAATTATACATCACCATACTCTTTAGCGAAAGCAAAAGAAGTTATAATTCTCCCAATTACTAAAAAAAGTTGTTGCATTTTTGGAATTTTTTGATATAATAAGATTGTTGTCGCAAACAGGACAACGAACGATTGCGGAATGGTGTAATGGCAGCACAACAGACTCTGACTCTGTTTGTGAAGGTTCAAGTCCTTCTTCCGTAGCCATCGGAGTGTGGCTCAGCTTGGTAGAGCGCTACGTTCGGGACGTAGAGGTCGCGTGTTCGAATCACGTCACTCCGATTACCTAATGAAAATACCCCAAAGCCAATATCTAAAGGCTTTAGGGTATTTTCTGTTATGAAAGAGTATTTTAAAAAAGTCTCAATGTTTTTGTGTGTCGGTATGACCTAACCAGTATTGCAGTTTCTTGATATCCCAATCTTTACTAATCAGCATAGAAGCACCGCTATGCCTAAGGTCGTGTACGCAAGGTGAGGTCGTGTAAGTGAAAATTTGATACAAACAGATGGTAATCGAATGGGTAAAGGGAAGCGGATGCTACATGAGTTAGAACAAAGGCCAAGAAAAATAGGATTTAACGTATAAACGCTCAAAGGACTATGGTACAATCAAAGTGCCATAGTCCTTTTTATAATGGAAGGATGGAAAATTAGATGTCTAGAAAAAGCAGAAAAAATATTACGCAACAATCTGTCTCAATTTCCAAATGCTATAGGGCGGCGGCATACCTCCGTTTGTCGGTGCAAAAGGTAAACCAGCCCTCGGAATCAATTGAAAATTAGGTAAAGTTGATCCAAGACTTTGTGGCAACACGTGGAGATATCATTTGGGAGAAAATTTATAGCGATGAGAACACGAGCGGTGCTAATTTTGGGCGTCACGAATTTCAACAAATGCAGATGATTGTCACAGACTACTCGTGGACGAGAAAGCCTCCGCTATTGTAAAGGACATTTTTTTAAAAGCCACAAATAACACTGGCCTAAATGAGATCGTTCGTCAGTTGAATGCAGCAAAGATACTTCCGCCAATAGAATACTCAAAATCCAAGGGATTGCAGGGGAATTATCAGGAAAATAATGGGTTTTGGAATACCCGTAGCCTAAAGAAAATATTGACCAATCACACTTACACTGGGAATCTGCTGCAAAGGCGTAGGGGTAGCGGCAATGCAGACTGGTATTTCTTTACCTGTATTACCAACAATCGCATTGGCACCGGAAACTGCGCGGGGATGTACATCCGTGAAGCAGAAATACTAGAAGCCGTCCTTGCGGAAGCAGTAAAAGATATTGCAAGACATCAAGCGGCATTGGTTCATTACGAGCAGGAAAAAGCTATACTTGATGGCAATGTAGAAAGCATTCTTCAACAAATTGAGGAGTATCAGATACTGCGCAAAGCTGACTACGAAAACATGGTGCGCGGAAAACAATTAAAAGCACAGATTAGTGCCAAAAGGGTACAGATAGCTGTCGTATCGGATGGCGGTTACGATAATTATATATCCCTGACAGATATTGCAAAATACAAAAATCTTGAATACCCGGGTTATGTAATTCAGAACTGGATGCGAAACAGGGGCACCATTGAATTTCTGGGAATATGGGAACAAATCAACAATCCCGACTTTAATTACCTCGAATTCGAGGCAATTAAAAATGACGCGGGCAGCAATGCTTTTGTTATGACACCTAAAAGGTGGGTAACAGAAATTCATGCGATTGGAGTCGTGACAAAGCAGGGGCGTTACGCTGCAACCTACGCACACAAAGATATCGCATTTGAATTTGCTTCATGGATTTCGCCAGAATTTAAATTGTATGTAATTACCGATTACCAACGCCTCAAGTACGATGAGAATAGCAGACTTTCACTTAACTGGAATATGAACCGAGAGATTGCAAAAATCAATTACCGTATTCACACTGATGCTATCAAAGAGCATTTGGTTGCTAGAATTGCATCGCATGGCAAAAGAGCAGATGTGGTCGTTGGTTAATTCGGCTGGTGTGAAGAGGCTTGAAAATACTGATAAATGAGGACCTGCAAGCGTTAACCGATTTCTTTGGTGGTTCTCTGGTTGTGACAATAATGCTGACCGAGGTGTTTTGTCGGA
>JAVWVS010000019.1:0-40032 GCA_036666555.1 Lachnospiraceae bacterium | reverse complement strand
AGTGTGATGGTGTTTAACTTACTACATTGAAAAAATGCATGATTTCCAATGGTAGCCACACCCTCAGCAATTGTCACTGTGGTGATATAATTCGTTGCATTCTGCCATGGTACTTGGCTCTTTTTTGCCCAATTCTTCATCTCACCTGTACCGCTAATAATCAGGGTGGTTTGATCCGCTGAAAGAGTAGCTATGACATCTGACGGCGTATTCTTACCAATCTCCCAAGGTGCGTCGCTCACCGCAAGTGATGTGACCTGTGAAGCCAGCTCTTTTTTTACCGGCTCTTCTGTTACCGGTTCTTCTTTTACCGGCTCTTCTGTTACCGGTTCTTCTGTTACCGGTTCTTCTTTTCCTTGCTCTGCTTCACTTTCCACAGCTGGCTTTTCTTCTGTTGCCAGTGCAGTTGCCGGCAACAATGTAAACGCCATGCAACATACAAGTGCCAGCGCTATCATTCTGTGCCACATGGCCAGATATGTAAGTTTCTTTTTTCCTCTTTTCGTCAGGGTAAATGGACACTCCCGAAATCCCTTAAACCACTTTTTCATAACCAATCCTTCCTCTTCTGCCAAGCCCTAAATCTAAGTTTTATTGGACTTTGACTATTTTCATGCCGCTAAAACAGAATCGATGGTCTTGTTCTATCAAACATTTGCATAACAATATGCCGTAATGATATCACAAATCCAATAAAAAGGAGCGTATTTTCACGAATGGTAGTAATTTCGTACATGAATGGTAAAATTTTTTTCTTTTTCCCGTTTTCTATGGTCGTATGCTCATTGGCAGTACCACCCGCAGCGTAAACCTCCCCTCCCCAGTACGAAAGGTACAAAATCCATTTCTCTTTTGAGCAATGGAACGCATACTTTGACATCCATACCCATGTCCGAATTCTGTTGCGATTGGAATCTCATCTTTCATTTGAATATCACCTATATAGGCATTCTCTATTTCAATCAGCAGTAGCTTTCTGTTGATACTGCAATTAACAAAGACCTTTCGCAAGGTGCTGTCCGTCACTTGACTAACAGCGTTGAGAGCATTTTCCAATCCATTTGACAACACGGAGCAAAGTTCTGTATCCGGAATATTCAATTCCTTAGGCAAAGCTGCCTTGACATTTAAAATAACATCTTGCTTTTGAGCTTTACTCATAAAGGAAGAAAGTAAAAGGTTTACTGTTTCATTTTCACAAAAATGTATAGGAGTAATCGCAGTCAGCTCATGCTGAACCGTGTCCAGATATGCCACGATTTTATCAAGTTCTCCCTGCCTGGCAAAACTATCAATGATGGAAAAATGGTGCCGCATATCATGGCGGTAGATAACCGCTTGTTCTTGGGAAGAATGCAGAACATTTAGTTGAACTTTGGCGGTTTCCATTTGCATGGCGAGCATATTGTTTTCCAGTTGAATTTGCGACTTCTGTTGTACCTCTTTGTGATAGGCAACGATAAACCACACATAGAAAAAGATCATCACCGTGGGTAAAAACTCGCTTATCATGGCAGTGCCCGTGTAAAGAATACGCGTATAAACCGTGACGGCATAATCAAAAATATAGTAAACTGTGGGTAAGCACCCGAAAAGAAACAGGGATTGTCTGGAATAGGTCATTGCCTGATGTACCAACTTTGCAAAAAATCGCCATATCAGAAAAAAGAATACAATGATCGCTATGCTGTAGGTGACCAGATAAGCAATGCGTGAATGAAACAGCTGTTGGGACAGTACCCCCACCCAACGTGGAAGTTGACAACAAAAATAAGCTGTCAGCACACTAACAATGGAAATACCGACAGACTTTTTCAGTGCGAATACCAAAAATAAAACGAGGGGCAAATGAGTGATGAGGGGATAAAGCTTCGTGGTAATGCCCAATCCGAAGATAAAGGAGCAGCCCGTCTGCACACATAGGGTGAAAATCGAAAAGAGAAGAATGCTCAGACGTTCTCTTTGGCTATTGCTTCTTCCCGCAAAAAGCACCGAGAGAAAAACTCCGAATAATAGTACCAGTCCGTAATTTACTATTGAAAGCAGTTGTTCCATCATCGCTCCTCCCTTTTCGCAAATAATTGCTCTACATAATGCTCCCGTACCTTGGTGTAATTCTGTCTTGACACAGGCACTCTATTACCTATCAAAGTACCGACTTCACTTGCAGTCAGGTCTGTAACTTGCAATAAATTTACGATATAAGATCGATGGGTGCGCACAAATTCGGGTCTGGCAAGCAGAGCCTCTTCAAATTTAGAAAGCGGAGCAATCGTTTCTCGCACACAGCCATCTGATAAGTGGAAATACAAATGTTTTCCCTTTACCTCTAAAAAGACAAGATGGTCAAACAAAATACGGACGATTCCCACTTTTGTTTTCACTCCAATGCCTTCCTGTGGCTTTTGTGCTTTTACAAATAGCGTATCTAGTAAAGCGTAGATTTGCTCTGCCTTGGCAGGTTTCAGTAAATAGTTCTGTGCCCGATACCGGTAGCTTTCTACGGCAAACTCCGAGGAGGAAGTTAAAAATACAATATTGGTATCTTGGTCAAAGCTACGAATTTCTTTCGCAGTTTCCATGCCGTTTACCCCCGGCATTATCACATCTAGAAGATAAAGGTCATATTCGCCACTTTTAACAATGCTAAGAAGCTCGGACGCACTATGAAAGGTATCACAATGCATCCATACCTTCCTCTCCTGCTTATAGGTATTTAGAATAGACGAAATGAAAATCAGTTCGTCTTTATCATCATCACAAATAGCAATTTTCACTTACGATCACCTCCCTAAATGGCAACAAGTATAAATCTCATGAGGATTATATCATTAAATTTCTCGCTTTTCAATATTCTGTGCTTAACAAAAAATCAGCGACATGCATCGTTTTGATACCCTCATAATTGCCACCGGCAAATCCATCGGTCAGCAACACATATTTTGGATAGTTGTCACGAATTTCAAGTAATCGCTCATACTCCCGTTTCTCTGTTTTTTCAGATTTGATTTCCTGTGTTACTTGAACATAGAGCTTATCATTCAACTTTGAAGCAACAAAGTCAATTTCTCCGTCAACGGTCTTACCTATATTTACGGTATATCCCCTGCGACAAAGTTCCAGGTATACAATGTTTTCAAGGCTAGAAGCTGCACTATCTGCATTATAGCCGAGGACACTGTATCTGAGTGCCACATCTGCAAGATAAAACTTCTCTTGTGTTTTAAGCAGTTCTTTTCCTTGCAAATCAAAACGGGAACAGCGGTGCAACAAATATGCTTTTTCTAATTTCTCAAGATAGCTATAAACCGTTTCATTGTCTATTTTCCTGTGTTCTGATTTTAAATAATCTGATATTGACTTTGCAGAAAATGTATTACCAACGTTATTAAACGTGTATTTTGCTACTCTTTCTAATTGATCAATCTTTCTGATTTGATTTCGCTTTACAATATCCGTGAATACGGTTGAATTGTATATATCTTTTACAATTGTATATACTTCATCTGAGGAATACTTTTGCAGATGGGTTGCCGGAAATCCACCAAGCCGAATATAGTTCCAAAGCTCATTTTTAGGCTTATCAACAGTATCATACGTTTCCTTGAACATAAGATATTCAGAAAAAGATAAGGTATAAATACGAAAAGCTATATATCTTCCGGTTAGATAGGTAGATATTTCCGAAGACATCATCCGTGAATTTGATCCGGTTACATAAATGTCTACATCATAGTCGGCTGCCAGGGAGTTTACAACTTTCTCCCATCCGGTTATTACCTGTACTTCATCAAGAAACAAATAAGTCCTACCTACTGGTGATAATTTCCCCTTAAGCTCAGCGAACATCTGCTTCGCCGTCATATCCTCATATTCCATAGAATCAAAATGATAGCTTATGATACACTCACTCGAAATTCCTTTTTCGTTCCTAAGCTTTTCCATAATCATCTTTAATATCGTTGATTTACCACAGCGTCTTACTCCGGTAAGAATTTTAACAAATGTTGTATCTACATATGCCATTATCTTATCTACATACATTGGTCTATAAATCATTACAATCGCCTCCTTTGTATATAGTATACCCAAAACTTTATTAAAGTTCAATGTATTTTGCGGTTTTAAATCGCAAAACATATTGAACTCTCAATAAAGTCTGTATTCTTCTAGGGTTACCTTTACACCACCTACTCCATTCGAACCGCCTGGACCACGTAACGTCTATCCGGACGGTCTCCATTCACACACGTAGAAAGAGTCACTATTGGCTTCTCAATTCCTAAACTGATATCATTCCTTACCACTGCACCTGGTTCCACCGGATTCAAAAGTTCATTTAAGTATTGTTGGTAACTTTCGTAAGAATGGAAATCATAGCTGTACATAATATGCCTGTCCGTAGTTTCATATGCTGTAAATATTTTATACTTTAAGACTTGTTCCGGCGTATAAATCCATAAGTCTCTATGTGCATCAAAATAAGCCTCATCGCTGTAATCTAATAAACTTCCAAACATAATACGTTCTGCATCCTGCATATTGTGTCCATAAATCACGGTATTAAAATCTATAAAATCCTTTTGGTTCAATAACTCCGTGTAAAGAGCTCCGGATGCTGACGGTTCTTGATTTACGTTATGATTTAAATAAAAGGTGTCGTCCGAGGGATGCTGTACTATGGGATAATCAATGTTCGTATTTGGAATTCTAATCCATGCATAAATATCCGGATGCTGGGCCTGTAAAGTAGGAAAATCAATTGGATTTTCCACTTCTTTCTTCTTCGGTTCCGGTTTTTTCATCTGAACGACTTTTGGTGTATGCTTCTTTGGTTCCTCTGCTTTAGGATATTCCCATATCATCCAAATAGCGACCATAATAACTACTACAAGCACCACTAATACAATGCCTATTATGATTTTTCGCCGATGGTTAGAATGGTTGAGTTGTTTATGCTCTTTCACAATAAGTTCCTCCTGCTTTATCTCTATTCTATGCTATTGTTTAAAAAATCGCTGTAAGAAAAATGATTTCTTCCAGCGATTTTGCTTTATAATAACTACATCACACATTTGTTTTTTTCTAATACTAGCCTCTTATCTAATGCCTGTTTTCGGTGATATTTTCCCTGGATTTGCTAATGGTTTAGGGGTTGCCGGTGCTTTAGGGTCTGTCGGTGCCGGTGGGTCTGTCGGTGCCGGTGGGTCTGTCGGTGCCGGTGGATCTGTCGGTGCCGGTGGATCTGTCGGTGCCGGTGGGTTTACAGGTGCCGGCTTTATACTTGCATCTGTAATCACCATATAGGGTGAAAATCCATTTACAATTGCACTACAACGTCCATTTTCACTAGCGATTCCATTTGCAACATCATCCCATGCTGAATTCGTATAATGTAATACAAGGAATGTAGAACCCTTCTTTACATCTGCTAGCAAAAATTCAGCGGTACCTGATGCGTTTGGATATGTGGCATAAAGGTTAAAAAGAAACAGCTTCGAAGTAGTTGATTTCAATACGTGATTGCCACTCGATAAAGCTATAGAACCTTTGAGTACTCCAGTTGCCGTGTTATTGCTCAGTCGATCCATCTCCTTTACAGCCAAAACTAATTCAGATTGAAAACCTAGAATATATTCACTATAAACTTCGCCCTTACCCGGTTCCGGAAGATCTGGATCCGGCAAAGAGGGTTCCTCTGAACTTTCTAAATATGAATTTCCTGCCGCAAATGCGGTCATGCCCATTGCTGCTGTTAACAACAATGCTAATAATACGGTTACTGTCTTTTTCATTTAAACTCTCCTTTTTTACGTGTGATGTGTATAAAACTCTTCCTATACTACCTTAAATACATGAAATTGAAAAAGCACTCACCTTTTATATATATTTTTTATACAAGATTCTTCCTGTAACCAAAACAACTACAACCGTTGCAATGGGGAAGCAGTACCCGATGGTTTGAATGACGCCTCCTCCACTCACCAGCAGATTGTAAATACCGTGATAAGTAATTGCGGCACAGAGTAGTCCTAAGGTTCCCGCCAACTTTAACCATGGACGTTTCCAGACGTAGAGCAGACCATAACCCACGATGACACTACAGATAATGTGCATAGCACCGGTGCCAAAACCACGAACAAGCAGATACGTTAGTTGGGATGCACCGTTTTCAGTGAGATAACAGACATTTTCAAAGGTACCGAAGCTTGCGCCAATGGTAATAATCGCCATACGCACATCTTTTTGCTCCGGCTCAAAAATCAGCAAATAAAAGAGTAAGGGCAGCAACTTGATGATTTCCTCCACCACAGGGGCAATCTCTACCGCCGCAGTAACCATATTCGCACCATAAATCCCTGCAAAAAAGCTATTGATGTATGCCGCCAACAGACAAGTGCCATATCCTACTGAAATTAGCAAAAGGGAACGGCGGTACCTGGTTCCGGCAAACAGTGTCGCCACCAAAAGTGGTGCTACCAGACAAATGAAAATATTTTCAATATAGGTCATACATCCACCGCCTTTTTCATCCCCTGCAATAGCAGAAACAATGCCGCTGAAAGCACAAAGTCACACCAAAAATAAGGGTTTTCTATGGTGGTAGATTTGAAAAAATAAGAAAGTGTCCAAAGGGTAAACTCCGTAAAAATAACAAACAAAATGGAAAGATGAACCCACTGTCTGCGTCTTCCCTCTCCGGTTTGCTTACGGGCATAGAACAGACCCCGAGCGGAATCATAAGTGCAGATAGTAAGTAACGGGCACCAAAGAAGGGTTCCGAATACATCTCCCACAAATAAAAAGCAAAGGGTAGCCACCGCCGGCACCACTGCCACAAACCATGCAGCGATGGACTTATGCTCTCGTTCCTCTGGTGTGGCAAGGGAAATATCCAACAATAATAAAAATAAAAAACTGGCGAACCACGATAAATCAGACACATAAAAAATCTTGGGCGTATAGGTCATAATTGCCAGATAGGAGAGCCAAAACAGCAATCCCAAAGCAAAGGTCCCATAGAAACAAGCTAGGATAAAATAGGATTGACTTTTGCGCCGTATAGCAAGTATTCCTGACCAAATGGCACAGCCGATTGTAACAAAAAGCTGTATCGCATTGTCAACTATCTCGATCATTATTTTTATCCTCCTTGCTCCTTTTGTGCAGATAAACGCACAAAATCGTAAGGCAGATACCCAGCATAAATCCCAGTAACGCCATGAGTAGATACCCCATGGCGTTCCCGCTTGAAAAAATGCCGGCAAAGCCAATAACGTTAGTATGTTCTGGAACAGACAGTCGTGCTGTCACACCTGGCATGGCCAGTGCCGTTCCCATAATCAATAACAGACAGACAACAATGGAAGACAGACTTAAAATATAGCAGTTACGCCTCTTTTTCGCTTTTTTTAATTCGTTGGCACGTTTGCTTACAATGCTCGCTTGCTCCTTAATATTGCGCATCGGTGATTCCCTCTTTCTCTAAGATTGGACGCAGTGCCTGCCTGCCACGATAGACAAGATTGGCAATTTGCTTTTCGCTTTTATGCATGACTGCCGCTGCTTCTTTATAGCTCAAATCCTCAAAATAGAGCAGATATAATACCTCTCGATAATCGGGCTTTATCTGCTGCATAGACAAATGTAAAATGCGGTTCCGCTCCTTGGTTTGTAGAATCTCTTCCAACAGCTCTGCACTCTCTGGCTCGCATCCCAAATCTTCAAAGGAAAAAGAGCATCGTCCCCGTTTTTTTTCAATATAGCGCAGTGCCAAATTGCGTCCTGTTTTGTAAAGATAAGCCTTAAAGCCTCGTTCCTCAAAACATGGGTTTTTCGCCACGATGCGCGCAAAAGCCTCTAGCATCAAATCCTCTGCCTCGTTGATATCATGGGTATAACCATTGATATAAAAGGTCAGGCTATTTCCGTGCCGCTCAATAAGTTCCCGCAGAGCGTTTTCTTCTCCCTTTAAAAAGCGGCAGTACAACGTTTCATCTGTCACCATGATCGGCATTCTCCTTTTTTTCTATATAAAAGCAAAAAAGCCGAAAACCTATGTTTCAAGTCTTTCGGCGTTATTATCTGGCGTTCCTGAGCGGATTCGAACCGCTGGCCTTCCGCTTAGGAGGCGGACGCTCTATCCTACTGAGCTACAGAAACAACTGCTTTATCATTCTATCATCTACCGCCTTCAAAATCAACTGTAAAAAGTGAGAAAATCCATAGGGTTAAAAATTGATATATCCCTGTAACCATACATTTCCTTTGAATCTTCTTCCCGCCTGTGGTTCCCCCATTAGTTCTGACTTAGGCATACAAATGTCGAAACGTAGTTCGTTCACATCCAATGTCATAATGTACAGTTCTTCTTCGGTCTTTTGATTGGTAATGGTACTGACCTCTAGAATTTCTCCCAAAATGGAGTACTGATCACATTCGGCTCCATAAGGCATAAAATAGGTATCCACAATCGTATAGACATCTTCTGTAATGAGTCGCTTGGATACTTTGGAGTATGTATCTATATCATCCAATGTTAGACTTTCCATTGCTTCCGGATCTCCATTTTTAGCAGCACTTAAAAGCATCATTCGATTTCTTGTTTCCTCTTTTTTCGCTCGTTCCTGGTCTTTATTCTTGCTTACCGGGAGCAATATCATTCCCGACAGTGCAAGACCGGAAAGAGTCACAGAGGTAGATGCTTTTGGAAGATTTCCTAATTGTTTTTCCCGCATATATTCAATATTATTTTGCAGATGAAAAATGATACTGACACCCACTTTAATATCCTCGCAAATGCCCACATAGGATTCTTTTTCAATTCTTTTTTCCACAATAATGTCCGCATAAGATGTGATTCCGGATCCTATAAAGTAGGGGAAATAGTATTCTCGTTCGAAATTTTCTCCCATATCCATTTCCCCGTATTCCGCAATTCCAATATCTCGGCCATACTCTTTTTTATATTCACAGAAATCCAGCTCCTCTTCTAGTGCCACCAATTGGTGGCTGGTAAAATCATGTTCCACCTCTAAGAGAATTTTCTTCAGTTCTTTTTTTGTTTTTATCCGGCCAAAGCCAATGGATTTAAGATATTGATGCACTCATTTACCTGCTTTTAACTTTCTTTATTTCTTTGGTGTCATTTGTGTCATGTTACCCATATATGGCTGAAGCACTTCCGGAATTCTTACAGAACCATCTGCCTGTAAATTATTTTCTAAAAAGGCGATAAGCATTCTTGGTGGTGCTACAACGGTATTATTTAATGTATGCGCAAAGTACTTGCCTTCTTTCCCATTAATGCGGATTTTTAATCTTCTTGCCTGTGCATCTCCTAAATTCGAACAGCTTCCTACCTCAAAATATTTCTTTTGTCTAGGAGACCATGCCTCTACATCCACGGACTTCACTTTTAAATCCGCCAAATCTCCGGAACAGCATTCCAATGTACGAACCGGTATATCCATAGAGCGGAATAAATCCACTGTGTTTTTCCACAATTTATCGTACCATGCACTGCTATCTTCCGGCTCACACACTACGATCATTTCCTGTTTTTCAAATTGATGGATACGGTATACTCCTCGTTCTTCCACTCCATGTGCACCTTTTTCTTTTCGAAAGCAAGGTGAATAACTGGTCATCGTTTGTGGAAGTTGGGATGCATCCAGCATGGTATCAATATAGCGACCAATCATGGAGTGCTCACTGGTACCGATAAGGTACAAGTCCTCTCCTTCTATTTTATACATCATGGCATCCATTTCTGCAAAGCTCATCACCCCTGTTACTACATCACTACGAATCATAAATGGAGGGATACAGTAAGTAAAGCCTCTGTCTATCATAAAATCTCTTGCATAGGAAATCACTGCCGAATGAAGTCTTGCTACATCTCCCATAAGATAATAGAAGCCATTACCTGCCACTTTTCTGGCACTGTCTAAGTCAATTCCTTGAAAACTTTCCATAATATCGGTGTGATACGGAACTTCAAAATCCGGTACAAATGGTTCACCATATCGTTCTACTTCCACATTTTCGCTGTCATCTTTTCCGATAGGTACAGAAGGATCGATAATATTAGGAATCGTCATCATAATCTTTAAGATTTGTTCTTCCACTTCTTTTTCTCGCTGGGAAAACCCTTCTATTTTATCCGCTTCTGCAGCGACTTGTTCTTTTAATGCTTGTGCTTCTTCTGGTTTTCCTTGTGCCATGCACGCCCCAATTTGTTTGGATATTTTGTTCTTATCTGCACGCAGCACTTCAACTTCCTGCTTAATATTGCGATTTTCTTTATCTAGCTCCAGAACTTCGTCCACCAAAGCTATTTTTTCATCCTGAAATTTATTTTTTATATTCTGTTTAACAATCTCTGGATTCGCCCTCACAAATTTTATATCTAACATCTCTTCTTCCTCCTAATTCCCTCTTGTTTTATTTTCTATTACATAGTCTTCCCATTTTTTTTAATTATTTCCATTTTTCTTTGCATCTTCCGGATTCATCTCATACATTTCTTTATACATTGCATGTTCCAAGGACTCTGCCTCTTCTTCTGCAAGCTCTATATAGCTTTGCCCTTTGACAATCTCTTTTACATAAGTGTAACAGCCTTCTCTGCTGTGCATCGCATTAATAATCCAGCCATTGTTATTCCCATCTAGTAATGTAAGTGCAAAGCTTAGTTTTCCACCCATTTCATTAAAGGCATCATATTTCACAATACCCACTTTTTGATAATCATTATCAATTTTTCGGTATATCTTTTTAATATCCTGTCTGTTCTGTTTTACCATATTGATGGTTGCCTTAAGTTCTTGGAATTTCTGTGTAAAACTCTGCTCCAATGTCTTACCGTCCTGGCCTCGCATAAATAAGGTGTAACTGTTTTTTAATCGATTATATTTTATATTTACTCGGACATATAGCACAATCATTACAATCAAAAGTATGATAATGACAATTAACAAAATGCCCGGGTCAATCCCAATTTTAGATAATATATTACTTTTCATCTTTGATGGTCCCTTTCTTCTTTAGTCCTTTTTCACAGATACCAGCAAGTCGAATATACGTTCGAGTTCTTCCGGCGAATAGTACTCAATTTCAATCTTTCCTTTTCCATTTCTTCTTTGATTCACACACACCTTAGTTCCCATGATTAATTTCATTCTTTCCTCTAAATCTTTATAAACAACTGCATTTGCGCCTATAGATTGTACCCGTTGTTTTTTGGGATTTTTTAAATCTTTAATCATTTTTTCGATCTCTCGAACACTTAGCTTTTCATCAAATATCTTATTTGCTAACAAATACTGCTGTTCTTCGTCATCAATCGCCAGCAGTGCTCTGGCATGTCCTGTAGAAATCATATCATCCACTACCATTTGTTGCACTTTTTCGTTTAGTTTCAAAAGTCGCATGGAGTTTGTCACCGCAGTTCTGCTTTTCGATACCCGTTCCGCTACTTCATCTTGTTTTAAATGAAACTCATTGAGCAATCTTTTGAAGGCGGTAGCTTCTTCAATTGGATTCAAATTTTCTCTTTGAATGTTCTCAATCAAAGATATTTCCACCACTTCTTGATTGGTAAAGTCTTTAATAATTACCGGAACTTCTTTTATTTTCGCTAATTTTGCAGCTCTCCAACGTCTTTCTCCAGCAATAATCTCATAATAATCTTTTCGTTTCTGTACAAGCAATGGCTGTAGCACTCCAAATTGTTTAATAGAATCTGCAAGTTCCAAAAGGGCATCTTCTTCAAAGTTTTTCCTTGGCTGCTCCTTATTCGGTTCTACCATATTAATGTTCATCATCTGTTCTCCTGTGCCAGGTAGCAATTCCTCTTTTTTAACTTTACTTGCAGATGTTTTGGCTGCAGGAATAAGACTATCCAGCCCTTTCCCTAACCCACTATGTTTTACTGCCATTTTAGTTTTCTCCTTTATTGATTACCTCTTCTGCTAACAGCATATAACTCTCTGCTCCCGTAGATTTTGCATCATACAAATTGATTGGCATTCCATGACTTGGCGCTTCTGCCAAGCGAATATTTCTAGGAATAATCGTTTTATATATCTTTGCATCTAAATTATCCTTTACATTTTCGACTACTTGTAAAGAAAGATTTGTTCTTGCATCATACATCGTGAATACAACCCCTTCCATCTCTAGTTCCGGATTCAGTCGCTCTTTCACTAATTCTATGGTATGTATAAGTTGGCTCAGTCCTTCCAGTGCATAATACTCACACTGAATTGGAACAAGCACAGTATCTGCCGTTGTCATTGCATTAATCGTCAGCATGCTAAGTGATGGTGGACAATCAATAATAATAAAATCATAGTCCTCTCTTATAGCATGAACTGCTTTTTTGATAATAAATTCTTTATCCTCTACTCCGACCAGTTCAATCTCTGCTGCTGATAAATCTATATTCGTTGGTAATACATCTAGATTTTCTAATACCTCTTTACAGATTACCTTTTCAATCCCAGCTTCACCTAAAATCAAATCATAAGCCGTATATTCTACCTCTTCTTTATTTAATCCCAATCCACTTGTCATATTTCCTTGCGGATCCAGATCTATGGCCAATATTTTCTTCCCCAGTGCGGCCAAACATGCCGATAAATTAATTGCAGTTGTTGTTTTCCCGACACCACCTTTTTGATTGGCTACGGCTATAATTCTTCCCATTTTTATACTCACCTTTCTTTCATCTCCATCATTATATCATCTTTCTCTTTTATTATCCAGCGTAATGTTTCACGTGAAACAACTTTTTACCCGCTTTTTAAAAATCAATGTTTCACGTGAAACATTGATTTTTTCTTTCATTCTCGCCCCAATTGTAGTATAATACTAGTATCATATACACATATGGAAAGTAGGTATAATATGAGCTGGAAGAAAAAATTAGCCACCGGTACGGCATTAGCTGCATTGACCGCAGGGGCAGTATATATTGTTAATAAGTATATTTATTTTATGGCAACTTTAAATGATTTTCTCTCAAAACCAAAAGGAAATTACTATGAATGGCGTTTTGGAAAATTTTTTTATACAAAGAAGGGCAGTGGTTCTCCTATTTTATTAGTTCATGATTTAACCAGTGCCAGTTCCGGATATGAATGGAATCGAATAGAAGAGACACTTTCCCACACCAATACGGTGTATACCATTGATTTGCTTGGTTGTGGACGTTCCGATAAACCTAACATTACTTATACAAATTTTCTTTATGTACAATTAGTTACCGACTTTATTAAACACATCATTGGAAAGCGCACCGATGTGATTACCACCGGATATTCTTCCTCTTTTGTATTGGCTGCTTGTGCAAACGATACAAATATCATTAACAAATTGATTTTAACCAATCCTTCTGATTTATCAGAAATTGCAAAGATTCCAACCAAAAGGACCAAAGCATTAAAAGCTCTTTTAAACACTCCATTAGTTGGCACCTTACTATATAATGTCCTAATGATACGGAAAAATATAGAGACTTTATTTCAAACAAACTATTTTTATAATTCTGATGAAATCATGTCCCAATATGTGAATGTTTACTATGAGGCTGCACATACTTGTAATTCAAAACCAAAATATCTGTTTTCTAGCATGAAAGGCCGCTTTACAAACTTTAATATGACCCACTGTTTAAAATTGATTAACAATAGTATTTTTATTATTACAGGTAATGGCAATCCGGAGAATTTGGTATCTGCCCAATGTTATAAGGAACATATTCCTTCCATTGAGATTGTCCCTATGAATAAGACAAACCATCTGCCACAAATTGAAGATCCCAATGCCTATCTGGAACATATTAAAATTTTATTTGAAATAGAAGAGTAGTAAAAAAGAGAATTCTCAACATGAGAATTCTCTTTTTTACTAAATCGGTTCTTTTGCAGGTAATCCTGATTTTCTTGGATATTTCTTAGGAGTAGCATTGCTCTTTCTAATTTTCACAAATGAACGACTTATTTCACTTCCCGGCAATGTGAATTTAACTACTTCTTCCACATATCCTCCCAGTAATCGAATTGCTTTTTCCGATTTTTCCAATTCTTCCTCTATTTCTCCCGATTTGTATGGGATAAAGTACCCTTTTGTGTGGACATAAGGCAAACAATATTCAGAAAGTGTGGATAAATTAGCAACCGCTCTGGATACGCATAAATCAAACTGTTCCCTATATTCCATGGTTTTTGCAAAATCTTCCGCACGGCCATGAATTGCTTTCATTCCGGTAAGACCTAATGTTTCAATGACTGCATCTAAAAATTTCACCCGTTTGTTTAAAGAATCTAATAATACCACTTCCAAATGTGGAAAAATGATTTTCAGCGGAATTCCGGGAAATCCGGCTCCGGTTCCTACATCTATAATTTTATGAACCTCCTGTAAGTTAACTACCTTTACCAGGGAGAGACTGTCTACAAAATGTTTTTCATTTACTTCCTCTTCCTCTGTAATTCCAGTTAAATTCATCACTTGGTTCCATTCTAATAGGATATCATAAAAAGCAACGAACTGTTGCTTTTGTCTGTCTGTCAAGACAATTCCCATTTCCTTTAATTTACTCTCAAATATCTGGCTCATATTGATTTCCTTCCATATTGTTCCATATATACTAATAGTACTGAAATATCTGCCGGAGATACTCCGGAAATACGTGATGCCTGCCCAATTGAAACGGGGCGGTACTGTTCCAGTTTTTGAACAGCCTCAATACGCAAACTCTTGATTTCTTCATAATGAATTCCTTCCGGAATCTTTTTTGTTTCTAGTTTTTTAAACTGTTCTACCTGCTTTTGCTGGCGTTTAATGTATCCTTCATACTTAATATGAATATTCACTTGCTCTATCACGTCTTCATTTAACTGTGGTCTATTTTGATCAATCGGCTCTAAAATGCTATAATTCAGTTCCGGGCGGCGAATGAGCTCTGCCAATGTAGTTCCGGAACTTAATGGTGTACTCTCTTGAAGTTGTAAGAGTTTTTGAACGGTTTGATTCGCCCCAATATTTGTTTGTTCTAGTCGTTCTATCTCAGATATAATTTTCTTTTTCTTTTCCCATACTTCCTCTTGACGTTCTTTGGAAATTAATCCCACTTGGTATCCAATGTCTGTTAACCGTTGATCTGCATTGTCTTGTCGAAGCAAAAGACGATATTCAGCACGAGAAGTCATCATCCGATAAGGTTCGTGACTTTCCTTTGTCACCAAGTCATCGATTAAAACGCCGATATAAGCCTGAGAACGATCTAAAACGACCTGTTCCTTGCCAAGAATGCTTAAAGCAGCATTTACGCCTGCTATCAGCCCTTGTGCGGCAGCCTCTTCGTATCCCGAGCTTCCGTTAAACTGTCCCCCACTATAAAGTCCTTTGATTGTTCGAAATTCCAAAGTCGGATAAAGCTGTCTGGCATCAATACAATCATATTCAATTGCATATGCATTCCGTACTATATTCGCATGTTCCAGTCCTGCAACACTACGATACATTTTATATTGCACATCCTCTGGTAATGAACTGGACATCCCACCCACATACATTTCGTTCGTTCCCAAACCTTCCGGTTCTATGAATACTTGATGTCGATTCTTATCTGCAAATTTCACTACTTTATCTTCTATGGAAGGGCAGTAGCGAGGACCGGTTCCTTCGATCATCCCCGAAAAAAGAGGAGAGCGATCTAAATTTTCACGAATAATTTCATGGGTCTTTTCATTGGTGTAGGTTAACCAGCAAGAAGCCTGATCAATTTGCACTTCTTTGGGATTTGTAGTAAAGGAAAAGGGAATGACTTTTTCATCACCAAACTGTTCTTGCATCTTACTAAAATCAATTGTGCGCTTATCAATTCTTGCCGGAGTTCCTGTTTTAAATCGATTCATTCGGATTCCCAGATTTTTCAATGAATCTGTTAGATAGTTAGCCGGTTGTAGCCCATTTGGCCCGGTTTGTGTGCTGACTTCTCCATAAATGCATCGTGCCTTTAAGTAAGTTCCCGTACACAATATCACTGCCTTACAGCGATAAATGCCTCCGGAATAAGTCTGGACTCCCGTCACTCGTTCTCCATTTCCAAGTATTTCCGTTACTTCCGCTTGCTTAATAATTAAATGATCTTGATTTTCTAACACTTGACGCATAGCTTCACTATAGCGGTTTTTATCTGCCTGGGCACGAAGAGAGTGTACTGCAGGTCCTTTTGATTCGTTTAACATCTTCGATTGAATAAATGTCCGGTCAATCACATGTCCCATTTCTCCACCCAGAGCATCGATTTCTCTTACCAAATGTCCCTTTGATGTGCCTCCAATATTGGGATTACAGGGCATTAGTGCAATACTATTGACACTGACTGTAAATACAATGGTCTTAAGTCCAAGTCTTGCGGCAGCCAGTGCGGCCTCACAGCCTGCATGTCCTGCCCCGATTACTACTACATCGTATTCGTCTTTATTTTCCCATACAGAATTTGCTGAATATTTCATTGACTAAGTCTTCTCCTATTGTTTCTCCGGTGATACTTCCCAAGGATTCGTAGGCGTCCAACAAATCAATGGAATAGAAATCTTCCGGCATCTGATTTTCTATGCTCTCATTTACTTTTTCTAAGGAATCATGTGCATCCTGAAGTGCCGTCTTGTGCCTTATATTGGTAATATATACCTCATCGTTAAAAGATATTTTTCCTTTGAAAAACATATCTTTCAGCGTATCTTCCAGTTCTTTAATACCTTGTTCTTCTTTGACAGATACTTCAATCATTGGCTTTTCAATTTTTTTACTTAGCATCTCTTTGGTAAGAACCATTGTTAAATCCGATTTATTGAGCAGTACAATTGCCTTACGGTTCTTTATAATATTGATAATTTCTTCATCGTTTTCATCCAATGGTTTCGACGCATCTACCACGTAAATAATCAAATCCGCTTCTTCTGCATGTTCTCTTGCTTTTTCAACACCGATTTTTTCCACAATATTCTCTGTACTGCGAATTCCTGCAGTATCTATAATATTTAGGCTGATTCCTTGAAGTCGAATATTTTCCTCTAAAATATCTCTGGTAGTTCCTTCCACATCAGTTACAATTGCCCGTTCTTCCCCCACTAATACATTTAGTAAAGAAGATTTCCCTGCATTTGGTTTTCCTACAATAACCGTCTTAATTCCTTCTTTCATCATCCGACCGTTATCCACTGTCTCCAGTAATTTTTCAATTTCTTTCAACAATCTCCCTGTGGTTATCAAAAGCTTTTCCCCATAACCTTCTATGGAAATGTGTTCCGGATCATCCAATGCCGTTTCAATAAATGCGGTATGGTATAAGATTTCTTCTCGAATACTACTTATTTTTTCACATACATTCCCTTTTAATTGGCGCACAGAGCTTTGCAGTGCATATTCATTCTTCGCTTCAATAACATCCATAACTGCTTCCGCCTGAGATAAATCCATCTTTCCATTTAAGAATGCACGCTTAGTAAATTCTCCCGGTTCTGCAGGCCTTGCTCCATTTTTAATAACCACTTCCAGTACTCTGTTAAGCACATACATGCCTCCATGGCAATTGATTTCCACTGTGTCTTCACCGGTAAAACTTCGTGGTCCTTTCATCAGTGTCACTAACACTTCATCTATCAGATGATCCTCTTCCATAATATAGCCGTAATGAATCGTGTGACTCTTTTCTTTGGAGAGTTTCTTTTCTTTTTTTCCCTGATAGATATCATCGACAATTGAAAATGCTTCTTCTCCGCTAATTCTAACGATTCCTATTCCGGAATGACTCATTCCGGTTGCAATTGCAGCAATTGTATTCTTTTTCATAGTCGCTCCTGATTTAAGAAAGGCAGCACCTTCCTTAGAATGTGCCGCCTGTTGTTTTATTTCTTTAATGTTACTACCACACGTCTATAAGGTTCTTCCCCTTCGCTATGGGTTGTCACATACCGATCACTTTGCAGTGCTGAGTGAATAATTCTACGTTCATATGGGTTCATTGGTTCTAAAGAAACTGGTTTTTTTGTACTTTTCACTTTATATGCAATGTTCTTCGCTAAATTTTCCAGTGTTTCTTTTCTACGTTTTCTATAATCTTCGGTATCTAATTTTACTCTTACATATCCCTCTTGCATCTTATTGGCTACACGATTTGTAAGATATTGAAGCGAATCCAATGTCTGTCCTCTTTTTCCAATGAGAATCCCCATATTTTTTCCGGCTAAATCGACATTTAAAGCTCCATCTGTACCAATGACTGAGGTGACTTCCACTTCCATATCCATCGCTTTTAATACATCCTTTAAAAATGTTTCACAAGCATGAATCGTAACTTCTTCCACTTTTGCCAATTCCGTCTCATGATGTCTGCCTTCGTATTGTTCTTCTACATGAGCTGCTTCCGGCATCTTTTCTTTTGTCTTTTCTTTTACTTTTTCCAAATGTGGTGCAGGTTCCTTTGTGACAGGTTTCACTTCCGCTTGTTTTTTTCTAGCATGAATCACTGCTTGTTTTCTTCCGATTCCAAGAAATCCGTCACTTCCTTTTTCAATAACATCATACTCCAATAAATCACTTGTAATTTCCAACTGAATTAGAGCTTCTGTAATGGCATCTTCCAGTGTTTTTGCAGATACTGTAATATCTCCCATAACGTTTCCCCCTTTTTTATGAATCCTTTTTATTATCGTTGAATTTACTTACCATGTTCGCTTTCGAAGCTAAACTTCCGGGTTTTGCATTTTTATTGTAATATTCTGTAGCTTTTTTTATCTGTGCATCCTTTTCGTCTTGTGATAACTTTGCTTTCGCTTGGGATGGATTTTCTATATTACGAACACTTTTTTGTGCCATCTCATTAATGTTCTTCGCTGAGATACCTTTTTTCTCGCGTTTTTTATTCGCCTTTTTAACATTTTTTTCCATTAAATCTTCAATGGACTGTCGGTTCATATATGCATTGATCAGTGCTTGTTGTACCGATCTGACTACTGCACTGGCAACCCAGTATAATCCAAGTCCTGATGGAAGTGTAAAACACATAAACACGGAAAACAGTGGCATAAACATATTCATGCTCTTCATGGATGCTGCCATAGCATTGTTATCGTCCGTTGGTGCCTGTGGCATCAACTTAATACTTAAGTACTGTGTAAGTCCTGATAACACTGGAATTGCAATTGCCAATACGATGGACAGAACCGCACCTGTTTTAATTGCACTCATAAAAAGTGCGGATGGTGTTTCTGCAATATTGATTCCTAAAAAACTATTTAAGTGAATTAAATTCTCTTGTGTACTGTGTATTAAAGTTTCCAGATCCGGAAACTTATCAATTAAGGTTGTCCAGGAATGGTCCTGAAACTTATAAAGTACATCAACCAGTGTATTGGCATTTCCATAGTCAAATTTATCTGCATTCACATAAATAGGTTTTGCTTCTCCTATTTTCTGCATGATTTTTTCGAAACCAGGTGTTGACATAATATTATTAACTAAAGGCATATATGCATCTTTAATTCCAGATACATATGCCGGAATATTACGAATCACATCGTATAGACCAAATAAAATCGGCATTTGCACCAACATGGGAAGACATCCACTGGTGGGTGATACTCCGTATTTTTCATATATTAATTTTGTCTCATCTTGTTGCTTCAACATAGATGTCTGATCTTTTTTACCTTTGTACTTATTGGTAATTTTTTGGATTTCCGGATTCATCACCGCAGACATCTTTGAAAATTTTTGCTGCTTAATAGTAAGTGGAAGCAGCAGTGTATAAATGACAATTGTAAAAATAATGATACACCATCCAATATTTTGGATTCCAAACACATTATTTAATACATTAAATATTCCATCCATTAATTTACCAAGCAGCCACGCGATTTGTCCAATAATCGGTGTAGTTGCCTGTGTTGCTAAAATACCCATATTTTTTCCTCCATATAAATGGTAATTTTTTTAAGGTACCGGATCATATCCGCCTTTTGCAAACGGATTACACCGAAGAATTCTCCATACAGTAAGAAGCGAGCCTTTTATAGCGCCGTATTTTTCAATTGCTTCTATTCCGTATTGAGAACACGTTGGTACATAAATGCAATGCGACCTTACCTTAAGTGGAGACAAATATTTTCTATAAAACTTAATTAATCCTATTAAGATTCTTTTCATTTGTCTGTGTCTCCATATATGTTGTGAAGCTTTCCTAAATGGAGGAATGCACTTTCTATTTCTCTGTAACCTTTTCCTTTTGCATTCTCTCTTGCGATGACTATGATATCTACTCCATGTTGGATGTTTTCTTCCTGTAACCGATAACTTTCTCTAATCAATCTTGTAAGTCGATGTCTTACGATACTGTTCCCTACTTTTTTACTAACCGATATTCCGATTTTATTCTTATCCGTTAGATTCTTTTTAACATACATTACCAGATACTTATTGGCGTAAGACTTTCCTTGTCTATACACTACCTGAAAGTCCTTGTTTTTCTTTAATGATTCGGAAAAATGCATACTAATATTCTCCTTAATGAAGAAAAGGCCACATAATGCGGCCTACGCTGATAACTGTCTTCTTCCTTTTGTTCTTCTGGCTGCGATTATCTTTCTTCCGCCTGGAGTACTCATTCTTGCTCTGAATCCATGAATTCTTGATCTTGATCTCTTTTTTGGTTGGAATGTCATTTTCATTGATATCCACCTCCTTAATTTTTCAAACCTACTATATTATAATAAGTATTTTACTTTTCTAGACATCGCATCTAATTATAGTAAATAACTGGCTGTACGTCAAGTAAAAGTATTGATTTTTTTATTTTACTTTTAATTCTTTTGTTCAATGTTATCCACCTTTTGTGGATAACTTGTTATATTATAGTGGATAACCTGTTAAAAAAAGTTTTTTTAACTCATATTTCTAACCCCTTGTGTCTTTTTAGCTCCTGAAAGGTTATCCACATTTATTTTCCATTGCCTTAATACCTAATTTGATGTAAAATAGAATAGAAGTATTCTCTAAAGAAATAAGGAGTTATCACAATGAATATAGTTATAGAAAAATGGGATGAGATTATAAAAAAGTTGAAAATGGAACACAATCTTTCAGATGTTTCTTTTAAAACATGGATCGTTCCCTTAAAAGTATATGATGTAATTAATAATACGGTGTTCATCTTGGTTAATTTAAAGGGAAGTATTGATTACATCGAGCAAAAATATCTTCTTCCTTTTCAGGTTTGTATTGCAGAAGTCACCGGAACTGAGTATGAAGTAAAATTTATTTTAGACAATGAATCGAATTTAGCAGAACTTCGAACTTTATCCGACTCTTCTAAAGGGCCAAAGAAAAAAAGTAATGCAATTGAAAAAGCAAATTTAAATTCGAAATATACATTTGATACGTTTGTAGTAGGAAGCAACAACAATTTTGCACATGCTGCTTCTCTGGCCGTAGCAGAATCTCCCGGTCAAGTCTACAATCCTCTTTTTTTGTATGGAGGTGTTGGATTAGGTAAAACTCATCTCATGCATTCCATTGCTCATTTTATATTAGAAAAAGATGCTTCCAAAAAAGTTCTTTACGTTACCAGTGAAGCTTTTACCAACGAATTGATAGAAGCAATTAAGAATGGAAAAAACGGAAATGATTCCACCATGAGCAAGTTTCGTGATAAATATAGGAATAATGATGTTTTATTAATTGATGATATCCAATTTATAATAGGAAAAGAAAGTACACAAGAAGAATTTTTCCATACGTTCAACCATCTTCACATGGCCGGAAAACAGATTATTATATCCAGTGATAAACCGCCAAAAGATATCGAAACATTAGAAGCAAGACTTCGAACACGTTTTGAATGGGGCCTTATTGCAGATATTCAATCCCCTAATTACGAAACCAGAATGGCTATTTTACAAAAGAAAATTGAACTGGACGGACTGGAAAAATATCATATTCCAACTGATGTGATCGAATACATTGCACAAAATGTAAAATCAAATATTAGAGAATTAGAAGGTTCTCTTAATAAATTAATAGCTTTTGCTATTTTAGGAAAAAAAGAAATTGATATTCCTTTAGCTGCAGAAGCTTTAAAAGACATTGTATCACCCAATGAAAATAGACCGATTACTGCTTCTTTGATTATCGATGTAGTTGCAGAACATTTTAATGTATCCATTGGAGACTTAAAAAGTAGTAAACGAAATGCTGAAATAGTAACTGCACGTCAAATTGCTATGTATCTTTGCAGACAAATGACTGAAATTCCTTTAAAATCTGTAGGAATTATGCTGGGAGGCAGAGATCATTCTACGGTAAGTCATGGCGTCGATAAAGTTGCTGCTGATATTGTGAAAAGCGAAACGCTCAATAACACAGTGGAAATCGTAAAAAAGAAAATCAATCCGGCTTAAAGATTATGGCACGTGGACAAGATGTGCTCCTAATCAAAAACACCGGTGGATAACTTATTATTTTTATTTTAGCTATTTTTTATCCATATTTCGTCCCTTTTCATTTGCTTACTTTTCAACAGGGTTATTCTTTAGCAAAACCATTGATTTTAGAAGCCTTAAGGTACTTATGAACATATCCACAGCCCCTACGGCGGAGACGACGGAATATTTTATATCTTTTATCTATTAGGAACCTCGAAAGGAGTTATACACATATGAAAATAATATGCACCAAATCAAATTTAGCAAAAGGCATTGGCATTGTATCAAAAGCTGTTCCATCCAAAACAACCATGCCCATTCTCGAATGTATTCTGATTGATGCAACCAATGACATCATAAAATTAACAGCGAATGATATGGAGCTGGGAATAGAAACTATCATTGAGGGCGATATTTTTAAAAAGGGAATGATTGCTTTAGATGCTAAGATTTTTTCTGAGATTGTAAGAAAACTTCCTGATAATGAAATTACAATTGAAACAGATGAAAATTTACAAATATATATTACTTGTGAAAAAGCAAATTTTAATATTTCAGGAAAAGCAGGAGAAGATTTTTCTTATCTACCCTACATCGAAAAAACAGATTCTATCATATTATCTCAATTTACTTTGAAAGAAGTGATTAGACAGACTATCTTTTCTATTGCAGATTCTGATAGTAATAAAATAATGACGGGTGAACTTTTTGATATTAGTGACAATATTTTAAAAGTAATATCTTTAGATGGTCATCGTATTTCTATTCGTAAAATAGAATTAAAAAATGATTATCCTTCCCAAAAAGTAATTGTTCCGGGAAAAACTTTGATAGAAGTGAGTAAAATTTTATCCGGAGAAGTGGATAGTGAAGTGAAGATTTATTTTACAAAGAATCACATATTATTTGAATTTGATCATACAGTCGTGGTTTCTCGCTTGATTGAAGGAGAATATTTTAGAATTGATCAAATGCTGTCCAGTGATTACGAAACAAAAGTACGTGTGAACAAAAAAGAATTATTAAATTGTATTGATCGTGCAACGCTTCTTGTCAATGAAGGAGATAAAAAACCAATTATTATTAATATGCAGGATGAAACCATGGAGTTGAAAATTAAGTCTCAATTAGGTTCTATGGATGAAGAAATCATCATTACAAAAGAGGGAAAAGATTTAATGATTGGATTTAATCCCAAATTTTTAATTGATGCCCTTCGTGTAATTGATGATGAAGAAGTAACTATTTTCCTTATGAATGCAAAAGCGCCATGTTTTATAAAGGATGAAAGTGAAAATTATATTTATCTTATTTTACCTGTTAATTTTAATGTGATTGCTTAATAAAAATCGAGGGAAAAATGTAATGGAAATTATAAAAGTGAAAGAAGAGTTTATTAAATTGGGGCAGGCTCTAAAAGCTGCAGGTCTTGTTGAGTCAGGTGTAGAAGCAAAGGAAGTCATTATAGATGGACTTGTAAAGGTAAATGGAGAGACGGAAACAAGAAGAGGAAAGAAATTATATCCGGGTGATATAATTTCTTTTGAAGGAGAAGAAGTAAAAATTGAAGATTAACTCTTTGAAATTGAAAAATTTTAGAAATTATGATTTGTTATCTCTCGAATTTAATGATCAAACAAATATCTTTTATGGAGATAATGCACAGGGAAAAACAAATATACTGGAAGCTATTTATGTGTGTGGTACAACAAAGTCTCACCGCGGAACAAAAGACCGTGATATGATAGAGTTTGGACATGAGGAATCACATATGGAAGCAATCATAGAAAAGAGAGAAGTTCCCTTTCATATCGACATGCATTTAAAAAAAAATAGCCCAAAAGGAATTGCAATTAATAAAATTCCTATTCGTAAGGCAAGTGAATTATTTGGAATTATTCATCTGGTGTTTTTTTCACCGGAAGATTTAAATATTATAAAAAATGGACCTTCTGAAAGAAGAAGATTTATGGACTTGGAATTATCACAATTAGATAAAGTATATTTAAGTAATTTATCTAATTATAATAGAGTAGTGAATCAGAGAAATCGTCTTTTAAAAGAGATGAGCTATCAAAAAGAATTAGAATCAACACTAGATGTATGGGATTTACAGCTGATTCATTATGGGAATAAGATTATTGAACGAAGAAAATTGTTTGTGAAACAAGTAAATGATATTATATTTGAAATTCATGCTAAATTAACTGGTGGAAAAGAAAAAATTGTCATTTCTTATGAATCTTTAATTGGATCTTTAAGTCTGGAAGAATCACTTAAGAAAAATAGAGAAAAAGATATGAAGATGAAAAGCACTTCCGTAGGACCTCATAGAGATGATATTATTTTTATGATAGATGACATTGATATTCGTAAGTTTGGATCTCAGGGACAACAAAGAACCGCTGCATTATCATTGAAACTTTCAGAAATTGAATTGGTGAAACAATTAATTCATGATACACCAATACTGTTGCTGGATGATGTGTTGTCTGAACTTGATAAGCATAGGCAAAACTATTTATTAGATAGTATTCATGATATACAAACCTTAATTACCTGTACAGGTGTAGATGAGTTTGTGAATCATCGTTTTTCTATAAACAAAATATTTCATGTCCAAAAAGGACAAGTAATAAGAGAGAATTAGGAGGAATTATATGAGTGCAGAATATGGTGCAGACCAGATACAGATACTAGAAGGGTTGGAAGCAGTTCGAAAACGACCGGGAATGTATATCGGAAGCACATCTATGAGAGGATTACATCATTTGGTGTATGAAATTGTAGATAATGCAGTGGATGAAGCGTTAGCAGGATTTTGTGATACTATTTTTATATCCATGAATAAAGATAATTCTATTACTGTTATTGATAATGGACGTGGAATACCAGTTGGAATTAATCATAAATCAGGATTACCGGCAGTGGAAGTTGTATTTACAGTATTGCATGCAGGTGGTAAATTTGGTGGAGGGGGATATAAAGTATCCGGAGGCCTTCATGGAGTAGGTGCATCTGTAGTAAATGCTCTTTCTAATTTTTTGGAAGTGGAAATATACAGTGAAGGTAAAATATATAGACAACGTTATGAAAAAGGAAAAGTAGCGAAAAAATTATACGTGTCTGGAGAATGTGAAATAGGAAAAACAGGAACTAAAGTCACATTTTTACCGGATGAGACCATTTTTGAGGAAATTGTATTCGATTTTGATACGCTAAAAAACAGATTTCGTGAAATGGCTTTTTTAACCAAAAATTTGAGAATAAATTTACGGGATGAAAGAGGCGAAGAACTGATAGAACGTTCTTTTTGTTATGAAGGTGGTATCAAGGAATTCGTCAAATATCTAAACAGAAGTAAAACACCTCTTTATGATCATATTATTTATTGTGAAGGTAAAAAAGATAATGTGTACGTAGAAGTTGCAATGCAGCACAACGATTCTTATAGTGATAATACGTATGGTTTCGTTAATAATATTACGACACCGGAAGGTGGAACTCATATTGTTGGATTTCGAAATGCACTTACGAAAACATTTAATGATTATGCCAGAAAAAATAAAATACTAAAAGACAGTGAAGTGAATCTTTCTGGAGAAGACATTCGAGAAGGGCTGACTGCTATTATTAGTGTAAAATTAGAAGACCCACAATTTGAGGGACAGACAAAACAAAAACTTGGAAATAGTGAAGCAAGAGGAGCTGTCGATAATATTGTAAGTAAGCAATTGGAAATATTTTTAGAACAAAATCCAATTGTAGCCAAGATGACAATTGAAAAATCAGTGATGGCTCAACGTGCAAGAGAAGCAGCAAGGAAAGCAAGAGATTTGACAAGAAGAAAATCTGCACTGGATTCTACTTCACTTCCGGGAAAATTAGCAGATTGTTCGGATAAAGATCCGGCGAACTGTGAGATTTATATTGTCGAAGGAGATTCCGCGGGTGGTTCTGCAAAAACAGCAAGAGATAGAGCTACACAAGCTATTTTGCCTCTTCGTGGAAAGATATTGAATGTAGAAAAAGCAAGATTGGATAAAATTTATGGAAATGCTGAAATCAAAGCAATGATTACTGCATTTGGAACAGGAATTCATGATGATTTTGATATTAAGAAGTTAAGATATCATAAAATTATTATTATGACAGATGCCGATGTGGATGGAGCTCATATCAGTACTTTATTATTAACATTCTTATATCGTTTTATGCCAAATTTAATAAAAGATGGATACGTATATCTGGCACAGCCACCACTTTACAAGTTGGAAAAAAATAAAAAAGAGTGGTACGCTTACAGTGATGAAGAATTGGAAAATATTTTACAAGAAGTAGGAAGAGATAACAGTAATAAAATTCAACGTTATAAAGGTCTTGGAGAAATGGATGCGATTCAATTATGGGAAACAACTATGTCACCGGAACATCGAATTTTACTTCGTGTTACCATGGATGAAGAAACATCTTCAGAACTCGATTTAACATTTACAACATTAATGGGCGATAAAGTAGAGCCGAGACGTGAGTTTATCGAAGAAAATGCAAAATATGTCCAAAACTTAGATATATAGGAGAGGAATAAAAAATGGAAGAGAATATTTTTGATAAAGTTCATGAGGTCGATTTACAAAAGACAATGGAAAAATCTTATATCGAATATGCAATGAGTGTTATTGCGGCGCGTGCGCTTCCGGATGTAAGAGATGGTTTGAAACCGGTACAGAGAAGAATTTTATATTCAATGATTGAATTAAACAATGGTCCGGATAAGCCACATCGTAAATGTGCTCGTATCGTCGGTGATACCATGGGTAAATACCATCCTCACGGAGATAGTTCTATTTATGGTGCATTAGTTAATATGGCTCAGGAGTGGTCTACCAGATATCCGCTGGTTGATGGGCATGGAAACTTTGGTTCTGTGGATGGAGATGGTGCTGCAGCAATGCGTTACACGGAAGCCCGTATGAGCAAAATATCTATGGAGCTGACTGCAGATATCAATAAAAATACGGTTGATTTTGCACCCAACTTTGATGAAACAGAAAAGGAACCGGTAGTACTTCCTTCTAGATTCCCCAATCTTTTAGTCAATGGTGCGTCCGGAATTGCAGTTGGTATGGCAACGAATATTCCACCCCATAATTTAAAGGAAATTGTAAAAGCAGTAGTCAGAATTATTGATGATGAAATAGATGAAAATGAAAAAACAACGATAGAAGATATTCTAGGAATTGTAAAAGGACCTGATTTTCCTACCGGTGGACAGATTCTTGGGACAAGAGGAATTGAAGAAGCTTATCGTACCGGTCGAGGGAAAGTTCGTGTACGTGCGATTACAGAAATTGAACCAATGGCAAATGGGAAGAATCGTATTGTTATAACAGAACTTCCTTATATGGTAAATAAAGCACGTTTGATTGAAAAAATTGCAGAATTGGTGCGGGATAAAAAAATAGATGGAATTACAGATTTAAGTGACCAATCCAACAGAGAAGGTATGCGAGTTTGTATTGAACTGCGCCGTGATGTAAATACCAGTGTGATTTTAAATCAATTATATAAACATACACAGTTGCAGGATACTTTTGGTGTGATTATGCTTGCACTTGTAAATAATGAACCAAAAGTATTAAATATTATGCAAATGCTGAAGTTCTATCTGAAACATCAAGAAGAAGTGGTTACCAGAAGAACGAAATATGAATTAAATAAAGCAGAAGAACGTGCACATATCTTAAAGGGATTATTGATTGCCCTGGATAATATTGATGAGGTAATTAAGTTAATTCGTGCCAGCAAGACTACTCAGGAAGCAAAAGATGCTTTGATAGAACGTTTTCAGTTGTCTGAAGCACAGGCACAAGCCATTGTTGATATGCGTCTACGTGCACTCACCGGTTTGGAGAGAGCAAAACTTGAAAATGAGTTCAAAGAATTAATGGAACGAATTGAAGGATTTAAAGCAATTTTAGCAGATCGAAAAATATTACTGGGTGTCATTAAAGAAGAAATTATGATGATCAGTGATAAATATGGAGATGAAAGAAGAACATCTATAGGATATGACGAATTTGATATTTCTATGGAAGATTTAATTCCAAGAGAAAATGTAGTGATTGCTATGACAAAATTAGGTTATATCAAACGTATGACTATGGATACATTTAAAAGCCAGCATAGAGGTGGTAAAGGTATTAAAGGAATGCAGACGATTAGTGAAGATTATGTAGAGGATTTATTTATGACGACTACCCATCATTATTTAATGTTCTTTACCAATACCGGTCGTGTCTATCGATTGAAAGCATATGAGATACCGGAGTCTAGCAGAACTGCAAGAGGAACGGCCATTATCAACCTGCTTCAACTGATGCCGGAAGAAAAGATTACAGCAATGATACCGATTAGGCAGTATGAAGAAGGTAACTATCTGTTTATGGCAACGAAAAAAGGACTTGTAAAAAAGACACCGATTAAAGATTATGCCAATGTTAGAAAAACAGGACTTGCTGCTATCACACTTCGAGAAGAAGATGAACTAATCGAAGTAAAAGCAACAGATAATGAAAAAGATATTATTTTAGTTACAAAATATGGACAGTGTATTCGTTTTAATGAAAAAGATGTCCGTTCTACCGGAAGAACTTCTATGGGCGTTCGAGGAATGAATTTAGGTGACCGGGATGAAGTAGTGGGAATGCAGATGAATACCCAGGGAGAATGTTTGTTGATCGTATCCGAAAAGGGTATGGGGAAACGTACAAAAATGGATGAATTCACCTGTCAGAACCGTGGTGGAAAAGGTGTCAAATGTTATAAGATTACAGAAAAAACAGGTAATGTAGTAGGTGTGAAAGCTGTAGATGAAGATAATGAAGTCATGATTATCAATACGGAAGGAATTATTATCCGTATGGAATGTAGTGGCATATCCATGCTTGGCCGTGTTACATCCGGAGTGAAATTAATTAACATCCAAGGCAATGATAAAGTTGCAAGCATTGCAAAAGTAAGAGACACTTCACCGGAGTTGCAAACGGAAATAGAAATGGAAGAAATGATGGAAGAAACAACAGAAGAATAAAGTTTGAAATTAAAAAAGAGAGCTGTGATAGCTCTCTTTTTTAGGATATTTAAAAATTTTTTCGATATTCACTTGGAGTCATGTGCATAGAATTTTTAAAAGCACGACTATAAGTAAGGGTATTTTTAAATCCTACATTTGTAGAAATTGCATTAATTGATAACTTAGAGTAAGACAATAGTTCTTTTGATTTGTTCACTCGAAATTCATTCACATATTGATGAATTGTAATTCCTGTATGTTCCTTAAATATTTTACAAAAATAGTATTTTGAAAAATTAACTTCATTACAAATGGTATCAATATCTAGATCTTTTTTGTAATGAACAGAAATATACCGCAAGGCTTGATTTACAATAGTTTCTTGTACGGGTATAATTGCTTTCGCTTTTAAGACATTGTATGAAATACGATATAGTTCAAATAAAATGTTGTGAACAATCAGACTTGCTTGCATATCTGTATAAACTTCTTTTTTAAAATTTAAGGAAACAGCCTCAATAAAATAGTCCAAGGTATGATTAAGAGGACTGGCAGGAAGTACACAAGATGGCGTTCTAATAAGATTATAGTATTTTTTTGCATGACTTCCGCAGATGACAATATAAAAAAAAGTCCAATCTTTTGTGGTTCGTGTAAAAGTAAGAGGAGTATTGCATGCAGATACAATAATATTGTCTTGATGTACATATTGCGTATTTTGATTTTTAGTAAAGCGAACAACACCTGAAATAGAATAAAGAAGTAAGTATTCGGAATAGTTGTTTTCATTTCCCAAAGAAAACTTTCGTTCATTTCCATAGCCACATTCTTTGATATAGAAAGGAAGACTTTCTGTTTGTGCAGTTATTTTGTTTTCTTTATGAATATATTCTACAGGAAATAGTCTTTTTGGTATTTTCATTTGTCAATCCTTTCCAGTAAAAGTTTAGATTTCAATAATATGGTAACCATATAGTCAATAAATGTACAATTATTATATCATTTTAGTAAAAAAATGGCAAATATGTTGAAAAAAACAAGAATAGATACCGATAAAACCTTTTTTGATATTGATACTTGAATAAAATCGAGTATAGTTAGGTTACGAAGCAATGACAAAATGCAAAAAAAAGTTAGGAAGGGGTTATGATAGGATGAGTGATTATATCTTGGAATTAAAAGATGTAGTTAAAACCTTTGGTGGTGTTACAGCTTTGAACGGAGTCCACTTTCAATTAAAAAAAGGTGAAATACATGCTCTTATGGGTGAAAATGGAGCAGGTAAATCTACATTTATTAAAGTTATAACAGGTGTACATCAACCAGATAGTGGTGTTATGCTTCTGGAGGGCGAAAAAATAACACTTCGTTCTACAGCAGATTCAGCAAAGTTAGGTATTGCAGCAATCTATCAACATGTTACAGCATTTCCAGATTTGTCTGTTACAGAAAATATTTTTATGGGACAGGAAATAAAAAATAAACTTGGAATGTATAACTGGAAATTAATGACTCAAAGGGCAAAGGAATTAATTGAGCCACTTAGTAGTGAAATAGACGTGTCGAAACCAATGGGAGCGTTAAGTGTTGCACAACAACAATTAGTAGAAATAGCAAAAGCACTTTCTCGAGATGCACATTTACTGATTATGGATGAGCCAACGGCTTCTCTTACAAGAACGGAATGTGAGCAGTTATATCAGATAGCAGAACATTTAAGGGACGAAGGAGTTTCTATTATTTTCATTACACATAAATTTGAAGATATGTATCGTGTTGCATCACGTGTTACGGTATTTAGAGATTCACAATACATAGGAACTTGGGAAGTAGATAAAATTTCTAATCAAAAATTAATAGCAGAAATGGTTGGACGTGAATTAAGTCAAATGTATCCGGAAAAAAATGCAAAAATTGGAGAAGTTCTATTAGAAGTAGATAAGATTTCCAAGGAAGGATATTTTAAAGATATTTCATTTCAAGTGAAAAAGGGAGAAATATTAGCATTAACAGGACTAGTAGGTGCCGGTCGTACAGAGGTATGCCAAAATATTTTTGGAATTATGACGCCAGATAGTGGAACTATTAAATTAGAGGGAAAAAAGGTTAAGATAAACAGTCCTATTGATGCCTTGAATTATGGAATTGGTCTTTTGCCAGAAGATAGGCAAATTCAGGGATTGGTAAATGAACTTCCTATTTATCAGAATGTATCTTCGGCAGTAATGAAGAAATTTACAAAAGGTGTGACAATTCAGCAAGATGCAGAAGTTCTAAATGCAATTGAATTATGTCAAAAAATTCAATTAAAGGCAAAAGATATTAGTGCTCCACCATCCTCACTTTCTGGTGGAAATCAACAAAAAGTTGTATTTGCAAAATTGTTAAGTTGTGATTTGAAAATTTTAATTTTAGATGAACCAACGAAAGGTATTGATGTAGGAGCAAAGTATTCCATTTATGAAATTATGAATGAATTAGCCGCTAGTGGTTATGGAATTATTATGGTATCGTCTGAAATGCCAGAAGTACTTGGAATGGCAGATAGAATTATAGTTATGAAGTCAGGTCGTGTAACGGGAGAATTTGAAGCAAACGGAACAACACAAGAAATGATTCTGGAAGCTTCCTTGAAACATAAAGAAGAGGAGGTAAAGTAATGAAAGAACAGAATAGCTCTTTTTTGAAAAAGGTAACTGGAAATAGAAATTTTGGTCTTATAGTGGGATTTCTGGTACTATTGATTGTCGCAGCAATAGTAACTCCTTCCATGTACTCTTTAACATCCATTTTAAATATGCTTCGAAATAATGCTGTGTATGGACTTTTAGCAGTTGGAAGTATGTTAGTCATTATTACAGGAGGAATTGATCTTTCAGTAGCATCTACACTTAGTTTAGCTGGCGTGATATGTTCTTCTTTGATGAGTAATAATAAAGATGTACCTGCAATTGTATGGGCATTACTTGGTATTGCAGTGGGAATTTTATGTGGTGCATTTAATGGATTTATTGTAGGTTATTTAAAGATGGTTCCAATGATTGCAACACTTGGTACCATGTATATTTTTCGTGGATTTGCATTTTTAGCCAGTGGTGGTAATTGGTGGTTTCCACACCAATTTGCAGAAAGTTATGTAAACTTTGCAGGTGGTAAAACTTTTGGTGTTTATAACCTTTTATGGATTGTATTAATAGTATTTATCGTGGCAGGTATCTTTTTGGGATACACTGCTCTTGGACGAAGAATTTATGCAATTGGTACAAATAAAGAATCTGCTCAAATTGCAGGTATTAAAGAAGCCAAAATCACATTTATGGCATTTACCATTTGTGGTGCGCTGGCAGGATTAGCAGGGATGTTGTATACAGCCAATTATTCTATATGCTACTACGGCATGGGTGAGGGATATGAAATGCAGGCAATTGCTATTTGTATTCTTGGTGGAGTCAGCATTACTGGCGGACGTGGAAAAATCGATGGTGTGGTAATAGGGTTTCTAATGATGAGTGTTATTACTTACTTTATCAGCTTACTTCCGGGTCTAAGTGTTTGGCAGGATGCGATTCAAGGAGCAATTATCATTATTGCCGTTGCAATTAATATCTTTACTGCACGCTCTGCAGAAAAACGAGTATTAAAAGAAAGGGGTGCTTTAATATAATGAGTAGCGAAGTGAAAGTACCTGTTAATGATTTAGCAGTAAAAGAAAAATTTAAATTATCTAAATTCCTTTTAAAATGGGAAATGATTTTGATTTATATACTTATTTTAATTAATATTGCGTTAATTACAATGAGGTCAGATCTATATTTTTCACCGGGAACAATTCAATCCATTATTCAATCGGGGATGGATTTATCCCCTCTGGTACTAGGGATGATTTTTGTTCTAATGCTTGGTGACATTGATGTTTCTGTAGCAGCTACCATGATTGTTGCTTCTATGGTAACAGGTTTATCTATGGATGCAGGTCTTCCAATGATACTTTGTGTATTATTTGGACTACTGTCAGGAGCTGCTTGTGGAGCTTTTAATGGATATTTGATTGCATATATTAAAATGCCTGCGGTAATTGTAACCATTTCAACATCTATGCTTTTTAGAGGAATTGCAAAAATTATTTTAGATGTCAATGTATTAAAGAATTTCCCTAAATTTTATACAGATTTAGCGTGGACGAATATATTAGGTATTCCGATAGGACTCATTATATTTTTACTGATGGCAGGTGTTTTTATGGTAGTATTACATCGTTCGCCATTTGGTCGTAAATTATATATTATTGGAAATAATCCAACCGTTGCTACTTATTCCGGTATTAGCGTGGAAAGAACGAAAATGACAGTATTTATTATCATGGGGCTGATGGCCGGCATAGCATCCATTTTCTTTGTAGGACGTATGGGCGGTGGTGTTAGCTCGACAATGGGAACCGGATATGAATTAGATGCAATTGCTATTTGTGTACTTGGTGGAATTTCCACGAATGGTGGAAAAGGAAAAGTTTATGGACCGGTTATTGGAACATTAATCATGGCATTCCTCATATATACACTGGGTCTTATGGATGTAGATGCCAACTCACGCAAGATTTTGACGGGTTTTATACTAATTATTGCAGTGCTTATTCCGAATGTAAATAAACAATTGATAGCAAACATTAAATTAAAATTGATGTATGCCAATAATAAAAATATTGAAGCATTAAATATTAAAATGCAAGAGGAAACGAAAGCTTTAAGAAGTTTAATTGGAGAAACAAAAAAAGACAGTAAACTTACTGAAGCAGAGAAGGAAGCAAAAATCAGTAAATATCAAGCAAAAATTACGGGATTGCAAACCAAATGCAAAGAGCAGACTGCCGCATTGAAAATAGAAATAAAAGCAGATGCTCAAAAAGCAAAACAGAGATTTGCAAACTAATTTGGAAATATTTTTATTTATGATATAAACAGTGCATTTAAGCATTGCTTGTATAAGAAACTAAAAAAAGAATGGAGGAAACAAAATGAGAAAGTGCAAAAGGTTTTTAGCAATGGGTCTTTGTGTAGCAATGTCATTATCTTTGCTTGCGGGTTGTAGTAAGACAAAACCTGCAGAATCAGAAGATACTGCAAAAACAGAGACGAAAAAAGGATCAGGAGATTCATTGGAGGGTAGCCACGTATTTATGTTTAAGAGTACCGGAAATACGTTTGGTGATTTGATGTTTGAAGGTTTTAATGAATACCTGAAAGACCAGGGTGAAAAGGCAGTTTACAAGAGTCCTGCTGAAACAACGGTAGCAGCTCAAGTTAAATTGTTGGATGAATTGATTACACAAAAAGTAGCTTCAATTACTATTTCCACAAATGGTGATGCTGGTTATGATGAAGTATTCAAAAAAGCGAAGGATGCAGGTATCCCAATTACATCCATCGACTCAGAAGCGAATCCAGAATATCGTACTACACATATTAATCAGGCAGAAGTACAAGATATTGGTTCTTATTTAGTACAAGCAGCTGTATTGATTACAATGGGTGAAGACTATCCAGAAGATGGAGACATGAAAAAAGCTATTGAAACAGGATTGAAAGATTACTCAGGAGACGAAATCAAATTAGGTGTGCTTTCAGCATCGATTGACACTCCGGTACAAAATAGTTGGATAGCAGCAATGGAAACAGAATTAAAAGAAGCTGTATATGCGGGTAAAGTAAGTGGAGAATTAGATAAAAAGTATGGTAATGATGACTTAACTGAATCTACAACACAAGCACAGGCATTTATTGCAGAAAATAAAGTGGATTGTATTATTTCACCTACGACAGTTGGTATTGCTGCAGCAGGACAATCTTTAAAATCCGCAGATAGTAAAATCAAACTAACCGGTTTGGGATTACCTTCTGAAATGCAATCTTTCATGCCTACAAAAGCAGATGATGACGCATTTAAATCAGTGTGTCCATACATGATGCTATGGGATGTTATTCATCTAGGAGCAGTTGCAGGAGCTTCTACAATGGCAACAATTGATGGTTCTTTTGATGGAAAAGTTGGTTCTTCCTTTGAAATGGCTAAATTCCGCGATTATCCAGCAGAAAAGTATGAAGCTTATGAAAGTGGAAAAGGAACAGCAGTTTTGGCAGGTACACCATACATCTTCTACAAGACCAATATGGCAGAGTGGATTGATAAACTGTAATTCCAAAATAAAGATAATGAAAAAATGGAAAATTTTTAGTTGAGTAGAACCGCTGGTGGTGTTTGTAATCGTTACTATGAAAATAGAGGTTATAGATACGTCAGCGGTTTCTATTATTGAAGGAAGACAGATAAAGGAGCAAGTATGATAAAGGGATTTAAAATGCATCTTTACCAAGGGATGGAAAAGGAATATGAAAAAAGACATAATGCACTTTGGCCGGAAATGATAGATATGATACACGAATATGGTGGAAAAAATTATACGATTTTTCTGGATAAAGAAAATTTAACTCTTTTTGGGTATATTGAAATTGAAAATGAAGAGCTTTGGGCACAAGGAGCAGATAGTGCTATTAATCGAAAATGGTGGGATTTTATGGCAGATATCATGGAAACAAATCCAGACAATAGTCCGGTGAGTGTGGATCTGAAACAACTTTTTCATTTAGATTGAGTGTAGGGTGATATCCTATAGAAGTTAAAGGAGATTTTGTATGAAGCAGTATACATTAGGGTTATATGAAAAAGCTATGCCATTAGAGCTGAGTTGGAAGGAAAAACTTTATGCGGCACAAGGAGCAGGTTTTGATTTTATAGAAATTAGTATTGATGAAACAGACGATAAATTAGCAAGATTGGAATGGACCAAGGAAGAACGTTTTGAACTTGTCACATGGATGTATGAAATAGATATGCCAATTCAAACGATGTGTTTGAGTGGTCATCGAAAATATCCACTGGGAAGCAGTGACGAAAAAATAGCTGCCAAAGGCATGGAAATTATGGAAAAGGCAATTGGATTGGCTGAAGACCTGGGAATTCGTATTATTCAATTGGCTGGATATGATGTTTATTACGAGCAGTCCACACCGGATACCGTAGAACGTTTTGAAAAGAATTTAAAAAAGGCGGTTCAAATGGCGGCGAAAGTGGGCATTACTTTGGGATTTGAAACAATGGAGACAGAATTTATGAATACCGTGTCAAAAGCAATGAACTACGTAGACAAAATAAATTCATCTTATCTAAATGTGTATCCTGATTCCGGAAATCTTAATAATGCAGCAATAACCTATGGAACAGATGTATACGAAGATATTCAAAGAGGGGCAGGTCATACAGTAGCGTTACATTTAAAAGAGACAGTACCCGGAAAATTCCGAGAAATTCCATTTGGAACGGGGCAAGTGGATTTTGAAAAAATCATTCAGACTGCATGGGAAATAGGAGTACGAAAGTTTGTGACAGAATTTTGGTATACGGGAAATCCACAGTGGAAAGCAGATTTAGAATATGCCAATTGCATGATGACCGCTTATTTGGAAAAGGAAGGGTACTAATATGAATTACTTAATGGGAATTGATAATGGTGGAACTTTTTCTAAGGCTGCTTTGTTTGATGAAGTTGGAACACAGATTGCGGTAGTAAGCATACCAACAGTCACACTTACTCCAAAGCCAGGATATACAGAACGAAATATGTCAGAATTATGGCTGGCAAATGCACAAGCAATTAAGGAGTGTATTGAAAAAAGTGAGGTTAATCCTTCGGATATTCGAGGTGTTTCTTTTTCAGGTCATGGAAAAGGTCTTTATATGGTAGATGCTCAAGGAAACCCGTCCTACAATGGAATTATTTCTACGGATATGCGTGCTTGGGAATATGTTAAAGATTGGCATCTCAATGGTACAACTGAAAAAGTTTATGAAAAAACATTTCAAGATATTTTAGCTTGTCAGCCAGTTGCGTTGTTAGCATGGATTAGAGATTATGCTCCGGAGAGTTTGGAATGTACACAATATATATTTTCTGTAAAAGACTACATTCGATATATGCTAACAGGTGAGGCATATGCAGAATACACGGATTTCACAGGAGGAAATCTGGTAAATATGAAAACCGGTGAATACGATAGAGAACTATTGTCTTATTACGGTTTGGAAATGATTTTTGATAAGCTTCCACCTTTAAAATATTCAGCGGATATTTGTGGGTATATTACAAAAGAGGCAGAGGCTAAGACATTATTGCCGGAAGGAATTCCAGTGGCAGCCGGAATGTTTGACATAGATGCTTGTGGGATTGCCTCCGGATTGTTGGATGAAGAGCAGATGTGTATGGTTGCTGGAACATGGAGCATTAATGAGTATATAGCAAAGAAACCAATTCTTAATGGAACAGTGGCTCTTAACTCGATGTTTTGTATTCCGGGTTACTATTTAATCGAAGAGAGCAGTCCTACTTCGGCCGGAAATATGGAGTGGTTTATACGCAATTTGCTAGGCTATGAAAAAGCTATTGAAAAAGAAAAGGGCGGTTCTATTTATGACATAACCAATGAATGGGTGGCTTCGCTGGAACCACAAGATTGCAATGTAATATTTTTGCCGTTTTTAAATGGTTCTAATGAAGATGCACTTGCGAAAGGAACTTTTATTGGACTGACGGCCTATCACAACAAAAAGCATATGTTGCGTGCGGTATATGAAGGAATTGTATTTTCTCATTTAACGCATGTAAATAAGCTGTTAAAGAATAGGGCAAAACCAAGCAGTATACGCCTTTCTGGTGGTGCTGCAAATTCGGAAGTGTGGGTACAAATATTTGCAGATGTATTACAAATTCCCATCGATGTTATTGCAGACAAAGAGCTAGGAGCTCAAGGGGCAGCCATTGCAGCTGGGATTGCATCCGGTATTTATGGCAGCTATCAAGATGCAATTGAAAAAACAGTTACAATTACAAAAACAGTGAAACCAAGGACAACGTATCGAGAGATTTATGAAAAAAAATATAAAACTTATCGATTGGTAGTGGACGCATTGAATCCGGTATGGAAACGATTTGAAAATTAGCTATTTTAGAGGAGAGAAAATGTTAGAGCAATTAAAGGAAAAAGTATGGCAAGCAAACATGCTATTGCCAAAATATGAATTAGTTACATTTACTTGGGGAAATGTAAGTGGTATAGACCGTGAATCCGGATTATTTGCAATTAAGCCAAGTGGGGTAGAATACAATGAATTAACTCCGGCTGATATGGTAATTGTAGATTTACAAGGAAATAAAGTGGAAGGACGGTACAACCCATCCTCAGACACAGCAACGCACGCAGAAATTTATAAAGCATTTGGCAATATTGGCGGGATTGTACATACTCATTCCTCTTGGGCAACTAGTTGGGCACAGGCAGGAAGAGGAATTCCTTGTTACGGAACGACTCATGCAGATTACATGTATGGGGAAGTTCCTTGTGTAAGAAATCTTACGAAAGGGGAAATTGAAGAAGCATACGAGAAGAATGCGGGGATACTTATTGTGGATTGTTTTAAGGAAAGAAATTATGAATCTATGCCGGCAGTACTTTGTAAAAACCATGGACCTTTTACTTGGGGAAAAGATGCAAATGAAGCGGTGCACAATGCGGTTGTATTGGAAGAGGTTGCGAAGATGGCGACAAGGTGTGAACAAATCAATCCCAACAGTCAGATAGCGCCACAAGGATTACAGGACAAACATTATAATAGAAAACATGGTAAAAATGCATATTATGGAAATGAAACTAAAAAATTGTAAGAAATATACCAGATAAATAGAAAAAGGATAGAAGTCAAGAGGCTTCTATCCTTTTTCTATTTATCCAACTCTCGCAAGATAATTTCGGCTGTTTTCTTTACAGTATCCGATACAAACTGTGTACACTGGGCTTTGCGTTGGGGAGAATTTTTTTCTTTTCCTCTTGTTAAGACACGACAGCAGGTTCCACCACAAGTTTCCTTGAAATAGTCATGTAATTCCTGGGTTAGTTTAAAACACTTATTGATAGCTGGATCTCCGGGGGTTCTGCGTCCGAAAAAATAACCAAGGCACATGGTTCCGCCAGCTAATGCACCACAGATACATCCTGCGCCACCAAGTCCCCAAGGAAATCCGGAACTCATGGCAATTGCATCATCGGACAAGTCATCTAGTTCAAAATTTTTTTTAATTGCATAAATAATGGATTCCGAACACGCAAATCCGGAGTTGAAAATTTCCACAGCATCTGCTTGAAGCTGTTCCATCTGTATATCTTTTGTCATTACTTGTACCTTCTTTCTACTGTTGTATAATATTTATTATAGACTTGGCCATTGGGTTCGTCAATAAACATTGCTTTTTGAAAAAATTATACTATAATAATGAGAGAAGAAAAAATAGGAGGCATTATGATTCGGGAGTTTGACACCTTCCAAATAAAATAATCCCCTCAAAGCTAGTAATAGCTT
>JAVWVS010000018.1:0-40716 GCA_036666555.1 Lachnospiraceae bacterium | reverse complement strand
ATTATGGATGGAGCTATCATCAGTGGAAACTGTGTTGCACCTTGCGATAAGGTAACGACTTTCCATCACTTAAACAACCCAGTAATCGAAGATCTCTACAAACGTCATGGAAAAGACTTGAACTTTATTGGAGTCATTTTGACGAATGAAAATGTATTCCTTGCAGATAAAGAACGTTGTTCAGACATGGTTGCAAAATTAGCAGAAGTGCTTGGATTAGATGGAGTGCTTATTACGGAAGAAGGATATGGTAATCCAGACACCGATTTAATGATGAATTGTAAAAAAGTATCTCAAAAAGGCGTGAAAGTTGTATTGATTACAGATGAATTCCCAGGAAAAGATGGAAAATCTCAATCATTAGCAGACGTTGTAGATGAAGCAGATGCATTAGTGTCTTGTGGTCAAGGAAATGCAATGTTACACTTCCCAGCTATGGACAAAGTAATTGGAATGACCGACTATATTGAGTCACAGATAGGTGGAAGCGACGGATGTTTGGCTTCTGACGGAAGCTTTGACGCAGAGTTACAGATTATCATTGCATCAACCATTGCAAATGGATACAATCATTTAGCTGCAAGAGGCTATTAGGAAGGGGAACAGACATGGGAAAAATTAAAATTGTACATTATATCAATCAATTCTTCGGCGGAATCGGCGGAGAAGATAAAGCAGATATGAAACCGGAAATCAGAGATGGAGTTATAGGACCAGGCGTTGGAATCCAAGCAGGTCTGGGCGAAGAATATGAAATCGTGGCAACGGTTATCTGTGGTGACAACTACTTCGGAGAGAATATCAAAGAGGCACAGGCTCAAATCGTGGAAATGGTAAAACCATATCAACCACAGCTTTTTGTTGCAGGACCAGCATTTAATGCAGGACGTTATGGCGTTGCATGCGGAAGTATTGCAAAAGCAGTAGAATCCGAATTAAATATTCCAGTTATTACCGGTATGTATCCGGAAAATCCAGGGGTAGACATGTTCCGTAAGGATTTAATCGTAGTAGAAACTCCGATTTCTGCAGCTGGAATGAAGAAAGTATTACCTGCTATGACGGGCTTAATTAAAAAGATGGCAACCGGACAAGAAATATTAGGGCCATCCGAAGAAGGCTATTTGGAACGTGGAATTCGTGTGAACTACTTCCACGAAAAGAGAGGTTCTGAAAGAGCAGTAGAATTATTAGTGAAAAAATGTACCGGAGAAGCATATGAAACTGAATATCCAATGCCAACATTTGATCGTGTGGCACCAGTTGATCCAGTAGTGGATATGAAGAAAGCAAAAATTGCGATTGTAACTTCTGGCGGAATTGTTCCACAGGGTAACCCAGATCATATTGAATCTTCCAGTGCAACAAGATATGGAATTTATGATATTACAGGCATGGATACTATGAGCCCAGATGACTTTATGACCGTTCATGGCGGATATGATAGAGCATTTGTATTGGCAAATCCAAACTTGGTTGTTCCACTTGATGTATTGCGTGAAAAAGAAAAAGCGGGAGAAATTGGAAGCCTTGCAAATTACTTTGTCACCACAACAGGAACCGGAACTTCTACAGGTAATGCCAAAGGATTTGGAGAAGAATTCAGCAAGAAATTAGTAGCCGATGGTGTAGATGCCGTTATACTAACCTCCACATGAGGTACTTGTACTCGTTGCGGCGCAACGATGGTAAAAGAAGTAGAACGTGCAGGAATTCCAGTAGTACATATGGCAACGGTAGTTCCGATTTCGTTGACAATCGGTGCAAATAGAATTGTACCTGCAGTGGGAATCCCATATCCATTAGGAAACCCATTATTAGGAGAAGAAGATAGTAAGAAGATTCGTGTGAAGTTAGTTGACAAAGCGTTGCTGGCATTGCAGACACCTATTGACGAACAGACTGTTTTTGAGTAAGACATTGGTCTGAAAATACAGGGAGGCTTATATGAATAGCGATAAAGTACGAATAGGAAAAGTACTTACTTTTGCGGGGGCAGTGATCGCGTTTACAATTGGTTCTGGATTTGCTACGGGACAAGAGATATTACAATATTTTACATCATATGGTTATAAAAGTATTTTAGTGGTGGCTACATTTTTGTGTATCTTCTTGTACACCAACTACAATTTTGCAAAGGCAGGCTCTACAGCCAACTTTGAAAGAGGTAGTCAGGTTTTCACCTATTTTTGCGGAAAAAAAGTAGGTATATTGTTTGATTATTTTGCAGTGATATTTTGTTACATGTCCTTTATTGTAATGGTAGCCGGAGCGTCGGCTACCTTACACCAACAATATGGATTACCATTAATAGTGGGTGGCGCGATTCTCACAATTACAGCAGGAATTACGGTAGTTGGTGGGTTAAACGCCATGGTAGATGTATTAGGAAAAGTAGGACCGGTTATTATTATTTTATGTATTGCCATTGGAGCAATCACACTTTTTAGAGATTTTGGCCAAGTAGCAGAGGGCGCAAGGCTGATTGCTTCAGGAGAAGTGGAAGTGATGGCAGCTTCGAATCATTGGTTCTTTTCCGGTTGTTCTTATGGAGGATTTTGTTTGCTTTGGTTTGCTGGATTTATGGCAGAGTTAGGAGCTAAAAACAAATTCAAAGAATTGACTACCGGAATGTTTTTAGCAAGTGGAGTAATTGCAGTGGCTATTTTATTAATTGGTTTCGCCTTAATTGCTAATATAGAAGCAATACATGCGGCACAGATACCAAACTTGATTTTAGCAAAACAAATATCCCCAGGGTTTGCGGCGATATTTTCCATTGTAATTCTTTTGGGAATTTATACCACGGCGGTACCATTGCTTTGGACAGCATCTTCAAGATTTACAAAAGAAAACAGTACTTCTTTTAAAGTGCTAACCGTGATCTTGGCACTTGCTGGATTTGTAATTAGTTTAACAATACCATTTGCTAAATTAGTAAATATTATCTATGTTTTAAATGGTTATGTAGGTGTATTACTTATCATCTTTATGGTTATTAAAAATGTGTTACTTTATAAACAAAGAAAGTTACAAGGGGGAAATAAGCAGTGTTAGAATTGACAAAGGAAATATTTGCAACGGAAGTGTTAGAAGCAGAAGGAACTGTATTAGTAGACTTCTATGGCGACGGCTGTGTACCATGTCAGGCATTGATGCCACACGTGCATGCATTGGCAGAAACCTATGGAGACAAAATTAAATTTGCAGCATTGAACACAACAAAAGCACGCCGTTTAGCAATTGGACAAAAGGTGTTAGGTTTACCTGCAGTTGTACTCTACAAAGGTGGAGAAAAAATTGCAGAAGTGGTAAAAGATGATGCAACAGCAGAAAGTATCGAGGAAATGATTAAGGCACATATTTAATCTTTTCATAAAAGACAAAATAAAAAACAAGGAGGAATTGTGAATGAGTATTTTAAGTGGTAAAAAAGCCGTTGTAATTGGCGACCGCGATGGTATTCCAGGACCGGCAATCGCTGAATGTGCGAAAACAGCAGGCGCAGATGTTGTATTTTCTTCGACAGAGTGCTTTGTCTGAACAAGCGCAGGCGCAATGGACCTAGAGAATCAAAAAAGAGTAAAAGATTTTGCCGAAGAATTCGGCCCAGAGAACCTGATTATATTATTAGGTGCAGGGGAAGCAGAAGCTTCCGGTTTGGCTGCTGAGACAGTAACAGCAGGAGATCCTACTTTCGCAGGTCCATTGACAGGAGTCCAGTTAGGACTTCAAGTGTATCACGTATGTGAAGAAGAAATGAAACAAGAATTTGATGACGCTGTTTATGAAGAGCAAATCAGTATGATGGAAATGGTTTTAGACTTAGATGAAATTGCAACAGAAATGCAATCCATCCGAGAACAATACTCTAAATTCTAGTCATATATAAACGAAGAAAAAAAGGAAAAGAGTGCTAAGAGGCATTCTTTTCCTTTTTTGTTGACTAGTACTAAAGAAGAGTTCTGGATAAAATCTCCAAAAAAAGAAAAAGTATACAATTAGGAAAGAAAAAATTGTGCACATATAACAAAAATAAAAGAAAGCAAACAATAATATTGACAAATAGAACATTGTATATTATTATGTACAAAGAAACACAAATGAATACGTATTAATAAAAAGCGAAAAAGATATATGCTGGTAGAGAATAATAAGACATAGTAAGCAGATTTGAAGAAAACGCTTTATTTTTTGCCAATAAATGAATACGTATACATTAAAGAATCTAATAACAATTATACTTATTACAAAGAAGTGATGAGTACAGGAAAAGGAGAAAACGATGTTAAAAAGAAAACATTTATGGTGGCATGAATTATCAAAAGACGAAATTTTGGAGGATGTTAAAAATTGTGATATTGCAATCCTTCCAATTGGAGCAACAGAGCAACATGGACCACATTGTCCATGTGGAAGTGATTTTTACAATGCATTTGGATTAGCTGAAAGAATCGCAGAAAAAACAGGAGCAATGTTATTACCTCCATTGCCTTATGGAGCACATCCTTATCATCATTGGCATATGCCAGGTACCATCCCGGTAGGATATGATACACATACTGCATTACTTTGCGATATCGTACGCGGTGCTGCAAACGCCGGATATAAAAAATTCATTATTCTTTCTGCACATGGTCAGGTAGCTTCTACGTTAGTAGCTATGAACAAACTTGGGTTAGAAGGATACTTCGTATTAACAATGCATTGGTATGACTTCCTTCGTGACAATGCAACAGATCTTGAAACACCAATGACTCATGCAGACGAAGCAGAGACATCAGTAGCATTACACTTATATCCACAATATGTTGATATGTCAAAAGCAATTGATGATGGAGGAGAATCCTTGATTAATTCTAAATTCCAAATCAAACCAGGAATGGCAGCAGAACCAGGAATGATGTATCACTTTGAAGGAACATTCGCAAGACCAGAATACATTGAATTAAAGAGTGGCGTTATTGGCGTTCCTACTTTGGCAACAAAGGAAAAGGGAGAAATCATCGTAAATAAATGTGTAGATTATGTTGTAGAAGTCATTGATGATGTAAAAGCACGTTACGCAGTTGGAGAAAAACCACCAGTAGATAGATAATTAAAAAAACAGGGAGGGGTATCGTTTTATAGATACCCCTCTAAATAAAAAAGGAGGAAATCATGAAGTTATTCGGTAAAGTTGCCATTGTAACAGGTGGTACTAAGGGCATCGGGTACGGAATTGCCCAAGAGTACCTAAAAGAAGGCGCAAAAGTTGTAGTAACTGGCAGAAATGAAGAAGTTGGTATAGAAGCGCAAAAAGAGTTGAGTGTACTTGGCGAAGTAAGATATGTAAAAGAAGATGTGGCTGATTTAGAAATGCTACAAAATACGGTAGATGAAACAGTTCGCATGTTTGGAAGACTTGATATCTATATGGCGAATGCAGGAATTAATGATCCTGCAAAAACAAATTTTATAGATATAGCTCCGGAACAATATGACAGCATTATGGACGTAAACTTGAGAGGAATGTTCTTTGGCACACAATTTGCTGCAAAACAGATGATTAAGCAGGGAGAAGGCGGATCCATTGTAAATATGGCCAGTGTGAATTCCTATCTGGGATTGGATTCACAAGTAGTTTACACCGTAAGTAAAGGTGGAATCGTGCAGATGACAAAAGTTCAAGCAATTGCCCTGACTCCTCATAATATTAAAGTAAATGCAATTGCACCGGGACCGATTGATACAGAATTGATGAGAAGAGTTGGAAATGACCATCAATTAATGAACACCATAATCTCGAGAACACCAATCGGGAGAATTGGAACGCCAAACGAATGTGGGAAGTTAGCAGTATTCTTATCGTGTGAAGATTCCAACTTTATATTTGGTCAAACCATTTATATTGACGGAGGACGTTCTTTTCAGGCATTCCCAGTTCCAGGGTATAAAACTGTAACAGAAGAAGATTTTCAACGATTAGAAGAGAGGTAGAAAAAATGATGATGCAAAAACCAAAAGTAGGTATGATTACCATTGGAGATCCTCGTGAACATGAATGGAATAATGTATTCAAAGCACTTGCTACAGATCGCCATCAAAAAGCAATCACAACTTTAAAACAACTTCCGATAGAGTTATGTTGTTTTGAAGAACTTCCAAGAAGTATTAAAGCAATTAAAGAACAGGCAGAACAAATGAAGAGCCAAGGAGTAGAAACATTGGTCATTCATATTGCTTGCTGGACTTGGCCAAACTTAGCAACCGTGGCAGCACAGGAAATGGGACTTCCGACGATATTATTTGCAAATCGGGAAACCGGTTCTCATGCAACGGTAGGGTTACTTGGAGCAGGTGGAGCATTGAATCAAATTGGATATTCACATGTGCGTATTCAAGAAAATTATGATGATCCGGCCATTCTTTCTTTACTGGAAGAAAAATTGGTACCAGTTGCCAAAGCCGCTCAAGTAGTAAAACAGTTAAAAGGCAGTGTCTTTGGTATGTTCGGTGGACGTTCTTTGGGAATAGATACAGGTACTTATGATCCGATGCAATGGAAGTCAATGTTTGGAATTGACTGCGAACATATTGATCAATTGGAAATTGTAAGAAGAGCGGACTTAGTAGAAGATGCAAGAGTGGACAAGATGATTAAATGGCTGGAGCAAGGTGCAGCATGTATTACATACGGTCAGAAATTTACATCCGAAAGATTCCGTTTTCAGGTTCGCTGTTATTTGGCCACCAAAGATATTATTGCAGAAAAAGAAATCGATTTTGCGGCAATTAAATGTATGCCGGATTTGACGAATCACTATACACCACAGTGTTTATCAGCTGCATTTTTGCCATCTCCATTTGATGCAGAAGGTGAAAAAGAAGTAACTGCATTTGCATGTGAAGCTGATGCGGATGCAGCATTAACGATGCAGATGCTGAAAGGTGTCAGTGGTGGAATGGCTACGATGTTCGCAGATGTCAGTCATTTGGAACCAAAAGACGGTATTATTTACCTTCCTAACTGCGGGGCATATTCCGCATGGTTTGCAGCAAGAAGTGCAAAGGCAGAAGAAAATCTTGCAAAAATGAATTTAATTGAAGCAAACAGACCGGCAGGAGGAGCAATTACACTCTTTGTGGCAGCACCGGGACCGGTGACATTAGCTAGATTGACCAGAGTTGCAGGGAAATATCAAATGTTTATTATCAAAGGTGAGATGATTACACCGGATGATGAACGACATGCAAAATTCTCCAAATCACGAGGAAAACATCAACTGCCTATGTCTTATATCAAGACGAGCATGGATTTTGAAGATTTCATGAATACCTTTAATTCCAATCACATTGCAGGAGTAGGAGTAGATTGTGCGAAAGAGTTAGAAGAAGTGTGCGCATTACTAAATATTCCGGTGAAGACAGTAGGTTAATTTAGAAGAGTCGGGTGGTGAGAAGATGCTTAACATAGAAGTAAAAGAAAAACAAATAGAGGAACTGGTTGAGAAAGACCAATCGCTAGAACTTTTAGCAGGAAAAGAAGATGGATTAATCTTTACAGAAGGACCTATCTGGAATCAAAAGGAACAAAGTTTTATTTTTAGCGATATTGCAGGAAATAAGATGTATCAATGGAATGATGAAAAGGGCCTGAGTGTATTTGCAAATTATAGCTTTAAAGCAAATGGAAACGCAATGGACAGTCAAGGAAATGTAATCAGCTGTGAGCATGCAACCAGCCGAATTGCCAGAAGAGATGGTGATGGAAGTAACTATGAAGTGCTTTGTACACATTACGAGGGAAAAGAACTGAACAGCCCCAATGATGTGATTGTAAAAAGCAATGGAGATATTTATTTCACAGATCCTCATTTTGGAAGGAATCCATCTAAAGTAGGAGTGGAAAGAAAGCGTCAACTATCTTTTCACGGGGTATATTGTTTGAGTAAAGGAAATCTTTTTTTGGAAGAAAAAGAACTGGAAATACCAAATGGTTTATGCTTTAGCGCCGACGAGAAGAAACTCTTTATCAATGATTCAGTGAATAAGCTGATTAAGGTGTACGATGTGACCGAAGAAGGCAGACTTCAAAATGGAAAAACATGGGCAGTTACGCAGGGGGACGGAGTAGGACTTCCGGATGGCATGAAGCTAGATATGAATGAAAATTTATATTGCTGTGCCCAGGGTGGCATTCATATTTTCAATAAAGAAGGTTTATTTTTAGGTAGAATTGTATTTCCAGGGCAAGTAGCAAACCTCTGTTTTGGGGGCCCTGATGGTAAAGAAATATTTATTTGTGCTGTAGATAAAGTATATCGAATCAAAGGAAAAGTAAAAGGGCTGTAGATGCGAAGAAAGGAGAAGCGGTGATTTATTTAGATAATAGTGCAACAACGAAGGTAGATCAAGATGTAGCAGAAATTGCTGTTCGAATGATGACAAGGGAGTTTGCGAATCCCTCTTCGCCTTATCTACTAGGAAGAGATGCCCTACAATTCATTACACAAGCTAGGTACCATATAGCCAAAGTAATTAGTGCACCTACAAGACGTATTTTTTTTACTTCTGGAGGAACGGAAAGTAACAACTTGGCTATACAAGGAAGCGTTAAGAATCAAAAGAAGTTTGGTAATAAAATTATTACAACTGCTATCGAACATTCCTCTGTAAGAGAGACTTGTGAACACCTTGCAAAAGAGGGATATGAAGTGAGTTTTGTAAAACCCCGCAATGGTCGTATTCAGGCAGAAGATGTCATTCATCAAGTGGATGCAAATACAATCCTAGTTTCCGTTATGGCAGTAAACAATGAAACAGGAGAAATACTTCCAGTGAAGGAAATTGTAAAAGGGGTACGGGAAAAGAATCCCAATACGATTATCCATTGTGACTGTGTACAAGGGTTTTGCAAAATACCATTTAAAATCACAGAAATAGACGTAGATCTATTATCCATGAGTGCTCATAAAATTCATGCACCGAAAGGATGCGGAGCATTATATATCAAAGAAGGATTAGAAATATGTCCGTTACAGTATGGAGGGGCACAGGAAAGCAAAATTAGACCGGGAACAGAAAACACATCTTCCATTGCAGCATTTGGGTTTGCCGCTGATAAAGCTTTGAAATCCTTACAAGAAAACGGGGAAAAGGTAACAACACTAAGAGATCATTTGCTTTGTCGATTAAAGGAAACCGAAGGAATTGAGATTAATTCGCCGGTAGGAGGTTCCCCCTATTTGCTTAATATTTCCACGTTACCGGTCCAGACGGACACCATGATTCATGAATTACGAATGAGAGAAATCTACGTGTCCGGAAGTGCAGCCTGCACCAAAGGCGCCAAAAGCCGTGTAATAGAAGCTATGGGGCTAGGTGATAAACGTAGAGATACAACACTACGTATTAGTTTTTCAAAAGAAAACAATGTAGAAGAAATAGATTGTTTGGCAGATGCTATTAATGAAATTATAACAACAACAGTGAAGGAGAAATAAAATGAAGAAAATGAATGAAAGCAGTACACTCAATGTGAAATTAAATGTAAAACCGATTTTATTTACTATGTATCATCTCAATGCTTATATGGGACCTTGCCGCTACGGTGAAGGATATGCGTTAACTACGGAAGCTGATATGGAATCCGGTCAAAGAGAATTTGAAATTTTCAAAAATGAATTAGCAACCGAAGTAGATTTAAGCAATGTCAATATGCTGGAGCCGGCAGTCGTAGTGTGGAATGAAGATTTCGCATTGCGTGAATCCGAAATGCAAAAAGCAGTTGCAGATGATGCAAATACGGATTTTTATCTTGTGAGAGGATTACGAATTTCTTCCTACTTTGCAGTAGAGCTAGCAAAACGTACCAATAAGCCAATTGGACATACACCTAATAAATCAGCAATCTCAAAATGTGACCATGTAGATATGACTGCTCATTTATATGCAATTAATCACGAAGCTTATGGGTTCTTAGATTTTGAAGAAATGAATCAGACCTTTGAAACACTACGCTTGAAAAAAGCACTGCGTAAGACCAAGATATTCTTCCCATTAAAAAGCTCTATGCTTACATTTGGATGTCAGAGTTCTTATATTAACTTAGATGAAATTACCAAGAAATTTGGTGTGCAGTTTGCGCATGTGAATTCTGAAGATGTATTTAAATGGTTAGATGCTTTAACCGATGAGGAGAAAAAAGAAGCAGTAGCGATTGCAGACCAACTAGTTGCTGATTCTAAGGGTGTTCATATGCCATCTAAGTATATTGTGAATGACGTAGAATACTACCTTACTATTAAAAAAATGATGAAGCATTATGATTGTAATGCATTTACCATGCCATGTTTTGAAGTATGTGCTACCAAAGAATTAGACAAACGTAAATTGACATTCTGTTTGGCACATTCCTTACTAAAAGATGAAGGAATTGCATCTGCTTGTGCAGGAGATGTGGGATCCGTAATTTCCATTTCCATTTTGATGAACATTGCAAAAAGAGCACCTTACATGGGAAATACCATGGTTTTGGACAAAAATACAAATCAGTGCCGTACACTGCATGATGTTGCTTCCGCACAAATGAAAGGGTATGATGCACCTGCTCTTCCAACGGAATTCGTATCCTTTACTATGGATAACTGGGGCACGACTATGAGATATGATTTTGCCAAAGATGAAGGAGAAGCATTAACGCTTGTAAATATCAGTCCAGATATGAAGAAAATCATGGTTGCAAAAGGAACTATCAATGGCTGTGATGACTATCTAACGCCAGAATGTAAGCATGCAGTAAGATACACGGTTGCTGATGCAAAAAAATTCCATGAATGTCAAAAACATGTAGGTCATCATTTCGCTTTGGTATATGGTGATTACACAGAAAAAGTTGCAGCATTTGCGCGGGAATGTGGAATGGAAGTATTAGAAGCATAAAATCAGATAAAAAGACAGAAACCTCCAAATTTAATTGAATTTCATAGGAACATTGCGGTATAATATGAATACGTATTAATTAAAAGAGGAGGTTTCATATGTCACGTAAAAGAAGTAAAACAAAAGGAATTACATCGATAGAAGTAGCAAAAAAAGCAGGGGTATCACAGGCCACCGTTTCCAGAGTTTTTACAAATGATCCATCGGTTCGCGAAAAGACAAAGGAAAAAGTCATGGAAGCAGCAGAAGTTTTAGGGTACAAACCTAATCAACTGGCTAGTAGTTTATCTTCCAATAAGTCAAATATTATTGCAGTGGTGTTGTCAGATGTCACCAATCGGTTTTATACGAAAGTATTTGCTTACTTAACACAATGTCTGCAGCAATTTAATAAACAGGTACTATTTTTCCAGATGCGTTCAGAACAAGATATCAGTTATATCATTAACCGAGTGATGGAATACCGGGTGGATGGTCTGGTCATTGCATCTCCGGCACTACCTAATGAGATTGCAGAAGAATGCTTAAAAGTAAATATACCGATTGTATTATTCAATCGAAAAGTAAAAGATTTAGATGTGCTTTCTGTATGCAGCGATAGTGTAGAGGCAGGAAGAATGATTGCTAATTATTTCCTGGATCATCATTATACAAGATTTGGTTTTATTGGTGGCAGAACTACTACCACATCAGGAGAACGAAAAAAAGGATATCTGGATCGTTTGGCAGAGCGTGGCGTAACAGAATGCATCGTAGAAGAAGGAGATTACTTGTATGATGTGGGTCGGGCGCATATGAATCGAATTTTTCAAAGGGAGAATCCACCCAATGCTGTTTTTTGTGCCAATGATATTATTGCTATGGGTGCAGTAGATGCGGCACGATTTGATTTGAAACTTCAAATTCCAAAGGATGTGGCAATTATAGGATTTGATGATATCGATATCAGTGGTTGGGAAAGTTATGCAATTACAACAATCCGTCAACCCATGAAGGAAATGGTAGAAGAAGTAAGTAACTATTTTTATGAATTAGAACAAAACAATACACCTCAAAAAGGACTTCGTTTATTTCCATGTGAAATGGTGGAACGAAAAACAACATAGTGGGGCGCGCTAAAAAAGGAGACTACTATTATGGCAAAAAACACAGTAACTGTATCTGCGGATGCGATTAAAATATTTGTAACAGAACTATTCACAAAAGCAGGAATGGATGAAAAAGACGCTGCATTTCATGCAGAATGTTTAGTGAAATCTAATCTTTGGGGAATTGATTCCCATGGAGTATTACGAGCACCGGCTTATTTTCAAAGAATGTTAAACGGTGCAATTAACGTAAAACCGAATATTCAAACAGTAAGAGGCGGTAAAGGGCTAGAAGTAATTGATGGCGATGGCGGAGCAGGATTCGTGGTTGCACAAACGGCGATGAATCGTGCCATAGCACTTGCAAAGGAATATAACGTAGGAATGGTAGGAGTCGTGAATAGTAATCATTTTGGAGCAGGTGCACTTTATGCACGTATGGCAGCAGAACAAGGAATGATTGGATTTTCTATGACCAATGTATTGCCATTGATTGTAGCTCCAGGAGCAAGTGAACCAGTGGTCGGTAATAATCCTTTGGCGGTTGCAGTTCCTACTTACGGAGATTTTCCATTTTGTCTGGATGTTTCTTTCTCCAAAGTGGCAGGTGGAAAAATTACACTTGCAATGAAAAAGAAAGAAAAGATACCGATGGATTGGGGAACGGATTCTGAAGGAAGACCTACGGACGATCCTCAAAAAGCACATGAAGGATATTTGCTTCCGGCTGCAGAGCACAAAGGAATGGGACTTGCAGAAGTGGTAGATATTTTATCTGGAGTGATTACCGGAGGCGTATTCTCTCATCAAATGAAGAGCATGTATGCAAACCCAACTGAGCCAAGTCTTACCGGACATTTTATGATTGCAATTAACATTGACGCAATCATTGGAAGAGACCAGATGGAAGATCGTATGGGTGAATATTATCAGAGAATTAAAAATACGCCAATGTGGGATGACACAAAGCAAATGTACATGCCAGGTGAAATAGAGCATATTCGAGAAGTAGAGCGAAAAGAAACGGGAATCCCAGTGCCAATCACCACATATGAAGAATTAATGGAATTAAAGGGAAAATACAGGATACAAGCAGACCTTAACGAAATGTAGAGAAAGAATTAGGAGGCATAAACATGTTACCATTAAATGAAAAATTTTATAATCGGACCAAACATTTGTTACAAGACGGAAAGAAGACCGTAGGCGCATGGTTGCAGATAGCAAGCCCATTTACAGCAGAAATTATGGCTAGAAGTGGATTTGACTGGCTCATGATTGATATGGAACATGGACCTGGCGATATTTTGACACTGATATCCCAATTACAGGCAATTAAGGGATATGGCGTGGATACCTTTGTACGTGCTCCATGGAATGATTTTGTAGCGATTAAAAGAATACTGGATGCAGGCGTGAACGGAATTTTAGTACCATATGTTAATACAAGAGAAGAAGCAGAAGCGGCAGTACAAGCAATGCAATATCCAACCAAGGGAATTCGTGGAGTAGCAGGAAGCTCTCGCGCACAAGGTTATGGTCTGGGTAATGATAACTATTTCCCATATGCAGATGAAGAAGTGATGTTAATGGTCGCTATGGAAACACCGGAAGCAGTAGGAAATTTAGATGAGATTTTAAAAGTGGAAGGGTTAGATGGTATTTTTATCGGACCAATGGATTTAGCTACTTCTATGGGACATTTCTGTGATCCTTCCCATCCGGAAGTACAGGAAATGATTCGTACCATTGAGAAAAAAGTAGGAGCTTCCAATAAGTTTTTAGGAACGGTAGCAGGTAATTTTGAAAAAGCAAAAGCGCTTTACGAAAAGGGATATCAATATGTAGTAACCATGGCAGATGGAGTAGCACTTTCGAAAGCATCCAGAGATATGGTATTACAGTTTGAAGAACAGTATAAGGAACGATAGGAACACCCATTTAGTGATACATAGCGGAGGGTTATGGATGAGAAAAAAAAATTGTAAAGCATTGGTATGCGTAGCACTAGGAGTGCTTGGTGCCATAAGCTTAAGTGGATGTGCAGAGAAAAATAAAGAAGATGACGTTATTAAAATAAGAATTGCACATGATAATAATGTGCAGACACCGGTACATAAATCATTTTTAAAATTTGAAAAATTAGTGGAAGAACGCTCCAATCATAAGCTTGATGTAGTGATTTTCCCGGGGGCGCAGATGGGCAGTGTTTCGGATACCTTCGAACAGACCCGAAGAGGTGACATTGAAATGAGTGCCACTACCACCAGTAATTTTACAGCAGCAATCCCAGAATTCGCTGTGTGGGAAAGTTTTTACATGTTTGATGATACAGCACATGCAAAACGAGTGTTAGACGGTGAAGTTGGACAAAAGATGATGGAACCTTTAGGGAAAATGGATTTGACTGGGATCGGATATATGGAACTGGGATTCCGAAATTTTTCAAATAGTAAGCGTCCGATTGTAAAACCGGAAGATTTAGAAGGGTTGAAAGTGCGAGGGTATAATCCATTGCAGATCAAAGCATGGACAGCAGTTGGAACCAACCCTACCAGTGTCAGCTGGAATGAATTGTTCACCTCTTTGCAGCAGAAACTAATTGATGGGCAGGAATGTGCAACCAATAGTTTCTACACGGAAAAATTTTATGAAGCACAAAAATATTGGTCACTGACCAAACATGTTTTTACCAATTTCTTGTGGTATGCCAATGAAGAATTTATGGATTCCTTATCAGAGGAAAATCAGAAAATTATCCGTGAAGCGGCAAAAGAAGCCATTGATTATAACTGGGAACTGGTGGATGAAACTGAAAATTCTGTTCTAGACAGTTTGGAAAAAGAAGGCTTTGCAGTAAATGAAGTAGATTTAAAGGTTAGAAGAGAATTGGGCGAGAAAATGAATGAAGCAATTAAAGAAGATATTATAAAACAATGTGGCCCGGAAATCTATGACACCGTGTTTGCAGCGGTAGAAGCAGAACGCCAAGAGTAAAGGAGAGATAAAATTGAAAAAAATAATTCGATGGTTAGATGTGAATTTTGAAGCAGTTTTAATGGTAGTATTTTTCGCCTTGATGCTTGGTCTGATTACCTTGCAGGTAATTATGCGGTTTATTTTTAAAACCGGTTTTTCATGGGGGGAGGAAGTTTCCCGTATCTTGTTTGTATGGGTTTCGTTTTCCAGTTTTGGATATTTAACCCGTAATAACAGACATGTCCGAATAGGATTTTTCTGCGAAAAATTCCCAGAAAAAGTACAAAAAATCATGCTGTTGTTATGCGATGTTTTCTTTTTTATATTCTGTGTAGTGGGACTTAAAGCAGTCATTATACTTTGCATGAATGCAGCAAAATATCACGATACGTTAATCGCAGTGCCGTGGAGTCAAAACGTACTATATTTCGCAGGAGTATTGGGATTCTTTATGATGGTAGTCCGCAATATTCAGGTAATTATTTGGAAGATCCGCAATTGGAATGCAGACATGGATAAGTATATTAATTATGATGGTAACTATTATGAAAATAATCAAACTTGTTTCCCGAAATAGGAGGAATTTAATATGACCGCTATTATTTTATTTGTATCACTAGCTATATTTTTACTCCTATCTGTTCCGATCGGAATCAGTTTAGGATTATCATCCCTTGCAACTATTGTTACACAAGATCCAATTAGTATGGAAACCTTTGTACAGTCAATGATTCAAGGACTGAACTCCTTCCCATTGATGGCAGTGCCTTTATTCACTTTTGCCGGTGAAATTATGGGACGAGGAGGCATTTCTAAACGACTCATTAAAGTTTCCAGTATTTTCTTTGGACGTCTTACCGGTGGTTTGGGAATTGTAACCATTGTAACTTGTTTATTTTTTGCAGCGATATCCGGAACCGGCTCAGCAGCGGTTGCAGCCATTGGTCTTATTATGATTCCGACCATGGTAAACAAAGGTTATGACAAAGGTTATTCCAGTGCATTAGTATCTACAGCAGGAACCGTAGGTGTTATCATTCCACCAAGTGTCTGTATGGTAGTATATGCAGTTGCAGCAGGTGCATCGGTATCCGGATTGTTCATGGCTGGGATTGTGCCGGGATTAGTTATCGGCGCCGGACTGATTATCTATTCTTTTATCTATTCTAAAAAACATGGATATAAAGGAGACGATACCAAATATTCTTTGAAAGAGGCTGTTAAAATTATTATTGATGCGATTCCGGGTCTGTTAATTCCGGTGATTATCTTAGGTGGAATCTATGGTGGAATCTTTACACCTACAGAAGCAGCGGCAATTGCCAGTGTGTACGGTATTATTGTCAGCATATTTATTTACAAAGAAGTAAAAGTAAAAGACCTGGTGCCGATTATGTATCGCTCTTGTCTGATGTGCGCTACTGTTTTAATTATCATTGGTATTTCCACTGGATTTGGAAGAATTTTAACAATTACCCAAGTACCGGCACAGATTGCAGACTTTATATTAGGTATCACGAACAGTAAAATATTGGTGCTGTTGTTAATCAATGTATTACTATTAATTGTTGGTACTTTTATGGAAACCAATGCCGCAATTATTATTTTAACACCAATCTTATTGCCAGTTGTAATGCAATTGGGAGTGAACCCAATTCACTTTGGTATTATCATGGTAATGAATCTTTCTATTGGTTTCATTACACCGCCTCTGGGAGCGAATTTGTTTATGGCATGTCAGGTCGGCGATATTAGCTTTGACCGGCTGGTGAAAAGTATCGTGCCGTGGATTGTAGTGATGATTCTTATCTTGATGCTAATCACATACATTCCGGCGATTTCTTTATCGCTGCCACAGTTGATGGGAATGAATGTTTAAAAGTGGGGGAGATTAAAGATGAAATTAGATGCAAGTATATTAGAGAAACAAAAAAAAGTAGATGAAGCATTGATCGATCGTCTTCTCAATCAGGAAATAAAGGCAAGCAATGTGAAAATTGTGGTGCTGGATGATGATCCGACAGGGGTACAGACAGTTCACAATGTATCGGTTTATACTGATTGGACCAAGGAAAGCATTGCAAAAGGGTTTCAAGAAACAAATAACTTGTTCTACATCTTGACCAATTCCAGAGGATTTACTGTGGCCCAGACCGAAGAGGCACATAGGCAGATTGCTCAGACTGTTTCTGAAACGGCAGCCATACAACATAAGGGATACCTGTTGGTGAGCAGAAGTGACAGTACTTTAAGAGGTCACTATCCTCTCGAAACAGAAACTTTAAAAAGTGTTATGGAAGAACAAGAAAATAAAGTGATAGATGGGGAAATCCTATGTCCATTTTTTAAAGAAGGACAAAGATTTACGCTGAATGATATTCATTACGTGAGATATGGGACAGAATTAATTCCGGCAGGAGAAACAGAATTTGCCAAAGATAAAACTTTTGGGTATACATCTTCTGACCTGAAAGCCTATATTGAAGAAAAGACACAGGGGAGATACCAAAAAGAAAAAGTGGTTAGTATTTCACTGGAGGAACTTCGTAATGTAAATCTGGATGGAATCACCCAGAAATTAATGGAAGTGAAGCATTTTAATAAAGTGGTAGTGAATGCAGTGGATGATGTAGATGTAAAAGTATTTTGCATCGCACTATATCGGGCAATGTCCATGGGAAAAACATATTTATTTCGAACAGCAGCTTCTTTTGTGAAAGCACTAGGTGGAATTACAACCAGAGAACTTTTGACGAAAGAAGATATGGTGAAAAAGCAAAATGCAAATGGAGGAATTGTGGTAGTTGGTTCTCATACGGATAAGACTACACGACAACTTGAGGAGCTGAAAAAAGTTCAAAACGTAGAATGCATAGAGTTTAATTCAGATTTAGTATTAGACCCGAAAGCTTTTGAAGAAGAAATTCAAACCGTTTTAAAGAAAGAGGAACAAATACTAAAAGATGGAAAAACAGTGGTAATCTACACCAAGCGTAAACTTTTAGTGGTTGCGGAAGATTCAGAAGAAGATGCACTTGTTCGTTCCGTTAAAATATCTGATGCAGTGCAATCTTTGGTAGGAAAGTTAAACGTGGAACCGCAGTTTGTCATTGCAAAAGGAGGCATTACTTCCAGTGATGTAGGAACGAAAGCATTGGCGGTAAAAAGAGCTACGGTGCTTGGACAGATTAGACCCGGAATTCCTGTATGGGAAACCGGAAGCGAAAGTAAATTCCCCAATGTTCCTTATGTGATTTTCCCGGGAAATGTGGGAGAAGATACTACGTTACGAGAAGCAGTAGAAGTTTTTTGTGGAAAAAAGAATGCATAAAAAATACCCTCAGAGAAATTGTCTGAGGGTATTTTTCTGCTGTTTAACAGTTGCTGCCACAACCATGTTTATCTTCACCACAGGTATGTCCACCTTCATGATGGTGGTTACACATGGTGTTTGGATCAAAGGCTAATGTCTTGCTCAGTAATGCGGTTACACTTTCGTCTGCATTACCGGTAACGCCGGGATATAGCTGTACACCAGCTTCCGCAAGAGCAACTCGGGCACCGCCGCCAATTCCACCACAAATGAGTGTATCTACATCATTGCTTTTAAGGAATCCTGCAAGAGCACCATGACCACTGCCAATGGCACTTACAACGGTAGCGGTCTTTACTTCATTGTTCTCTACTTCGTAAATCTTGAAATTCTCGCAATGGCCAAAATGTTGAAACACCTGACCATTTTCATAAGTAACTGCTATTTTCATACATAACCTCCATATCTAATATTGTAGAGTTATTGTACATCCGTTTCTGACATAAGTCAATAACTAAATTGGACAAATTCTTTTTTTCATTATAAAGATGAAAAGTTTTTTGGACTTTCACAATGCTGGCATTGAGTTTCATTACCTTCGCACCGCTTTTTGCGACAACTTTGTTCACTGCAATTTTTCCCACCACATTTGGCAGCGTTGAGACAGACATCGTAGCAACCGCCGCGAATCACTAATCTTCTTCCATTTACTAAAGTATCTGCCAGTTTTTTGCGGGCAGAATCATAAATGGATTGTACCGTCGTTCTTGCAACGTGCATCTGAACTGCACAGTCTTCCTGGGTAAGTCCAAGATAATCAATTAACCGTATTGCTTCATATTCTTCTACAGCAAGTAAAATAGCATCTGCTTTTTGTTCGTTGCAGGGAACAAATTCAATGGTTTCAGGCATTTGACAGATACGTCTGCTTTTGGTAGGGCGAGCCATAATCATTACTCCTTTCACACTTGTGCATATTTATAGGATACCATATAAAGAGTAGATTTTGGACTAATTTTTTAAAAAGTAGATGGAAAAAACAAAAAAAATGACGTATACTAAATAAATAAGAAGGGTAGGAAAACAGATGAAAAAATCAAAAGTCTATTTTACAAATTTACATACACAAAATAATGATAATTTACAGCAAAAACTAGAACGGTTAATCAAAACAGCGGGAATTGGAACCATTGATTTTCAAAAACATTATGCAGCAATTAAAATGCATTTTGGAGAGCCCGGAAACTTGGCATATTTACGCCCGAACTATGCGAAAACGGTGGCAGATGTAGTGAAGGAGTTAGGAGGAAGACCATTTCTTACGGATTGTAACACTCTTTATGTCGGTGGAAGAAAGAATGCCTTAGATCATATAGAAAGCGCCTATGTGAATGGATTCTCGCCGTTTTCAACAGGATGTCACATTCTTATCGGAGATGGTTTAAAGGGAACCGATGAGCAATTAGTGCCGGTCAAAGGAGGAGAGTACGTAAAAGAGGCCAAGATAGGCCAGGGGATTATGGATGCGGATATTTTCATTACACTGACACATTTTAAAGGACATGAATCAACCGGATTTGGCGGCACTTTAAAAAATATTGGAATGGGCTGCGGTTCCAGGGCAGGTAAAATGGAAATGCATAGTGCCGGTAAGCCAGACATTAATCAGGAACAATGTATCGGATGTGGGGTGTGTGCTAAGAATTGTGCTCATGATGCCATTACGATCATGGATAGAAAGGCAGAAATCCATCATGATAAATGTGTGGGTTGTGGAAGATGTATTGGTGTGTGTCATCAAGACGCAGTATGTTCGGCATCAGATGAATCTTTTGACATTTTAAATCGAAAGATTGCGGAATATAGTAAAGCAGTAGTGGACGGAAGACCGCAATTTCATATTAGTCTGGTAGTAGATGTATCTCCTTATTGCGACTGTCATGGGGAAAATGACATTCCCATTGTTCCGGATGTGGGGATGTTCGCATCTTTTGATCCGGTAGCCATAGATGTGGCTTGTGCAGATGCAGTGAATCGGCAACCCATCATAGAGGGAAGTGTATTGGCAAAAAATATTCATCACAAAGATCAGGATCATTTTCATAATGTGAGTCCCAATACAAATTGGCGAGTGGCAATTGAACATGGTGTAAAAATTGGACTTGGAAATAGTGAATATGAATTAATAGAAGTAAAGTAATAATTAGAATTTGCTATCCGCGTTTGTATGTATTATACTATAAAGAGTCATAAGAAAAGAAATAAATGCAGTAAGAGGAGAGAAAAATGGTCAAAATAGGATTGATACATGGACGTTTTCAAGTATTACATTTAAAACATATGGAATATATACTTGCAGCTAAAATGCGTTGCAATACGTTGTACATCGGAATTACGAATCCAGATGACCGCGATGTTAGAGAAACAGATAATGATTTGCAACGTTCTACCCCGTGTGCAAATCCACTGACTTATTTTGAACGTTATGAGATGATTCATGACGCTTTGCTTGACTTTGGAGTTCCAAGGGATGCGTTTGAGATTGTGCCATTTCCCATTAATTGTCCGGAATATATTTTGCAGTATGCACCGAAAGATGCCATATATTATATGAGTATTTGTGATGCTTGGGATGAGGAAAAACTTAAGATGCTTCATGGATTAGGTGTAAAAACAGAAATTTTATGGCGAAAAACACCGGAAGAAAAGGGAACGACCGGAGCGGAAATCAGACAATGTATTGTAGAAGGAACAGAATGGAGTCACTTGGTTCCAAAGACGGTATATGAATATATGAAAAAACATCATTTGGATGAAAGAGTGATAGAACAACATCATTTAGAAGAATAGATTATAAGCTAAGGATAGCAGGGAATAAGGATATACATATTCCCTGCTATATTATTTTGTAAAAAGGTTGACATTTAGAAATCAGAGTGATATGATTTTGATATCAAATAAGGAAAGAGGAATCAATTATGGAAGAAAAAGTACTTAAAAACAAGAAAAATGGGTTGTTGGTTGTAGTCGTGCTACTATTCTTATATTTTGCATCCATAGGAGCCATTGTGGTGGGAAACATAAGCAGTACTCCACTTTTGGTAATCGGCATCATCTGGGCCTGTATTGGATGGATTCCATTTATGGGATTAAAAGTAATTAAACCGCAAGAAGCACTGGTGTTGACACTATTTGGCGACTATATCGGCACATTAAAATCAGAAGGATTTTACTTTGTGAATCCATTCTGTACCGCAGTGAATCCTGCAGCTGGTACCAAACTTAGCCAAAGTGGGGATGTGCGAAACAGCCGTGGAAAAGCATCCGGTGTGGCCAATGAAAATGTATCGATAGAAAGAGGAAGCAAGCATATTCCTTTAAAGATTATGACACTGAATAACAACAGACAGAAGATTAACGATTGTTTAGGAAATCCAATTGAGATTGGGATTGCTGTGATGTGGCGTGTAGTGGATACGGCCAAAGCGGTCTTTACCGTGGATAATTACAAAGAATATTTGTCTTTGCAATGTGATAGTGCCCTGCGTAATATCGTAAGAAATTATCCATATGATGTGGCACCGGACGTAGATACAACAGGGGATGGGATTGCGGACGAAGGAAGTCTGCGTGGCTCCAGTGAAATTGTAGCAGCTCGTATCAAAGATGAAATTCAGGGAAAAGTGACAGAAGCAGGTCTTGATATTCTAGAAGCACGGATTACTTATTTGGCGTATGCGCCGGAGATTGCAGCAGTTATGCTACAAAGACAGCAGGCATCGGCCATTGTGGATGCTCGTAAAATGATTGTAGACGGTGCAGTTGGTATGGTGGAAATGGCACTGGGACAACTAAATGAAAATAATATTGTAGTTTTAGATGAAGAGAGAAAAGCAGCTATGGTGTCGAACTTATTAGTGGTACTTTGCGGAAATCATGATGTTCAGCCAATTGTTAATTCTGGCAGCTTGTATTAAATATGGCTGATACAACGAAAAAACAAATTCCACTACGTTTGTCAAAAACACTCTACGATGGCATTGCAACGTGGGCAGAAGATGACTTTCGGTCAGTGAATGGGCAGATAGAATACTTACTTTCCGAGTGCGTACGACAACGCAAGAAGAATGGAAAATATGTTTCAGAGCATCTAGATGAACCACCCAAACTAGATATAGAATAGAAAAACAGGAACTACGCAATGGTAGTTCCTGTTTTTCCTTTTATTCCATCCATTAATTTTTCAAAAGAGGTAATCAGTGCTTTTCGTCCTTGTCGCTGCTCAATAAAGTTTACAGAGGCTTCAAATTTTGGAAGCATGGAAAATTCGCCGAATTGTCCTTCTGCCATATATTTTTTAGCATCGGATACCGTCAGCTGATCAAGAGGTGTTTCTTTATCGGTACCTAAGTTCAGAGAAACTTTTTCAACGCTGGTTAAGATAATTAATTCATCGGCATCAATCATCTCTGCAAGTTTTCCAGCCGCCAAATCTTTTTCAATCACAGCACTGGCACCTTTCAGGTGATTTCCTTGTTGGAGTACGGGAATGCCACCACCGCCACAAGCAATGACGATTTGATTAGCATCCACTAAAAGTTTGATGGCATCAATTTCTATAATATCCACCGGTTTTGGTGCAGATACGATGCGACGATAACCTTTTCCCGGTTCTTCGATGGTATAATTACCTTTTTTTTCTTCGGCATCCGCTTCTTCTTTTGTCATATAACGTCCTACAATTTTCTTGGGTTGGTAAAATGCTTCATCGTAAGGGTCTACGAGCATCTGTGTTAGTATGGTGCTGACCGTTCTAAAAATCCCACGGTTTAATAGTTCCTCCCGAATGGCATTTTGCAGATCATATCCGATATAGCCTTGACTCATGGCAGAACACACAGACATCGGTGCAGAAGTATAATCTTCGTGGGCATGACCAAATTCATTCATGGCAGCATGAATCATACCAACTTGTGGAGCATTACTGTGGGTAATGGTTACTTGATAGCCAGCTTCGATTAAGTCAACAATGGCAATTGCGGAATGCTTCACCGCTGTTTTTTGTTCCGGAAGCGTAGTTCCAAGGGCATGATGACCCAGTGCAACAACAACTTTTTTCTTCATAAGAGATCCCTCTATTTCTTTTTCATATTTTATTTTTTTCATAAACGATATGAGAATTATATTATTTTTCAGAGGAAAAAGCAATGATTATATGGTAATATAGGAAATAAGAGAAGAACCGGAAAGGAGTCAGGAAAATGAAAGTAATCGTAATGGGACCCAAGGGGAAAATGGGCAGATTAATCACAAAGGCAATTGTGGAAAGAGATGATTTGCAAATTGTAGGGGCAGTGGCACCAAAAGGACGTGACTACATTGGAAAAGATGTAGGACAAGTAGCAGTGGTAGGAAGTGATTTGGGAGTTTTGGTCGTAGATGATTTGGAGTCTATCGTAGAAACTTGTGATGTCATTATTGATTTCTCTGCGAAGGAAATTGTAGGAGAGGTTGTGCGATTGGCAAGGAAATATAAAAAAGCACTGGTTTGTGGCACCACTGGTTTTACGGAGGAAGAATTTGCGCAATTTACAGAAGCGTCCCAAGAGATTCCCTGTTTATATGCGGCAAATACATCCAAGATGGTTAATGTTATGAATAAACTGCTGGAACTGGTAACAGGAGCTGTGGGAGAGGATGCGGATATTGAGATATTGGAAATGCATGACCAATGGAAAAAGGATGCACCCAGTGGCACTTCCAAAGAAATGGGAGAGATTATGGCGCATGCTATGGGGAAAGAACTCTCAGAGGTTGCAGTTTATGGAAGAGAAGGAGTATCCCCCAGAGAAAAAGGAACCATAGGCTATCATTCACTACGGGCAGGAAATTTACCAAGCAGTCATACGGTATATTTTGGTGGAATGGGAGAACGGCTGGAAATCACCCATCATGCATACAACTGGGAATGCTTTGCAAGGGGTGCTTGCGACTGTGCAGCTTATTTGGAAGGAAAACCGGCTGGATTGTATACCGTTCAGGATGTACTGCATTTAGATTAATCGGAAGTGAAAAAAACGTCTCTACCAATTTGATGGTGGAGACGTTTTTTCGTAGAAAACCAAAGAGATGACTTAGATGGTGATGGTATCTTCTGTTTGGGATTCCCATTGGGCACATTCTTTTAACCGTTCGATAATTGGTAAATGCTGGGTGCACTCTTGTTCACATTTTCCACAAGCAATACAATCCGCTGCATGGCCGATGGTATTGGCAGTGTAGTTGTAATATTCTAGACCATAGACCATTTCAATCATTTCTTCATTTGTTTTTCCAAACAAATGTTTTTCGTTATAAAGCAGCATATATCCGGGAATATTAATCCCTTTAGGGCAAATGCGGCAATATCCACAGCCGGTACAGATGGAGTTAGCAGCTTCTGAAAATTTACTTTGAATCCGTGCCAAATCTTCCTCAGAAAATGCATGACCGGCATCTGCGATGGCACAGGCATCATCAATATCTGAAAATTTCCCAAATCCGACTAAGGAAATCGTGATTTCCGGACTTGCAATATTGAAGCGAAGGGCAGCTTGGGTGGCGGTTTCTCCCGGTTCTGCCAAAAAGGCCAGTTCTTTTTCGTGGGATGGAATGGTACCACCACATAATGGATTCATAGCAACAACACCATATCCATGGTTGTGCGCATGAACCACTCCTTTCCAGCGATATCCAAAATTTAGTAGATTGATACCCATAGTGACACCGGAAAAGCGATGCTCATCCAGAACCTTTACAACTTCTTCCCCCGGTTGGTGAGAAGAAAAGCAAATCTGGTCAATCAGTCCTTGTTCTTGGCACCACAGCAAGCCTTCATATTGTCCACCTTTTTGCATACACAGTTCATAGTGCTCCATTTTTCGAATACACCAAACGTGATAAAAATCAATTTTTTTCAAGCCCATAATAGACAGAGAACGTTTTACTGCTTCTATAACGGACTCTTTGGTGGGACAAACTTTGGGTTTACTTTTGGTTGAAACATAGAAATCGGTTTTTCCCTCTGCCAGTAGTTGACGAAATGCAATTCCAAATATTTTTTCACTGCGGTCGTCACAGTATCCGGGAGCAGTATCAAAATAATTAATTCCTTTTTCATAAGCGTAAAGAATCATTTTTGCATTTTCTTCATCCGATTGGTCTAAGTCGAAACGCAGACCACCAAAGCCTACTACTGAGACGTTCTTGTTGGTACCGGGATAGGTTGTGTATTTCATTTCTTTTTCTCCTCTTGTGCAGGGTTGAAAGTTACCTTGATTTGTACAATTTCACTTTTGGTTCCGACTCGCATATAAGGTCCAAATACACCCACACCAGAGGTGACGATATTATGCATAGATCCTTTTTTCAAATGGCCATAGGCATTTTCCCATAGGAGTTTAATGGTAAGATTCCCGGGAAACATTTGACCATCATGGGTGTGGCCACATAAATCTAAATCCACTCCGGCATCGGAAAGTTCCTGAAGTTCCCGAGGTTCGTGATCCATTACCAAAACCGGTTTTTGCAAGTCTAAAGGAGCCGTGATTTCAGTTGGTGTTTTTCGAGTAGTGATGCCACGTCCCGGGCGTTCGTAATCAGGGCGTCCGGCTAGATAAAATTTGTTCGCAATGAATTTGGTCTCATCCTGCAATAATGTAATATTCGCATTTTCTAATAGTTGGTCCATACGCTGGTCACTAACCTTTTTTCCTTTATGCCGAAAGGTAAAACCGGCCAGTATTTTTTCTTGAATATCATGGTTTCCGTAACAGGCATATACCCCATATTTACTTTGTATTTGCTGAAGTGCCTGAGTGATGGCTTTTGGATTATCCAAAGAATCATAATCATTATCAAAGATATCTCCGGCAATGCAGACAAGGTCTGGATGTAGCTGATTCACCTTTTTGACCATTTGTTTCATATGCCATGTGCCAATACTGTAGCCAAGATGAAAATCTGCTAGCAAAACTACATTGAGAGAATCCGTTCCTTCACAGGATTTGGGAACGGCCACTTCATAGCGGGTGGTGCGGATGTGATGGGCATTGATAATCCCATGAGCACTTAAACCGGCAATGCAACTGATGCAGATGGTACCGGTTAGGACAAATACCGCTCGAGAAGCCAATCGCTCTTGATTGACAGTTTTCATATGTTTTAAAATCATACGTCCCACGTCTACGATAAAGACAATCAGTAAGATATATAGAAAAGTGCCCAACCAGTAATTGCTAATTTTTTGAAGCCATTTCTCGAATCTGGAAGGTGGTAAAAGAAAGGCAGTTAAAATAGAGGTGGACAACAAAATATAAAGGGTGACAACCACAACCCGTGTCCATCTTTTTTTGAAATGATGGGAACAAGCACTCATCCACCGCAGCAGCCAGCGTAAAATATAAAAATTAAATAACAAATAAACTGGAGCTAAAAAAAATGCAATCATCTTATAATTTCACCACACGATAACGGTGTCCCGTATATTTTAGAAACTTTTTCAAAATGTCATTGGTCTTGATCATAAGGCTGGAAGTATTGATACAAGGATGGCAGCCAATATATTCATTGTCCATTAAATCTTTATCAATCAGTAAATCCACATACCAGTCTTTGTCATTCATTAATCCTAATACACTGACGGAACCTGGGGTAATGTTTAAAAATTTCTCCATGTATTCCGGTTCAGCAAAAGAAAGTCTGGAAATTCCAAGTTGTTTGGAAAGGTCTTTGGTTAGAAATTTCTTATCTCCTGGAATTAAGAGTAAAAAAAAGGTCGTTTTTTGCTGGTTTCGCAGAAATAAATTTTTACACATATCAATTCCAAGAGCCTGATCGACTACTTGACATTCTTCAATGGATGCAGCTACATCATGGTCAACGCCTTCATAGGGAATTTTCAATTTATCTAATAATTGATAGACTGCAATTTCTTTGGGAAGGCGCCCTTCTGGTGCTGGTGCACTGGTAAAATGTGTTTCACTTACGTGTATGGTACTCATATGTAGATTCTCCTTTGTGAAAATTTTATTTTCTATAAGAACAGTATAATCAATTTGACAGAAAAAGACAACAGCTAGTATAATGAAACGGCGGGAGGAAGTTCATGGGGAAATTACTTAAATATTTAAAAAAATATCGAAAAGAAGCAATCATCGGGCCATTGTTTAAATTATTGGAAGCGGGACTCGAATTATTGGTGCCGTTGGTGGTAGCCCAAATGATTGACGTGGGAATCAAAGCGAAAGATTCCGCTTATATATGGAACAGGGGAGGAGTACTTGTCCTTTTTGCCATACTAGGCTGCACTTGCTCTTTGACAGCACAGTATTTTGCCGCCAAAGCAGCGGTGGGATTTGGCACAGGATTGAGACATGATTTGTTTGCTCACGTGGAATCCTTGTCTTATAGGGAAATTGATGCAGTGGGAAGTTCCACCTTGGTGGTACGCATGACCAGTGACATTAATCAGGTGCAATCCGGAGTGAATTTATTTCTTCGGTTGTTTTTAAGGTCTCCTTTTATTATTATAGGTGCCATGGTGATGGCATTTACGATTCACATAAAAATGGCACTGGTCTTTTTGGTCGCAGTGCCTATATTGGGTGGCGTTATCTATTTGGTCATGACCATGACGATTCCTCTGTATCAAAAGGTACAAAAAAGTTTGGATGCATTGCAATTAACAACCAAAGAGAATCTGAAGGGGATTCGGGTGATTCGCGCTTTTGGAACACAGAAAACAGAACAGCAGGAATTTGCAGAAGAAAGTAGTCAGCTGATGAAATACCAACTGTTCGTGGGAAAGATTTCAGCACTGTTAAATCCGGTCACTTATATTATTGTCAATATGGCAATGATTGGAATTGTATGGTTTGGGGGACAAACGGTACAACGTGGCGAGCTTACTCAAGGACAGGTGATTGCCCTGGTAAATTATATGATGCAGATTCTATTGGCACTGTTGGCATTGGCGAATCTCATTATTTCATTTACCAAAGCACTTGCTTCGGTAGGAAGAATTAACGAAATCTTTGCACTTTCCGGTAGCCTGAAAGAAGGGACGCAATCCCAAAAGCAGCAGACACAGGAGCGTGTGTGCATGCAGCATGTGGAGTTTACGTATCAGGGAGATCAAGAAGCAACTCTTTCGGATATTACATTTACTGCAAACCAAGGGGAAACGATTGGAATTATTGGCGGTACGGGTTCCGGGAAAACCACACTTGTGAATCTGATTCCACGATTTTATGATGCAACCAAGGGGATGGTTTCGGTGGATGGTCAGCAGGTTACGCAGTACCGTCTCCAGGAGTTGCGCCAAAAAATTGGAGTGGTACCCCAAGAAGCGGAATTGTTTCATGGGACCATAAGTGAAAATATTCGAATGGGAAAAAAAGGGGCATCTCAGGAAGAAATGATAGAAGCAATTACCATTGCGCAAGCAAATGATATTGTGTCAGAAATGCCGGAAGGGCTGGATACCGTTATTAGTGAAGGCGGGAAAAATCTATCAGGAGGACAGCGTCAACGGCTCACCATTGCAAGAGCACTGGTAAAAAAACCGGAAATATTGATTTTAGATGACAGTACTTCCGCATTGGATTTTATAACGGACGCCAGATTGCGAAAATCCTTGGAAGAACATACGAATTCCATGACTATTTTTATTGTATCCCAGAGAGCTTCGTCTTTGGTGCATGCAGATCAGATTATTGTGCTGGAAGATGGCCATATAGCAGGAAAGGGAACCCATGGGGAATTACTTGCATCTTGCAGTGTTTATCAGGAAATTTGCCATTCGCAATGGTCGAAAGAAGAGGTGGCACATTATGGATAAGCAAAAAGGAACGATAAAACGGATTGTATTATTCATCAAACCTTATTGGCACTATTGGGTGCTGTCTATTCTTTTTGCGGCGATTTCCGTGGCACTGACATTATATGCACCGATTCTGACTGGGCAAGCCATTGACTATGTGATTGGAAAAGGATTGGTACAGTTTCCCCCTATTTTAAAGATTTTGGAAAAACTGGTGGTAGTTGTATTGCTTACCAGTGTGATGCAGTGGCTCATGAATTTATGCAATAATGCCATTACTTACCGGGTGGTAAGGGATGTCAGAGGGAAGGCATTTTCTAAATTGCAGGAACTTCCTTTGAAATACGTAGACAGTCATCAATATGGAGAAACCATTAGTAGGATTGTAACGGATGTAGAACAGTTTTCAGATGGACTTTTAATGGGATTCACTCAGATGTTTACCGGCGTCATTACCATCTTGGGGACATTGCTATTTATGCTTTCCATTAATGTGAAAATATCATTGGTAGTTATTTTCATTACTCCATTGTCCCTATTTATGGCTAGTTTTGTGGCAAAGCATACTTACATTTTATTTCGGAAGCAGTCCGAAACAAGGGCCAAAATGATGTCTTTGGTAGATGAAATGGTAGGGAATCAGAAGGTGGTTCAGGCATTTAGTTATGAGGAAGAAGCGCTTCATAAATTTGATGAAATCAATGAAGAATTGCAAGGACGCAGTCGTCGGGCGATTTTCTTTTCCTCCATTACCAATCCCGGAACTCGGTTTGTGAACAATATAGTATATGCAGGGGTAGGCATTGTAGGTGCATTTGCAGCGATACAAGGAACAATCAGTGTGGGACAGCTTTCTTGCTTTTTAAGCTATGCCAATCAATATACAAAACCATTTAATGAAATTTCCGGAGTGGTAACAGAATTGCAAAATGCATTTGCCTGTGCAAAAAGAGTATTTGATTTTATGGAAGAAAAATCGGAAATACCGGAGAACCAAAAGGATTTGCATCCGGTGGAAATCGATGGAAGCGTAGCCATTCAACAGGTTTCTTTTTCTTATCAGAAAGAAGAACCATTGCTGAAAAACATTGATTTAACGGTGCGGTCGGGACAACGGATTGCCATTGTAGGACCCACCGGGTGCGGGAAAACCACATTGATTAATTTGCTCATGCGATTTTATGATGTGGACCAAGGACGTATTCAGGTCAGTGGTCAGGACATTCAGCAAATGCCCAAGGACTATTTGCGTAAATCATACGGAATGGTTTTACAGGAAACATGGCTGAAAACAGGTACCATTGCAAAAAATATTGCTTATGGAAAACCGGAGGCTACCAGAGAAGAAATCATTGCCGCAGCAAAAGCTGCTCATGCTCATAGTTTTATTAAACGGATGAAACATGGCTACGATACGGAACTTACGGAAGAGGGGAATTTATCACAGGGGCAGGAACAACTTTTGTGTATTGCCAGAGTGATGCTGGAACTTCCACCCATGTTAATTCTGGACGAGGCAACTTCTTCGATTGATACACGCACCGAGGCAAAAATACAGCAGGCATTTCAAGAGATGATGAAAGGGCGAACCAGCTTTATTGTTGCACATCGCCTGTCCACTATTCGAGAGGCAGATGTGATATTGGTCATGAAAGACGGTGATGTGGTGGAGCAGGGGAACCATGAGACATTGCTTTTGAAAAACGGATTGTATGCAACACTTTATAACAGTCAATTTGCCTAATTTCAAAGAGTTTCGGTTAGGACTTGCAAAATAAATATCGCTGTAGTATAGTGTATACGAATTAAATATTCGGGAGCTTGTGTAAGCAGGCTGAGAGGAAACTAATGTTTCGACCGTACCTGATTTGGATAATGCCAACGTAGGAAACACCATGAGATGAATGGAGGATGTGCCCGGGTTGTGGTGCATCCTTTTTAGCGTGTATCTGAAAACAACAACTGGAGGAAGAGTGTATGAAGGAAAACAAATTACCATTAAACAAACTGATTTTATTATCGATGCTAGTAGCTATGGGAGTGGTCATTTCTCCTATTTTAAGAATTGAGGGCATGTGTCCCATGCAACATTTTATTAACATTGTATGCGCTGTTTTATTGGGACCGTGGTATTCCCTTGCCTGTGCATTGATGATTGCATTTATTCGAATGACGTTGATGGGCATTCCACCGCTGGCTATTACGGGAGCCGTATTTGGTGCAGTACTTAGTGGTGTGCTTTATCGTGCAAGTGGGAAAAAATTAATTGCAGCAGTAATCGGGGAGGTAATCGGGACGGGATTGATTGGTTCTATTGTATCTTATCCTGTTATGGCAATTTTAATGGGAAGAACGGGACTGACCTGGCTCTTTTATGTGCCATCCTTTTTGTGTGGAACTTTGATTGGAGGAAGTATTGCCTATCTCTTTTTAAAGGCGTTGGTGAAAACCGGATTATTAACGAAGTTTCAGGCAACTTTAGAACGAAATTATGCAGTAGGAGGAAGATACAGTGATTGAAAAATTGGTACAGACCTTAGAGCAAGTGAGAAATGAGGCACCTTTGATTCATTGTATTACCAATCATATTACCATTGATAAATGTGCGGATATTTTGCTTGCGGCAGGTGGTCGCCCCATTATGGCGGAGCATCCTAAAGAAGTGTGTGCAATTACAAAGACAAGCAGAGCACTGGCGGTGAATCTGGGAAATATTACAAACACGCGAATGGAAGCAATAAGAATCAGCGGAGAAGCTGCACGGCAAGAGAGAATTCCTTCGGTCATAGATTTGGTGGGGGTGGCAGTCAGCCCTTTGCGGCTTACCTTTGCCAAACAGTATATTGCGCAGAGCAGTCCTTGGGTAATCAAAGGAAATGTTTCCGAGATTCGAGCTCTTTGTGGTATGTCTACGGAAGCAAAAGGTATTGATGCAGGAGCGCAAGACCGATTGGAGGAAGAACGTCTGCGTTTGCTTTCCAAACAGACGAAAGCGGTGATTGTTGTAACGGGAGCCGTGGACTTGGTTTGCAATGAAGAGGTCATTTACCGTATGCAAAATGGAACGCCGAAACTATCTCGTGTAACCGGGACCGGTTGTATGGTGAATGTCTTGACCGGTCTTTATTTATCTCAGGGAGATCCACTTGTGGGGGCACTGCTGGGAGTGTGCACCATGGGAATTGCGGGAGAACTGGCAGATGAAAAAACATCTGGAATCGGAAGCTTTTACACGGCATTATTAGATGAAATAGACGGATTGGGAGGGAATACCCTTCGTACCTGTATCCGATGGGAGAAAACAAAATGGAAAAATTAGATTTAACATTATATTTAGTGACAGACCGTGGGGCAATGACGGAAGAAGAATTTTTAAACAAAGTGGAAGCTGCCTGTGCAGGTGGTGTGACACTGGTTCAACTGCGGGAAAAAGAATGTGATAGTCTGACCTATTATCATTTGGCTCAGAAACTAAAGAAAGTGACGGATGCATTTGGCATTCCTCTTATTATCGATGACCGTATTGATATTGCGCTGGCGGTAGATGCGGCGGGAGTACATGTTGGGAAAAGTGATATTCCGGTAGCGGTTGCCAGAACATTAATGGGAAATGATAAAATCGTAGGAGCGACCGCCAAAACGGTAGCGCAAGCATTGCAAGCGCAAGCGGAGGGAGCGGATTACTTAGGTGTGGGTGCCATTTATCCTACTACAACAAAAGTGAAAACAGTGATTACCAAAGTATCCACCTTAAATGATATTTGCCATACAGTGCAGATTCCGGCGATTGCTATTGGGGGATTAAATGCGGACAATTGTGATATTTTGCGGGAAAGTCCCATAGCCGGAATCGCAGTAGTCAGTGCCATTATGAAACAGGCAGATGGGAAAAGAGCGGCAGAAAAACTTCGTCACAAAATGGAAACTTGGAAGATATCAAAGTAGAGAATAACAAGGAGGAGAACAATGAAAACAGCATTGACAATTGCCGGAAGTGATTCCAGTGGAGGTGCAGGTATTCAGGCGGATATTAAAACTATGATGGCAAATGGAGTGTATGCAATGAGTGCCATAACGGCACTTACTGCACAAAACACCACAGGTGTATCAGATATTATGGAGGTTTCCACACTGTTTTTGGAAGAACAGTTGGATTGTGTGTTTACGGATATTTATCCGGATGCGGTAAAAATAGGAATGGTGTCTTCCTCAGCGCTGATTGGTGTCATTGCAGAGAAATTACAAGAATACCAAGCCAGTCATATGGTAGTAGATCCGGTGATGGTGGCAACCAGTGGGGCGATATTAATGAATCCGGAGGCAACCGAAGTCTTAAAGAAAAGGCTGCTGCCATTGGCAGAACTTTTAACACCGAATATTCCAGAAGCAGAAATATTGTCGGAAAGATCTATTCACACCTCCCAAGATATGGTGAAAGCGGCCCGGAAAATCAGTGAAACTTATGGCTGTGCAGTATTGTGCAAAGGGGGACATCATTTAAATGATGCCAATGACTTACTATATCGAAAGGGAACTTTCCGATGGTTCTATGGAGAACGAATAGATAATACGAATACCCATGGAACGGGGTGTACCCTTTCCAGTGCCATTGCATCCAATCTGGCCAAAGGATACGATTTGGATACCTCTGTGGAAAGGGCGAAGGCGTACATTTCAGAAGCATTAGGAGCAATGTTGAATTTGGGACAGGGAAGTGGTCCCATGAATCATGGATTTGCAATCAAAGGAAAATATGGAAATGAGGATTTAGAGCATGAATTGTAAAAGAACATCTTTATTTAATAATGGATTGATTTGGTTTGGAGCCGGAGTGTCTCTTGCAGAGATTCTGACGGGTACTTATTTGGCACCTTTGGGATTAAAAAAAGGACTGGCAGCCATTTTAATCGGACATTTGATAGGCTGTACCATGTTGTTTTGCGCAGGAATCATTGGTGGTCAGACAAGAAGAAGCGCTATGGAAACAGTGAAAATGAGTTTTGGACAAAAAGGAAGTCTGTTGTTTAGTTTTCTAAATGTACTTCAGTTAGTGGGATGGACGGCCATCATGATATATGATGGCGCATTGGCTGCAAATGGAATCTTTCGGGTAGGTGCGTGGATCTGGTGTTTGGTCATAGGAATATTAATTTTGGCATGGATTTTAATTGGCATCAGCAATCTGGGGAAAATCAATACCGTTGCGATGACCGCACTTTTTATCCTTACCCTGATCTTGTGCAAGGTGATTTTTTTCGATGGTGCCAGTGGACATAGATTGTCCCAGGGGAGTATCAGCTTTGGAGCAGCAGTAGAACTTTCGGTAGCCATGCCGCTTTCTTGGCTTCCTTTAATTAGTGATTATACACGGGAGGCAAAACGTCCGGTAGCGGCAACATTGACCAGTGTGATAACCTATGGATTCGTCAGCAGCTGGATGTATATTATTGGTATGGGAGCGGCTATTTATGCAGGAACTTATGATGTGGCTCAAATTATGGTAAAGGCCGGTCTTGGAATTGCAGGGTTGCTCATTATTATCTTTTCCACGGTGACGACCACTTTTTTAGATGCTTATTCGGCAGGGGTGTCCAGTGTGTCTGTTTCACCGAGAATCAATGAGAAATGGGCAGCAGTCATTGTGGCAGTGGTCGGAACTGCAGGAGCCATCCTATTTCCAATGGATAATATTACGTCTTTTCTTTATTTGATTGGATCGGTTTTTGCACCCATGATTGCAATTCAGATTGCAGATTATTTTATTTTACATAAAGAACATACGGCTAAAACAGTCAGTGTTCACAATTTAATCATTTGGGCTGCCGGGTTTGCTATCTATCGGCTGCTGATGCGAGTTGATATTCCTATTGGAAACACACTGCCGGACATGATGATTACCATTGTGCTATGTTTCGTTGTGAATAAGGTGTTGACAAACAAAAAAGAATAACATATCATTGTATTAAGCAAATAATACATTGAGAAAGGTGGAAAAATTATGTCAGATATGATTGAAATTCGAAACTTGACTAAAATCTATCCATTAAATAAGAAGCAAATGAAGGAATCGAAAACGACGAATCCGAAAAAAATAGCAGTAAATGATTTGAGCCTGGTGGCAAAAAAGGGAGAAATTTATGGCTTGCTGGGACCTAATGGTGCAGGGAAAACGACCACACTTCGTTGCATTGCAACCATTATTAAACCAACTCAAGGAGAAATTTATGTGGCAGGGCATGAAGTGCAAAAGGAATCGGAAGAAGTGCGGAAAAATATTGGATTCCTAACCAGTGATATTAAATTAGACCCACAGTTTAGCACGGATTATATGTTTGATTTTTTCGGAAGACTTCACAAAGTCCCACAGGAACAATTAAAGGCAAGAAAAGAAGAACTGTTTACGTACTTTGGAATTCAGGATTTTGCATTTAAGCAGATGAAAGAATTGTCTACCGGAATGAAACAAAAGGCAGCGATTGCGGTTAGCCTAGTACATAATCCGGAGATTGTGATCTTTGATGAGCCCACCAATGGTTTGGATATTATTACGGCCAGAGGTGTGACGGATTACTTGAAAAAGCTGCGGGAAGAGGGGAAGTTAGTCATTGTATCCACTCACATTATGTCCGAAGCTGAAAAATTGTGCGACCGCATCGGCATTATTATAGATGGCGCCAAAGTTGCAGAGGGTACGCTAGAGGAATTGCTGCAAGAGACCCATACCGAAGAGCTTGAAGACGCATTTTTCACCTATTATCAGGCCGGAAAGGGGGAAGAATAGATGAGCGAAATGAAAGAAATATTTAAAAAAGAAATGGCAAGAGTGCTGAAAGACCGAAAAATGATTTTTTCTGTATTTATTCTTCCGGTGGTGTTGATGATTGGAATTATGACGTTGGTAGGGAATTTAGTATCTGGAATGGAAAATAAAATTGATCAACATACTCCCATTGTGTATATACAAAATCAAGCGGAAAGTTTCCAAACATTTATAGAGAAAAATGGTGTTACGTATCAGACAAAAGAGATTGTAAGCCAAGCAGACCGTAAAAAAGCAGAGAAGGAAATCAGAACAGGAAAGGCAGATTTACTGATTGAATTCCCTGAAAAATTTGAGGCCTCTATCACCGAATATCAAGAGGGTGATGCTGTTCCACAGATTAAGACCTATTACAATCCTTCCGAAGATTATTCCAGAGCAGCATATGACAAAATCTCGTTGGAAACCCTGGAGCAATATCGACAAACACTATTAAGTAAGCGGGTAGGGGATTTAAAACAGATTGCCATCTTTACTGTCAATACAGACAATAAAAATATGATCATTCAAGACAACGATAAAGCAAGTGGAAAAGCGCTGGGGATGATGCTTCCCTATTTCATCACCATTTTATTGTTCACAGGAGCTATGGGAATTGGAACCGATATGATTGCCGGCGAAAAAGAACGGGGAACCATGGCAAGTTTACTGGTCTCACCGGTAAAAAGAAGCTCCATAGTGCTGGGAAAAGTATTTTCCCTTATGGCGATATCCGGAATCTCATCCTTGATTTACGTAATTGCAATGGTGGCATTAGCAATGACCGGACAAAAAGCCGGAGGACTTAACTTAAATTTAAGCATGGCACAGATTGCGATGTTGGCGGTACTGCTGATTGCATTGGCATTTTTATATTCCACCATCATCACCCTGATATCCGTGTTTGCAAAAACAGTCAAAGAAGCAAGCAGTTACATTATGCCGGCGTATATGCTGGTTTTAGTAGTTGGAATGATGACTATGTTCAGCACCGGAGCAATACCAGAAGCAGCCTATTTCATTCCTCTTTATAACAGCTCCGTGGTGCTAAAAGGCATCCTATCACAAGAAGTATCCATGATGCAGTATGGAATCACCTTGGCTATGACACTGGGGCTAGGAATTGTGCTGACTGGCGTCATTGTAAAAGCATTCGAAAGCGAAAAAGTTATGGCAGGTTAATTGTTAAAAAAATAACTGGGGACGTAGTCAAATTGAATTTGACTACGTCCCCAGTTGGGTTTAGTGGTGTCCCCAAATGGTGAGAAAGAATTATTATTTCTTTCCAATTTCAACGGTTATGACCTACTCTCAGAACGATGAGTGTTTTCAATTCATTCACTATCTCACAATTTCCTGCCATCGTTTATCATCTTTCAGGAATCCATAAGCTTCATCATCTTGGAAACATTTCTGCAAATTGGCTTTTAATTCCGCTACAAATTCTTTTCTTACTTCTTTAAATTCCATATGCTCATACAACTTGGAGTTAAGAATGGATAATTTACAAGGAATCAAATCCCATGCGACAACACTGAGACTGGTACATACAAAGCATGAGCTATTGATTTGCGCTTTCTCGTCTCTGGATTATTGCACATTGTTTTCATCCATCGAAAAGTTATATTGCACTTTTTCATATTCACTTGCACGCTTTTTTCTCTTGAATTGGCAGATTGGGAATGATAGTATTCTATCATTTAATAAATATTCATTCTCAAAATTACATTTCGTTTGAAACAGATCAATGTTGCCACAAAATAGAGAAGATAAATTCCTAACAAGAAGAACACGGAAATACCAAAATATTGAATTGGTATGGTTTGTATTCCAGTAAAAGCAATAAATTTTCGGCTTAATGTGTAAATGATTACAGCACTAAACATGGTTGCCAAAAGGACGGGGCAAAGATAAATGCATTCCCGATGGCGAAGAGCATTATATTATGGATTTTCCGTTTATAGAGAACGATTATTATTTTGATATTCTTCTTAGCTTTGGAAATAAGTCCGAGTGCTTAGAGCCGATACACATCCGTGCAGAAATGAAGCGTAGAATACACGATATGGCTGTCTTGTATGAAAAATAAAATATAGCAAATTGAAACCCGATTACTGTACTTTTGTAAAGATATTCTGGATGATATTCGATATGCAATGTGAAACAAAAGAGGGAAAACCGAGCTTGATAGCGAGGTTTGCCCATACTTTCGTGGTAATCAAGATTAGCTTTAGTAAGAGCCAAAAGGCTCACATCCAGCGAATGGTCATAATCTCGGCGGTATGCTGTGAATTTAGCGATAAGATTATCCTTTTAAATTCTGAGTTTAAATGTTTTTGGTGCAAACTTGTAAACTAGCACGCTAGCAACAATGCAGTACAAAATGCAGAAGGCAATACACGCAAGCCCGAAGAATAATATGGGCAGCTTTACCTTCATCATAAAAAAGCAGAGTAGATAGGTAGCTAAAAGCACCAGCTGATAAGTGCCGCTTTTGGATTCTGTCGCAGCGTTATAAGGCTGAAGTAAATAGTAAATTGTCAGGTAATGAACAGAAAAGAAAATGCTCATACACAAAATGGATACCGGCAAAACCACATAGTTGAGTGGATGGTCCGTACCGCCGGAAGCATACAACAAAATCGCCAGTCCTGTACCAATAACAGTCGCCGGAAGCAGATTTATCTTCATAATCTCCCGCAGACGGATTCGGAACAGCTTTAACACAAACGCAGGCTGCTTATAGAAGGAATATGTCAGCAGGCTGTGGTCGCAGTTCATAAACAGCACAGTCGTAAATCCAGTTCCGCGGTTAACTGCATACATAATAAACACGAAATAGGGTAGAAATATTAACAGACTTTCATTTATCTTTCCTTTCATCTCAGGGACTAAATAAAAAGCAAGGAGTAGTCCCAGTATCAGAAACGAAGAAATATATGCAATCTTTTTTGCTGATTTCCAAAGAATCTTTTGATGCCTTTTAATAAACAATTCGTTTGAGTAGGCAAACCCTTTTTTCCGGCTGGTGATGGCTGTGTCGGCAGAGATAACGTTTCGGCTCGTCTGTCGTGACATCTCTTTGACTGCATCCATCTGATTCATTGCCTTTGATAAAATCTGCTGATACATATCGCGATAATATTGAAAAGTCAGGATTTTGCGTAAAGAAGCAAGACCGCATATAACAGCCAACAGCATAATCCCCACGGTAACGGGAACCGACAGGACGATCTTCAGCGCAGGAGGCCCATAAGCGCAGGCTAAGAACACAAATGTTGCTACCCACTTAAATTTTCCGAGAACGTTTTCATTCGTGGCTTTTCCGGTTTTCTCATACTCTCTAAGGGAAAAAGCCGTCATAGTGAGTTTGAGCCCCACAATAAAAAAAGGGATCAGCAGGCAAAGCCAAAGGGGAACATTCATTACAAAACCATAAATCAGCACAACAGGTAAAAATCCGATGACAACCTTCAATATGGCATAAATGTAGTTGATGAGCGTATAATCCCGCGCGTCCATTCGCATTAAAATCATTGCATAGTACTTATCCCTTGTGGGATTGAACATATACGTGTTTGTATAGGCACCGATGATACTCAGAAACAGCAGAATGTGCAGCGTGGTTTCTGCGGTTGGGGCATCTTTATAGAGATTTGCCGCCCCGACAACCATAAGGGCCATGTATAAAAATTTTCCTAAAAATGTGGAGCCAATCTCCCACATCGCAGAAAGAATATTTGCGAAAACTTTCAATCCCCGCACCTGATACAGTGAATTTGGTAACAGCTTTTTCACCAACGGAATTTGTTTCAAGGAGTATAGGATGCTGTTGACACGATATGAATTTTTCAGAGAAAAGGATATTCTGAGCGTTTTATTCATACCCCTCCTCCCGCAATGCAGCAATAATCTTATCTTTGAACTCGCGGCTATCCAGATTGGTTTTTTCCACTACCTTCAGTTTCCCATGGTTTAACAAAATAATCACGTCACATAGGTCTAGCGCTAAATCCATAATGTGGGTGGAAAAAATAGTAATTCGGCCCTGTTTCAAGGAACGAAGCAGCTGCTTCATTTCTTCTGCCACAACAACATCAAGGGAGGTCAGCGGCTCATCCAGCAGGAGAATATTCGGCTGCTGGATGATATTAATGAGCATTTGCATTTTGTTCTTCATGCCATGGGAGTAATCCTTGAGGAGCTTGTCTCGATCGTCAGGAGCAATGCTCATTGAGTCGAAATACGCGTCAATGGTTTTGGGCGCTTTTACGCTCTTTTCATTGATATCCAAGAAGAATTTCAAAAATTCTCTCCCTGTCAAAAATTCCGGAACAGTGGGCGTTGAAAGTACGTAGCCGATATCCTCCGCTACAACTTCGTGCCGAGTTCCATTCGACTCCAAGTAAAAGCATCCCGAGTCCGCTTTGATGTCACGGTTCAGACAATTAAACAGCGTTGTCTTACCCGCACCGTTTCTGCCCAAGAGGCCATAAATTTTACATTCCTCAAAGGCAAAATTAATGTCTCGCAGGACTTCCTTGCTTTCAAAATGTTTTTCCAAATGTTCAATTACAAGTTTCATATTAATAGTCTTTTCTTTGTTAATAAAAATTTTATCATCTAAGTTATATTGCTTTTTTAGCATATATTACCTCACAAAAAAATAGATAACCACCGCTGTACTGAACATAAGCATAAAGCCGGTGATCATCACAAACAATGTTTTCGAGTAGCCTTTCGGTGTAATTTC
>JAVWVS010000017.1:0-42556 GCA_036666555.1 Lachnospiraceae bacterium | reverse complement strand
TCACGTTGGTAGTGGAATTTACTCTTTCATACGGAATTTACTTTTTCAATTCACTGTAGTGAAATCGCAGCCATCCACAAAAGCAGGTGTAAGATTTTCTCACACCTGCTTATTTTTAAATTCTCAACTCTATTTTACCAATTCTACTTCTACCGGAATTGATTTTACCACTGTGTCACCTTTGATTAACTGTATGGCTGTCGCCACCGCCGTTTCACCCATTTTATCCGGTTTCTGCGCCACTGTTGCAGACATTTTCCCGGATTTAATTGCTGTTGTCGCATCATCTGTGGCATCAAATCCAACCACCTTAATATCTTTTCCCGATGCTGATACAGCCTCTGCTGCTCCTAGGGCCATCTCATCATTGTGTGCAAATACACCTTTGATAGACGAATCCGACTGTAAAATATTTTCCATAACCGTCATTCCTTTGGCACGGTTAAATTCCGCAGACTGGCTAGCCACCACTTTTAATTCTTTATCCGCAATATTATGGAATCCCTTTCCCCTATCGATTGTTGCAGATGCACCTGTCACACCTTGAATTTCTGCAACTTTAGCTCCTTTCCCAATCAATTCTTCTAAATATTTTGTTGCCATTTCTGCACCTGCTACATTATCAGACGCGATTTGACAATCCACGTCAACTCCATTGACCACTCGGTCCACCGAAATCACTTTAATTCCTTTTTCCATAGCATTTTTCACTGCCGGCGCAACTGCATCCGAATCCACCGGATTCACAATAATCACACTCACATTTCTTGAAATCAAATCCTCAATATCACTCGTCTGCTTAGCCGCATCATCTCCCGCATCTACCACAACTAATTTTACATCACTTTTTTTGGCAGTTTTTTTTGCGCCATCTGCTAACGATACAAAGAATGGATTATTCAATGTGGAAACTGAAAATCCAACCGCACCATTCCCACTGTCTAAAGTTGTCCCTTGCTCTTCCCCGTCAATGGTAATTGCATTACATCCGGTCATAGCCCCCATCACTCCCACAACTAACACCGCCGCCAACAAAATCCCTACTACTTTTTTCATTGTCATATCTGTTCTCCTCCTATCGTTTTCGATCTGATAATACTGCAACCAAGATAACCAGTCCTTTGATTACATCCTGATAATACGATGACACCCCTAAAATATTTAATCCATTATTCAAAACTGCAATAATCAAAACACCGATAAATGTACCATATATTTTCCCACGACCACCACTCATACTGGTGCCTCCAAGAGCTACTGCAGCGATGGCATCCAGTTCATAACCGGTTCCCAGTGTTGGTTGTGCAGAACCCAGTCTGGATAGTAGAATCAGCCCAGATAATGACGCCATGAACCCGGATATGGCATAGGCAATCACCTTAGTTCTGTGAATATTAATTCCTGCCAGTTTAGCACATTTGAAATTACTTCCGGTTGCATATACTGCTCTTCCAAATGTTGTTTTGTTCAATAAAAAATAAAATCCACTAAAGATAAGTACCAGTAAAATGACAGGAATAGGAATATGATAAAAATTTCCTTTTCCGATTAATTTTAGTACAAAACTATCTCCCAAATTGGAAATCGGTTTCCCATTGGTAAATATCATCGTCAGTCCACGATATACTGTCATTGTAATTAACGTTGCAATAAATGGTTGCAAACGTCCTTTCGTTACAAGTAATCCACTAATCACACCTAGTAAAGCTCCAATGACTAACGCCAGAATCATAGCCAGCCCAGCTGGTACGCCTGCCACAATCATTCCTGCACAAAGTGCTGTTGAAAGTGCCAATACCGAACCCACAGATAAGTCAATTGCATCTGTCAAAATTACACAAGTCATACCAAAGGCAATGAAACCATTAATAGAAGATTGTCGTAGTAACGAAAGGAAATTATTTCCCGTACGAAACTCTGGACTCACCAAACTAATTCCTACAACCAATAAAATAAGTGCAATCAATGCCCCAAAATCTTGTGCATGATTTAATAATTTGTCTTTATTCTCTTTCATCAAATAGTCCCTCCTGTTGCCAAAGTCATGACATTTTCTTGATTTGCTTCATTTTTATCAATAATTCCACGAATGAGTCCTTCACGAACTACCATAATGCGATCACTCATCCCGAGTACTTCTGGAAGTTCAGACGATACCATAACAATTGCCATCCCTTTTTCGGCCAGTTCATTAATCATAGTGTAAATTTCTTTTTTTGCACCAATATCAACTCCTCTTGTAGGCTCATCCAAAATCAATATTTTAGGATTAGTATAAATCCATTTTGCAAATACCACTTTTTGTTGATTTCCACCGCTTAAATTACTACATTCATGCTGTGCACCAAAACACCGAATATGCAGTTCTTCAATTGCTCGCTGTGCTAAGTGATCTTCTGTTTTTTTCACCATGACTGTCCCTTGTTTCGAAAGTGTTTTTAAATTTGTTAACGCAATATTCGTTTTAATACTTTTATCAAGCATCAGCCCTTCTGTTTTCCTGTCCTCCGTAATAAATCCAATTCCCTTTTTGATTGCCTCTTGAGGAGATTTTAGTACCACTTCTTTTCCTTCAATGAAAATTTTTCCACTTTCGAACGGTAAATTGCCAAAAATGGACTGCATAATTTCCGTTCGTCCTGCACCCATCAGCCCCGATACACCTAAGACTTCTCCTGCTTTCACCGAAAATGTAACATCTTGAAATACACCCTTTTTGGTTAATCCTTCCACTCTAAATATTTCATCTCCAAGTTTTTCTTGACGTTTTGGATAACGTTCTCCGATTTCACGGCCAATCATTAACTTTACAATTTCATTCATATTCGTTTCTGGAATATTCTTAGTTCCTACATAGGTGCCATCCCTGAGCACGCTGATGCGATCACAAAGTTCGAAAATCTCCTCCATGCGGTGTGAAATATACACAATGGAAACACCTGCACTTCGCAGATTTTTAATAACTTCAAATAAAATTTTTGTTTCGCTTTGAGTAAGAGCCGCCGTAGGTTCGTCCATAATAATGACTTTTGCGTCCACCATTAAGGCTTTGCATATTTCAATCATTTGCTGCTGTCCTACAGATAAATTTGACATCACTTCTCTGGGTGAAATGGATACTCCCAGATTTTCAAGTGCTCCTTTTGCTTTTTCTTCCATTTCTTTTTGATTACAAATCCCAAATTTATTTTTAATTTCCTTTCCAATAAATAAGTTTTCTTCCACCGTTAGATCAAACAACACATTTAGCTCCTGCTGGATAAATACAATTCCGGCTCGCTCTGCTTCTTGCGGGTTTTTATAATGTACCTTTGTACCATCTACAAAAATCTCACCTGCATCCTTAGTATATACACCGGTCAAAATCTTCATCAATGTAGATTTTCCTGCTCCGTTTTCACCCATCAAAGCATGGACTTCTCCATCACTCAGCACAAATCCGGCATTCTTTAACACTTTATTTGTTCCAAATGATTTATCAATTCCTTTCATTTCAATTTTCATCTTCATTTCTCCTCGTATTATAATACTAAAATCGACATGCCGATTGCAAAATAATATTGGCATATGGTGTGGTTTCACCGGTTCGAATAACTGCCTTACATGTTTTCGTCTGCTGTTTTAATTCTTCATGAGTCACAAACTCTATATTGAAACCGGTTTCATAATTTTCAAATAATTTCCTCACTTCTATTAAAACTTCTTTATTTTGCTCCTGCATTTCTTCCGCCAACACAATCCTCTCTATTTTCATATCTTGGACCACTGCCCGTAAAACTTCTATAAACCGAGGTGTTCCTAATGTCACCGCAAGATCTATTCGCTCCGTTTCATCCGGAATCGGTAATCCGCAATCACCGATTCCGATGGTATCCGTATGCCCCATATAAGACAACACTCTTGAGATATCGCTGTTTAGCATTCCTGTTTTCTTCATCTACTTTCTCTCCATTTTCTCCATGACTTCTGCAAGTGTAGGCATTCCTCCTTGTGCACCAAATTTTTCGGTAGACAAACTAGCCGCTGTATTTGCAAATAAAAGTGCTTCTCTAATGGTCGCTCCCTCTGCAATTTTCACAGTAAACGCGCCGTTCAAAGTATCCCCAGCTCCGGTGGTGTCCACCACAACTGCTTTTCTTGCAGGAACTTTCAGTATTTCTCCTGTGCAAAGTCCCGTAACCACTCCTCTGGATCCTTGGGTAATAATTAATTTCTCCGGATATTTTTTTAATAATTCTTCCGTAGAAAAATTTGTCCCAAACAAAATAATTGCCTCATGCTCATTTGGGGTCAAATACGTAACTTTTTCTAAAATTTCTTGTTTTACCGGTCTGGCTGGTCCCGGATTTAAAACCACGGTAATGTGATTTTCATAACAGGTTTCAATAACATATTCTATAGTTTCCTGTGGTATTTCGTGTTGCAGTACCACTACATCCGATTGCAGTAATTGACTCATCACACTGTCTATATAGGCTTTCGTCACACAATCATTTGCCCCTGCTACTACAATAATAGTATTATCATTTTCACCAACTGTAATCATGGCAAGTCCGGTAGGAATCCCTTCCTCAGTACCTATATACTTTGTTCCTACACCCATTTGCTTTAGGTTCTGAACCAATTCCCTGCCGGCATTATCTGTACCCACACATCCAAACATTTCTACCTTGGCTCCTAATTTTGCCATAGCCACTGCTTGATTGGCACCTTTTCCTCCTGGAATGTACTGAAGGTCTTCTCCTTTCAGTGTTTCTCCTTTTACCGGGATACGCTCCGCTTTTACGGTCATATCCATGTTGATACTTCCAACTACTGCTATTTTCATAATTATTTTCCTCTCTATTTATTTTTAGTGGTTTCTCTCACGATTAATTCTACCGGAAATATAGTCTGTTTCTGTATTTCCTTTCCATCCAAATACTGTAAAAGCATCTGTACTGCTTCTGTTCCCATTTCTGAAATAGGCTGCGCAATTGTCGTAATCTCTGGTGTCATCAGACTACTTAAATTAATATTATCAAATCCAATAATTTGAATATCTTTTGGTACTTTTAACCCGTGTTTATGCAAGACCTTATACACCGAGATTGCCACCATATCGTTGGCTGCCAAAATGCCGTCCACCTCTGGATATTTTTGTAGCAACTTTTCTGTTTGAATCAACCCATCTTCGTACTGATATTGACACAAAATGGAACATGGTTCTACCTTTCGCTCCCTACAGACATCCAAATATCCTTGATATCTCGCCCTTGCACTGGATAATTCCTGAGGTGCCTGCATATTTATAATATGTTTGCAGCCACAGGAAATTAAATATTCCATGGCCATTCGTCCTCCCCCATAATGATCCGACTGGACACATGCCACTTCATTGTTATTCTTCACTTGACGATCTAGAGTAATCACCGGAATTTTACATTGCTTGACCTCTTTCGTCAAATCTTCCTGATTCGTTAAAAGAATAATTCCATCTGCATTCATACGATCTAGTAAATTGATATTGTTTTTTTCCTTTTCTAAATTATCACTGGAATTACATAGTGTCAAACGATATCCGTTTCGATAGGCCTCCGCTTCAATCGCTTTTGCCATTTCATTAAAAAATGGATTTTCAATATTAGGAACAATCACACCAATAATGTGGGCACTTTTTTTAAACAGTGTACGCGCCGCTTCATTTGGTTTGAAACCGGTTTCTTTAATTACCTTTTCTACCCTTTGCCGCTTCTCTTCGTTCACCTTTGCCGTGCCATTTAACACTCTGGACACCGTTGACGGTGATACTTCTGCCAATTTTGCCACTTCTCGTATACGAATCACTTTCCCACCTCTTCGCTTTCATTCGTTGTGTATATTGTCTTTTGAAACCCGTTTCAAGATATTTTCATTATACATATTGACTTTTATAATGTCAATGTTTTTTTTCAATATGAAAATATAAAAAAATCCGTACCACCTATTTTTTAAAAGTCAGTGGTACGGATTTTTACTATTTTTTAATCTTCATTTGCATAAAGTGTTACCATTTTTTGTAAATGTTTGTATCTTGCTTTTGCATCCTCTTCTGATTGTGCAAATAATTTTGCTGCTCTTTCCGGATTTGCTCTCTTCAGTGCGTTGTAACGAACTTCTCCATCTAAGAATGCTTGATAATCTCCCGTAGGCTCTTTGCTGTCCAAAGTAAACTTGTTGCCTTCTGCCTGTGGGTCATAACGGAAGTTAAACCAATATCCTGCCTTTACAGCCAAATCTTCTTCTTCCTGTGCTTTACTCATTCCTTTTTTAATACCATGGTTAATACATGGTGCATAAGCAATGACCAAAGATGGTCCTGGGTAAGCTTCCGCTTCTGCAATTGCTTTGACAGTCTGATTGTAATCAGCTCCCATTGCAATCTGTGCTACATATACATAACCGTAGCTCATTGCTATTCCGGCAAGATCTTTTTTCTTCACTTCTTTACCAGCTGCAGCAAACTGTGCTGTTGCACCGATTGGTGTTGCTTTCGAAGATTGTCCACCTGTATTGGAATATACTTCGGTATCATATACCATGATGTTAATATCTTGACCACTTGCTAATACGTGATCCACACCACCAAATCCAATATCATAAGCCCAGCCGTCACCACCGAAGATCCATTGTGATTTCTTTGCTAAGAAATCTTGATTCTTCAGAAGTTCTGCTCTTGCTTCACATCCACAATCACATGCTTCTAATGCTGCCACTAAGTTATCTGTTGCCACACCATTGGTTGCTCCACATGTAAACGTATCTAAATATTCTTTACAAGCTTTGACAACTGCTTCGTTGGTTCCTGTCTCTACAATAGTTTCGATGGTTGTTTTTAATCTTGCTCGAATTGTATTTTGTGCAAGTAACATACCATAACCAAATTCAGCATTATCTTCGAATAAAGAATTTGACCATGCTGGTCCTTTTCCTTCCGGAGTTACTGTATAAGGCGTAGATGGTGAAGAGTTACCCCAGATAGAAGAACATCCTGTTGCATTGGCAATGTACATTCTGTCACCAAATAACTGTGTAATCAGTTTTGCATAAGGTGTTTCTCCACAACCTGCACAAGCTCCTGAGAACTCAAGTAATGGTTGTTTAAACTGACTTCCTTTTACAGATGTTTCTTTATATTTTGCTACTACTTCCGGTTTTACTGGAATTTCTGTACCGAAATCAAAGTATTTTTGTTCTCCAATATTCGCTTCCATATTCTCCATCACAAGTGCTTTTTCACCCTTTTTACCAGGACAAACATTTGCACAAGATCCACAACCGGTACAGTCAAGAGCAGATACTGTCATAGTGAATTTCATTCCAGGCATACCAATCATATCGATTGTCTGAAGACCTTCCGGAGCTTTTGCTACTTCTTCTTCAGTTAATGCAACCGGACGAATAACTGCATGAGGACATACATAAGCACAACGATTACATTGGATACAGTTCTCTGATTTCCACATTGGGATATCCACTGCAATTCCACGTTTCTCATATGCTGCTGTACCGGATGGTGTAGAACCATCTACATATTCACTAAATGCCGATACTGGAAGTGCATTTCCTTCCTGTGCATTTACTTTTGCTTGAATATTTTTTACAAAATCAATAACATCTTTCTTACCATTTTCATCTACATGAGGAACTGCAAGTCCTTGATCTGCTGCAGATTTCCAAGCTTCTGGAACTGCTACTTCTACCACTTGCTTTGCACCTGCATCAATGGCATCATAGTTCATCTGTACAATCTTATCGCCTTTTCTTCCGTAAGTAGCTTTTGCTGCTGCTTTCATCAAAGAAGCTGCTTCTTCTTCCGGAATAATTTCTGCGAGTTTAAAGAATGCCGATTGTAAAACAGTGTTAATACGTCCACCCAGCCCGATTTCTTTACCGATTTTAATACCATCAATGGTATACAATTTAATCTTATGATCTGCAATATAACTCTTTACTTGTCCTGGAAGATGTTTCTCAAGACCAGCCATATCCCATGGGCAGTTTAATAGGAATGTTCCGCCATCTACTAATTCTTGAACCATATTGTATTTATTTACATAGGATGGATTATGACATGCTACAAAGTTTGCCTGACGAATTAAATACGTAGATTTAATTGGTGTCTTACCAAAACGCAAGTGAGACATCGTCACACCACCGGATTTTTTCGAATCATAATCAAAGTAAGCCTGTGCGTACATATCTGTATTATCACCAATAATCTTGATAGAGTTCTTATTCGCACCTACCGTACCATCTGCACCAAGTCCCCAGAACTTACAGTTAATCGTTCCTTGTGGTGTAGTTACCAGTGGCGCACCTGCTGGTAATGATAGATGTGTTACATCATCTTCAATTCCAATAGTGAATTTTTCTTTTTCTGTATTTTTAAATACTTCTACGATTTGAGCCGGTGTGGTATCTTTAGAACCCAATCCGTAACGTCCGGAAAGTACTGGAACTGCATCGAACTTAGAACCTTTCAGTGCTGCAACAACATCTAAGTATAATGGTTCTCCTTGTGCTCCTGGTTCTTTCGTTCTATCCAATACGGTAATGCTTTTCACTGTAGAAGGAATCGCATCAATAAGCGCTTTTGCACAGAATGGTCTGAAAAGACGTACTTTCACTGCTCCTACTTTTTCCCCTGCTGCCATTAAATAATCAATGGTTTCTTCAATGGTGTCACAAGCAGAACCCATAGCAATAATTACTTTTTCTGCATCTGCAGAACCGTAGTAGTTAAACAATTTATAATCGGTACCAATTTTTGCATTCACTTTGTCCATATATTCTTGAACAATTCCTGGAAGAGCATCATAATATGAATTACAAGCTTCTCTTGCTTGGAAGAAAATGTCTGGATTCTGAGCAGATCCTCTATGACATGGATGATTTGGATTCAACGCATGTTCACGGAATGCATCAATCGCATCCATATCTACCAATTCTTTCAAATCTTCATAATCCCAGCTTTCAATTTTTTGGATTTCATGGGAAGTTCTAAATCCGTCAAAGAAGTTGATAAACGGAACTTTTCCTGCCAGTGATGCACAATGTGCAACCGGTGTTAAGTCCATAACTTCCTGAACACTTGATTCGCAAAGCATAGCTACACCTGTCTGGCGACAAGCATACACATCGGAATGATCTCCAAAAATAGATAACGCATGGCTTGCAATCGCACGTGCAGATACATGGAAAACTCCTGGTAACTGCTCCCCTGCTATTTTATATAAATTAGGAATCATCAGTAACAATCCCTGTGAAGCTGTAAATGTTGTGGTTAACGCACCTGCTGATAAAGAGCCGTGTACTGCACCTGCCGCACCTGCTTCTGACTGCATCTCTGTTACTTGAACCGTTTGACCAAATATATTTTTTCTTCCTTCGGTTGCCCATTCATCAACATGTTCTGGCATAACAGATGACGGTGTAATTGGATAAATCGCCGCAACTTCTGTGTAAGCATATGATGCATGTGCTGCTGCCTGATTACCATCCATAGTCTTCATTTTTCTTGACATTTGTGTTCCTCCTTATATTTTGCAGTTAATTTTTTCACATATATGTTCCTATTATAGCGTGTTCCTTTTTAAAAGTCTAGTTCTAGATTTGAATATTTTGTTCCTTTTTCCATACAATAAAAGCAAAAACACCCAGAAAGCATCCGAATGTTTTTGGCGTATTTATGATTATTTTTTACTGCATATGCTTTCTGCTTCCTTCTTCCGGTCTCGTTTGGCGTTCCGCATGTGTATTCCGCGTCCGATGACTTAAGTGTTTCCGTTTTCTTCGTTGTCGATTGTAATAAATCAAAATGGCCGAAACAATCACCATAATACCTGCCAATGCCTGCGATACCGGCACCTTGCTTCCAAATAAAAACAATTGGTCTGTGCGAAGTCCTTCAATCCAAAAACGACCCACACCATATCCAAACAAATACATTAAAAATAATTCACCTTCAAATTTCTTCTTTTTCCGATAGAAAAACAAGAATATTAATAATAATAAACACCATATGGATTCATATAAAAAAGTGGGGTGTACTTGAATAAATGCCGTCTCCTTAATCTTTACAAGATGGTCTCTCATTTTGTCAGTAATATCCGAAATCCTTACCGCATCTACTGGAAGCTGCATGGCAAATAACCCATTCGTATATTCTCCAAACGCTTCCCGATTGAAGAAATTCCCCCATCGTCCAAGCATCTGTCCCATTACCAATCCCAACACTGCTGTGTCAAGCATCTGCCACGGGGATAATTTCTTCAAACCTGCAAATACAAATATGGTGATCACCGCTGCGATTACTCCTCCATAAATAGCAAGACCACCCTGTCGTATATTAAAGATGCTAAAAAAATGATGTTTATAAGTATCCCACGAAAAGATAACGTAATAAAGCCTTGCTCCCACAATGGCAAACAAAATGGCATAAATAGACATATCCAAATAGTCTCCTACATTTTGCTTGGTACGCTTTGCTTCTGCCACTGCAATCAGAATGCCAAGTAGTAATGCGCACCCTATAATAATTCCATAATAAGCAATTTTAAATCCAAAAACAGATACCCCCGTTCCCACATTTTCTAAATGTATTCCCAAATGTGGAAAATTAATAGCTTCCTGCATATCCAGCTCCTTCTCCTCACCGTCAATTACACATTAAATCGAAATAAAATAATATCTCCGTCTTTTACTACGTACTCCTTACCTTCTAGTCTTACCAGCCCTTTTTCTTTTGCTGTCCCATAGGTGCCACAAGCCATCAAATCATCATAGCTTACTATTTCCGCACGAATAAATCCTCTTTCAAAATCCGTGTGAATCTTCCCTGCTGCCTGTGGTGCTTTCGTTCCGACCTGAATCGTCCAAGCTCTTACTTCTGGTTCTCCCGCCGTCAAATAACTAATCAGTCCCAGAATACGATAGCTTGCTGCAATCAGCTTTTCCAAACCAGATTCTTTCAGTCCTAAGTCTTCCAGAAACATTTTCTTTTCTTCATCATCCAGTTCGGCAATCTCTTGTTCAATCTGGGCGCACACTACAAACACTTCGCTGCCTTCCGCTTTTGCATATTCCCTAACCGTCTGCACTCCCACATTTTCTGCTCCGTCATCACCTAAATCCTCTTCCGATACATTCGCTGCAAAAATCACAGGTTTATAAGTCAAAAGATTATAACTGTCCAACCATTCTTGTTCTTCTTCGTCCTCTACGACAAAGCTTTTTGCCATACGGCTTTCTTCTAAATGAGTTTTAATCTTTTGCATCAGCTCTAATTCTTTGGCAATTTTTTTATCATTTTTAGCCGATTTCATCGCCTTGGAAATTCTACGTTCTAAAATCTCAAGATCCGAAAAAATCAATTCCAGATTAATGGTTTCAATATCTCTCAGGGGATTAATATTCCCATCCACATGCACAATATTATCATCTTCAAAACATCTTACAACATGTACAATCGCATCCACTTCTCTAATGTTAGCCAGAAACTGGTTCCCCAGTCCTTCTCCCTTAGACGCTCCCTTTACCAATCCCGCAATATCTACAAATTCAATAGCCGCCGGCACGATTTTCTTCGTGTGGTACATTTCCCCCAACACATTCAATCTCACATCCGGTACTGTTACCACTCCCACATTGGGATCTATGGTACAAAAGGGATAATTAGCTGATTCTGCTCCCGCTTTTGTTAAAGAATTAAACAATGTGCTTTTTCCCACATTGGGAAGCCCTACAATTCCTAATTTCATCTGTCTACCTCTCTATCTTTCATTTTCGACACCTTTTTCAGACTGTTCTTACGATGCCGAAACATGCTTATTCCACCCCGTAGTGTATCACATTTTCTATCCATTGCCAAGATTTCAGCCTATTCTTATGAATTCTTACTATTTTTGTAACATCCATACCTGTTTTGTAATACTTTAGTAATTTTCTCTTGTTTCCATCAAAATTACATTTCCTTTTGGAAAGGTAATGACTACCTCATCTGCCTTTATTTCATTACTTACACACAAGCTGTCATAAGGAGTCAGTGTGTGGTCGGTCAACGGATATTTTGCTCCCTCAATGGAAAAATGTGGGACTGCCCCTCCCAGTGGAAATACAGAAAAAAAATCCCCATATGCATTTTCTTTTGTAAGATGAGTCTCTTCTGAAATAATGCAAATCCGATTATAAGGATCCAGAATTTCCATTTTTACATTTGCTTCTTTCGCTACAAAAAGAACCTGTATATTCGCCCATACATGGTCCATCCTCGTCCCGGTAGCCCCTAGTAATAAAATTTCATCACTTTTTAATTCCAGTGCCAGCCGGACTGCCATTTCCGTATCAGAGGCATCTTTTACCGGATCAAATTCCTGTATCGGAATTGTTGTTTTTGTTTGATAATACTTAACAATCTCCGGAGATAGACTATCAAAGTCCCCTACAATGTGAGTTGGACAGCATCCATGCTCATATAAAAAGGCATTTCCTCTGTCCACTCCAATGAGATATGTGTGCTCTGTATTTTTCAGTACCTCTAGTACAAAGCCTTCTTCCAATGTTCCACCACTAATCACAATCGTTTTTCTACTCATACGTTTTTAATATCTCCATAAATGCGTTCGTATTGGCTCCTGCGTCCCCTTTGTAAATTGCAGATCCTGCTACAATTACATTGGCTCCTGCCTCAATCACTTGTGCCACGTTGGTTAAATAAATTCCACCATCCACTTCAATGTCTACCGGCAATCCTTTTTCCACGACCATTGCTTTTACTTCTGCAATTCGATTCAGTGATTCCTGAATAAATTTTTGTCCTCCGAGTCCCGGATGTACCGACATCATAAGAATCATATCCACCTGATCCATAAATGGTTTCAATACTTCCACTTTTGTTTCGGGACAAATAGAAATTCCGGCCTTACATCCACAGTCTTTAATAGACTGCAATGTTGCCTGCACGTCTTCACACGCCTCATAATGTATGGTAATGATATCTGCACCCGCTTTACGAAACGCTTCTACGTAACGAATGGGTTCTTGTACCATCAAATGTACATCACATACCAGATTGGTCATGGGACGAATTGATTCCAGTACTGGCATACCAAATGAAATGCTGGGAACGAACATCCCGTCCATAACATCAAAATGCAAATACTGTGCGCCATTTTTCTCAATGATTTGAATTTCTTCTCCTAATTTTTTAAAATCTGCTGCTAATATGGATGGTGCTAAAATCATCATCTCAATATCTCCTTTTCTCTTTTTCCTGCAATTCCGCGTAGATGTCCAAATAACTTTCATAGCGTATTTTATGAATAGCTCCACCAGCTATTGCTGCTTTCACTGCGCAATCCGGCTCATTGATATGATTGCACCCTTGAAACCTGCACTGCCCTTCATAGGGTGTGAATTCAGGAAAGTAATATTTTAATTCTGCTTTTTCAAATTCATTGGTATATAATGAACTAAATCCAGGTGTATCCATAATGTAAGACTTGCTCTCAATAGCAAACAATTCGGAATGTCTGGTGGTGTGTTTTCCTCGTTCGATTTTGCTACTAATTGCTCCCGTTTCCATATGCGCCTGAGGCTGCAGTATATTGATCAGTGAAGATTTTCCAACTCCTGAAGGTCCTGCAACTACCGTTGTTTTTCCACGCAGAATATCCTTCAGTAGTCCTATGTTTTCTTCTTGTTCTGCACTGGTGAATAGAATCTGATAGCCGCCACCCTCATAAATGTCTTGCAGTGTTTTCTGTTCCTCTTTGGTGGCAATGTCCTTTTTATTAAAGCATAGTATGACCGGTATTCCTTTGCTCTCCATCATAATCAAAAACCGATCTAGCAGATTTAAATGGGGGGTTGGTTTGACTACTGAAAACACCACCAATGCCTGATCCACATTGGCCACCGCGGGACGAATGAGTTCGTTTTTTCGCGAAAGCACTTCTACCACATTTCCCAGTTTTTCTTTTTCATCCAAAACATCTATATTCACATTATCCCCGACCAATGGTTTGATCTTATCTCTGCGAAAACTTCCTTTTGCCTTGCATTCATAAATACCGGATTCTACTACATCCACGTAGTAGAATCCGGCTATTCCTTTTACAATCTTACCCTGCATATTGTACATTTCCTGTTCTTTTCGCCTTTATTACTGTGTTCCACCGTCATCCGGTGGCGTTGGTTTTGCAGGTCCTTTGCTAACTGTAATCGTAATTACCTGCCCCGGTGACACTTTTTCCCCACCGTCAATCGACTGTTCAATTACGACTCCTGCTGCTTCCTGAGATTCCTGATATCGGACATCCGGTGTCAATCCGGCCGATTTAATTGCACTTTTAGCATCTGCTTCCGTAATTCCTATTACACTTGGTACCGTGGTCGTGTCTGCCGGTTTTTCTCCTTTGCTGACGGTCACACTAATGGACGTTCCTGCAGTCACTTTTTCTCCTGCTGACGGGCTTTGAGAAATAACTGTACCTGCCGGATTTGCATCATAAACTTCGGAAACATCTCCCAGTATCAGTCCTTTTCCAGATAACACCCCACTGGCATCGGAGTGGGACTTTCCAATAATGTTAGGCACACTCACTTTTTCTTCCTTCTTTGCACCTTTACTGACCAATATATTTATTTTCGAGTCCTTGGCCACTTGCATATTCGCTCCCGGGTCCGTGCTAATAACATCACTCGCTCCTACGGCATCACTGTAATCATAGTTCGTTTCTCCTATTTTCAAACCTGCAGACTTCAGAGCAGATTGGGCTTCACTTTCTGACAAACCCGTCACATCCGGTACATTCACAAGCTCTGCCGCCTTTCCGGAACTAATCACTACTTCCACATAAGATTTTTTCTCTACTTTGGTTCCGGCTGCTGTTTTCTGTTCTATCACAATTCCTTTTTCGTACTTTGTGGATTCTACTCTGGATACCACTTTCATTCCAATACCGGCTTTTCTCAGCAATTTATCTGCATCTGCCTCTTTTTTCCCTACAATATTAGGTACTTTCGCCTTGGTAGAATCCTCCTTTACAGCATTGGTCTTATCTTTGATTCCAGATTTAAATATTCCGGCTGTTTTTCCCACTGCAAAAATCAACACCCCGATAATAATGACCGCTACTACCACTGCAAGAATCTTCATTACTTTAGCCATTTTGGGATTAACATCGCTGTCTCTGCTACTATGATTCTCTTTTCTTCTGGGTTCATAGTCACGGTCATCTTCGTCGTCATAGTCCTCTTCATCATAATCTTCTTCATCGTAATCATCATCTTCGTCATAGTCCTCTGCCATCTGCTGAATGCGCGACATATCCGCATCCGTAAGCATAACGGTATCAGTTCCTTGTACAAATGGTGCCAAGGAAACGAAGGCTCCTTCTGGATCTACTAAAGAACGTTTCAAATCCATCATCAGTAATGTGGCGTTGGTATATCTTTTATCCGCACTCTTTTGCGTACATTTTAAAATAATCTGTTCAAGACTAAAAGGAATGTCCGGAACATATACCGATGGTGGCGTAATATCTTCCTGCAAATGCTTAATCGCAATTGCTACCGTCGTTTCCCCATCAAATGGTACTCTCCCGGTCGCCATCTCATACATGGTAATTCCCACCGAATAAATATCACTTTTTTCATCACTAAAACCACCCCGTGCCTGTTCCGGCGAGGTGTAATGTACCGAACCCATGGCATTGGAACTGATTGTATTAGACGATGCCACTCTTGCAATACCAAAATCCGTTACTTTGACTTTTCCTTCTTTGGAAATAATAATATTCTGAGGCTTGATATCTCTGTGAATGATGTGATGACGATGTGCCGCATCCACTCCATTACAAATCTGAATACTGATACTGATGACTTCCTTTGAAGAAAGTCTTCCCTTTTTTTCAATATATTCTTTTAGCGTAATTCCTTCTACCAATTCCATGACCATAAAATATAGTCCCCGGTCTTCCCCCACATCGTATACATTTACAACATTAGGGTGCATCAATCCTGCAGCAGACTGCGCTTCCGTTTTAAACTTTCTGACAAAATTATCGTCTTCCCGATACTCTTTTTTCAACACTTTAATGGCTACAAAACGATTCAGCTTCTGGTCTCTCCCCTTGTATACATCTGCCATACCCCCAGCGCCAATTCTTTCCTGCACTTCATATCGTTCCCCTAATATTACTCCTGGTCTTATCATCTACTCACCTCACCTGCAAATGGGTCAAATAAGATAACCCCTATATTATCTTTTCCACCATTCTCATTTGCTCTTTCTATCAACTGCTCTGCTGCTTCTACCAAATCACGCCTTCCTTGAACAATGTTGAATATTTCTTCATCTTCCACCATGTTACTAAGTCCATCGGTACACATCAATATAACATCACCTTTTCTTAAGCGATATTCAAAAAAATCTATGTCCACCGTTTCTTTTGCTCCAATTGCTCTTGTAATAATATTTTTATCCGGATGATGCTTCGCATCTTCCTCATTGATTCCGCCTAAACGAACCATTTCTTCCACCAGTGAATGGTCTTTTGAAAGCTGTTTAATGCCATGATTAATTAAATACAATCTGCTGTCTCCCACATTTGCAAAATACAATGTACTTTCCATTACTGTTGCAACTACAAGCGTGGTTCCCATTCCTTCTAACTTTACATCTTTTCCTGCCGCTTCAATCAGTTTCCGATTCGCACTTTTAATGGCCTCGCAAATCATCTCTTCCGGTTCTTCTTTGACACTGTTTAAAAGCTCTCGCTCTAGCACCTCTACGGTGTACTTCGATGCAAAATCGCCAGCTTTATGTCCACCCATTCCATCCGCAACAACAAAAAGGTTCAGGAGTTTCCCAACCGGTTTCTCCGACGTATATACATAATCTTGATTTACTTCTCGCTTTCGCCCGACATCTGTCATTGAAAATGTCTTCATATCGTTCTCCCTCTTCTATTGCTTCGTTGCAACTTCTTCTACTGCATATCGTCTTCTTAATTGTCCACAGGCTCCATCAATGTCCGAACCCATTTCTCTTCTTATAGTAACATTAATTCCACTTTTTTCAAGTTTATTTTTGAAATTCTCTGCATTTTGTTTCGTTGGTTTCGCATAATTACGCTCTTTAATCGGATTTACCGGAATTAAATTCAGATGACAATTTCTCGTTTTTAAAATTGCAATCAATTCTTTTGCATCTTCCATGGTATCATTGACCCCTTGTACCAAGCTATATTCAAAAGTAATTCTTCTTCCTGTCTGTTGAAAATAATAATCACAGGTCTGCAATACTTCCTGCAGTTCATATTGATTTGCTATGGGCATCAATTCTTTTCTCTTTTCCTGTGTTGCTCCATGCAAGGATAGTGCCAGTGTAATCTGTAACTGCTCCTGTGCTAATTCTCTCATACGTGGTACAATTCCACAAGTAGAAACTGTTAGATTTCGCTGACTAATATGCAACCCATGTTCATCACTAAGAATCCGTACGAAGATGAGAAACGAATCATAATTATCCAGTGGCTCTCCTGTTCCCATCACAACCACATTGGATACCCGTTCATTGGAAATTTTTTGGATTTGATACACCTGCCCCAGCATCTCTGCTGGCGTCAGATTACGAATCAGTCCTCCAATGGTAGATGCACAAAATCTGCAGCCCATACGGCAACCTGCCTGTGAGGAAATGCAGACGGAGTTACCATGTTTGTATTTCATCAGCACACTTTCCACCATTTGCCCATCCTTTAGACGAAACAAGAACTTATTGGTACCATCCAGTTTGGAAATCTGCCGTTCTTCTACAATCAATGGGGCAATTTCATACATGGACTCTAAGGTATTTCTAAGTTCTTTGGGTAGATTTGTCATTTCTTCAAACGAATCTACCAGTTTTACATGAAGCCACTCATAAATCTGTTTACTTCGAAACGCCTTCTGTCCAAGGGCTTTCATCTCTACTTCTAATTGCTCGTATGTATAGGAATTAATCTCTCTTTTTTGCATCCTGTCATTGAACCTTTCTAAATTTTGCAATGAAAAAGCCATCACTTTTGTGTATGCCCGGAAGTAACTGCAAGCATCCGTCCTCGTTCACCTCTTGTTTCAGTTCCTTACAAAGGAAATCCTGTATGGGTGCCAGTTCATATTGTGGATAATGATGTAAGAACCACTGCACATTTCCCTGATTTTCTTCCTCATGAATGGTACAGGTGCTATATAATAACGTTCCGCCCACTTTCACATATTCCTGAATCGTAGATAATATCTTTCGCTGTAATTGTACCAGTTCTTCCTGCATATCTGCTGTCATTTTATATTTTAAATCTGTTTTTTTACCCAACACCCCAAGTCCTGAACAAGGTAAATCCGCAATCAAAATGTCTGCTTTTTCCTTGGATGCTTGGTCATAAATGGTTGCATCCTGTTGTTTTACCTTTATATTAGTCAGTCCGGCTCTTTGTATATTTTCTTCTAATAACGCTACCTTATAAGGGGTCAAGTCTCTGGCTTCCACCAAACCGGTAGTTCCCACCCGTTCTGCCATATGAAGCGCTTTCCCTCCAGGTGCTGCGCAAACATCCATGACCCGGTCACCTTCTTTCGGTGCCGCAATTTCCGTCACTAGCATAGAGCTAATATCCTGCACCTGAAAATCCCCCTCTTCAAAGCTTTTCAGCGCATTTAAGTAATCATATCCAGATAGATAAAATGCATAAGGAAGGTAAGGATGTTCTTCTATTACCACTCCTTCCTGCCTCATCTTTTCTAAAAATTCTTCTTTCGTCATATGATGGCTTTGATAACGAATCACCGTTGGTTTTTCAGTCAAAAAATCTGCTAGCATTCGTCCCACGGTAGCTCTGTCATAAGTGGTTTCCCACTGTCTGATAATCCATTCCGGCATGGAATAGCGAATAGACATTCCTTCTACGGTATTTTCATCCGGATAATAAACTTCGTCCATCTTCCTTGCAATATTGCGCAACAATCCATTCACAAATCCTTTGAGTTGCCCTAATCCCTTTTTTACCGTCAGTTTCACTGCTTCATTACAAACTGCAGAATCCGGCACATTGTCCATATATTTCAATTGATACACGCCACTTCTGATAATTGCCTGAATCACCGGTTTCATCTTTTTTACCTTGATTTTCGAAAATTGATTGATAATATAATCGATTTCCAGCAGGTGTTCCAATGTACCTTCGGTCACTCTGGTAATAAATGAACGCTGTTTTTTATCTAAGTACTGGTATTTAGACAGCACATTACGAAGGGCAATATGGCTATAATTCCCATCTCTTGTGACCTCTAATAAAATACCCATCACCAGTTCCCGTTCACTAATAGTATTAGTCATCTCTTCTTCCTCCTGACAGTATCAAAATACGAAGCAGCTGAAGGATGGAAGATACTGCACCCGCTACATACGTAAGCGCTGCCGCACTCAATACTTTTTTCGTCTGCTGTACTTCTTCACTGTTCAGAAGTCCGGTACTCCCTAAGATGCGAATGGCTCTTCCCGATGCATTAAATTCCACCGGAAGTGTTACCAATTGAAACAATACTGCCAAAGAAAAGGCGAGAATTCCAATATTGAGAAACATTGCTGAAGATCTGCTGTTAAAAAACAACCCCATAAAAATCAGTGGCCATGCAATCATAGAGCCAATATTGGCAACCGGTACTAACATGGCACGAATCTGAAGGGGCGGATACCCTTTTGCATGCTGAATCGCATGCCCGCATTCATGTGCGGCAACTCCTACTGCTGCCACAGAAGGACTGGCGTAAGTACTATCAGACAAATGAAGTACTTTGCTCCTTGGGTCATAGTTATCCGTCAGATTTCCCGACACTCGTTCGATGCGTACATCATAAATACCTGCCCCATGAAGCACCTGCTCTGCGGCATCCCGTCCTGTCAGTCCTGAATGATTTTGAACCTTTGAATATTTTGCAAAGGTAGATTTCACCTTCGCAGATGCCCATAGACAAATCAGCATCCCCAATACCACTAATATATATGTTCGATCAAAATAAAACATGTATCACTACCTCCTTTATAACATTTCGCCTAAAACCGTATGTTCCTTTACTTGATATCCCCGTAAGAATGCATCTGCATCCATCCTCTTTTTCCCCGGAAGCTGAAGCGTTAATACTTTCACCTGGCCTTCTCCAGTCTGTACGAAAAATCCTTCTTTGTCTACCTTCACAATGGTTCCCGGTTCTGCCTTTGTATCTGTGTCCGATAAAACACAGACTTGCCACAGTTTCATCACCTTTTCATTCCATATGGTATAAGCACTGGGCCATGGATTCAATCCACGGATGAGACGTTCAATACGAACTGCACTTTGATTCCAATCGATTTTCCCCAATTGTTTATCTAGCATCTTGGCATAAGCCGTGGTAGTCTCTGGTTGCGCTGTCTTTATAGCTGTTTTATTTAGCAGTTGTTCTAACGTTTCCACGCAAAGTCCTGCACCTGCTTTGGCAAGTTTGTCATGGAGTGTTCCTCCGGTTTCCGTCTCGGTGATCGGAACCTCTGCTTTTAGAATCATATCTCCGGTATCTAGCCCTTCGTCCATTTGCATGGTGGTTACCCCAGTGACGGTCTCGCCTTCTATAATCGACCACTGAATCGGTGCTGCTCCCCGGTATTTGGGCAATAATGAAGCGTGTACATTGATGCATCCATAAGGTGTCAATTCCAGAATCTCTTTCGGTAAAATCTGTCCAAATGCAATCACGACCATCACGTCTGCCGGATATTTTTTAAGTTCTGCCACACAATCTGCTTCCCGAATCTTTTTCGGCTGGTAGACCGGAATATGATGCCGTAGCGCCATCTCTTTCACTGGCGTAAACTGCATCTCTTTCCCTCTTCCTTTTGGTTTGTCTGGTTGGGTAACTGCAAGCACAACTTCATGGCCTGCTGCCAGTAAAGCCTCTAGGGTCCCTACTGAAAAATCAGGCGTTCCCATAAATATTATCTTCATCTTTTAATCGTCCTTCTCTTCGTCATCATCCTCATAGTGCACATCCCGTAATTCTCCTTCTACAAGGCTTACATATAGTTTCCCTTCCAAGTGATCCACTTCATGGCAAAGTGCTCTTGCCAGAAGACCTTCGCCTTCGACAACAATTTCTTCCATCTCTTCATTGAGCGCCTTCACTTTTGCGTAGTTGGGTCTGGTTACCGTACCTGATTTGCCTGGAACACTTAAACAGCCTTCATCTCCGGTCTGTTCCCCTGATGTTTCCATTATCTCCGGATTCAACAGCACAATGGGGCCTTCCCCTGCATCAATCACTACAATTCTTTTCAAAACGCCCACCTGTGGTGCGGCTAAGCCAACTCCCATTGCTTCATACATGGTATCCAGCATATCTTCAATTAGTATCTGTGTCCGTGGTGTCATCTCCGTAACTGGTTTACAATGTTTTTTTAATACTTCCTCTCCTATTTCACGAATCTTTCTTGTTGCCATTCTTATTCTCTCCTATCTTCCTTTTTTCATTCTATCAAAACATACTCATGGGATTAAAATCAAACTGCACCCAGAGATTTCGAAATCCCGAATTCATTTCTATATATTGTTCCAAATGTTCTTTCATTTCAATCAGTGGGCCTTCTTTTTCCTGTTTGAAGTAAATGATTCTGCGGTAAATGTCGTTAATCTTTCCTACATAAGGACTGGTCGGTCCAATGATCTGCATTTCTTTTGCTTTATCCGCTCTGACCGCAAATTCCTTTAAATATCCGGCCGCTGTATCTAGAAGTGCTTCCTCCCTACTAGAAAGAAGGACTGCCATCAACTGTTCCACCGGCGGGTATCCCATCAACTCCCGATACTTCATTTCCTCTTCATAAAAGCTCTCATAATCTTGATGAGCCGCCGTCTGAATGCTATAATGATCCGGACTGTAAGTTTGAATCACCACTTCTCCTTTTTCATTTCCCCTTCCGGCTCTTCCTGCTGCCTGAGTCAATAGTTGAAATGTCCGCTCCCCTGCGCGATAATCATCTGCATACAAGGATAAGTCTGCTGCCAAAATTCCCACTAAAGTAACATGGGGGAAGTCATGACCTTTTACAATCATCTGTGTTCCTACTAATACATCCGCTTCTCCCTTGGCAAAAGCTGACAAGATCTTTTCATGTCCGTCTTTTGCCTTGGTGGTATCCATATCCATTCGCAACACTCTCGCCTGAGGAAACTCTTTTTTGACCAATTCTTCAATCTGCTGTGTCCCAGCACGAAATCCACCCACATGTTTAGATCCACAAGTAGGACACACTGTGATTTGTGGTGTTTCGTAACCACAGTAATGACACACTAGCTTCCCATTTCGGTGATAGGATAGTGCCACATCACAGTGGGGACATTTTGCCACATAACCGCAAGCTCTGCAAGATACGAACCCTGCATAACCCCGGCGGTTGAGAAAAAGCATCATCTGCTGTTTTTTCAAGAAACGATCTTCCATCAGTTCTCGTAACCGGTCACTTATAATAGAACGATTTCCATTTCTCATTTCTTCCCGCAAATCTACGGTATATACCGTAGCCATTGTTTGCTGCCCCGTGCGATTTTGCAAACGCAGTAATTCATAAGTTCCTTTTTTCGCCCGATAATAGGACTCCAAAGACGGGGTGGCCGAACCTAGCACCACACTGGCATTTTCTAGTTTTGCACGTTCCTCTGCTGTTTCTCTTGCGTGATAACGGGGAACCTGTTCACTTTTGTAAGTGGATTCGTGTTCCTCATCTACCACAATCAGTCCTAATTTTCTAAACGGCGTGAATAAGGCGGATCTGGGACCAATCATAACGTCAATTTCTCCATTTTTGGCACGCATCATCTGGTCGTAACGTTCCCCTGCGGATAACCTGGAATTAATAATAGATACACGATCGCCAAATCGTTGATAAAACCGCATCACCGTCTGATAAGTAAGAGCAATCTCCGGAATCAGCACAATTGCCTGTCTGCCTTCCTTTATCACGCGACCGATCATTTCCATATATACTTCTGTTTTGCCACTGCCGGTCACTCCATATAGCAAATACGTTTTTCGAATGCCCTGGTTATAATCTGTCCAGAAATCTTCGACGGCCTCTATTTGTTCTTTGGTATAGTCAAATAAATTTTCTTTCTGCTCCTGTGTCTTAACCGGATTTCGATATACCGATTGTGATTCTACTTTTAAAATCCCCTGTGTTTCCAATGCCTGAATGACCGGTTTTGCAATATTTAATTGCTTCGTCACCTTTTCATAATCCAGAACCGGTTCATCTAAAAGTGCCGCCAACAGTCTTGCACGGGCTTTTTGATTCTTGTGTAAAAACCAATCTAGCTTTTCTTTCCCTGGGGCCTCTTCTAATAACAGTCTCACTTTCTTTTGAATCTTTTCATTTTCCTTTTGTTTGATTGGAAGAACGGTCTTCAAAGACTGAATCATGGTTCCGCCATAGTGTTCACGCATCCATGCCGCAAGTGCTACCAGTGTTGTCTCAATGGCCATACTTTTAGGTGGAATGCCCAAAATACTCTTTACCTTACCCGCCTCGTATTTGCATGTTTGGGCAAGTCCGGTCACGTATCCCTTGGTCTTGCGGTTTCCATTTCCAAAGGGAACCAACACCTCCATCCCCACCTTCAGTATCGACTCAAGTTGGGTTGGAACAAGGTATTCAAATACCCGATCTAATTTTTCATGGGTAATATCTACGATAATATTTGCGTACATTCTGTCACCTTTACTTTTGTTTTTGTTCTTCCAGTATCTCTGCAATCAGCACCCGCTCATCCATCGCATGCTTCACGCCTCGAATCTCCTGATAATCTTCATGTCCTTTTCCGGCAAGAACAATAACATCTCCGGTCTGTCCATGGGTAATTGCATAACGAATTGCCTCTTTCCGATCACAGATTTCTATGTATTTGCCATTGGTTTTTTCAATTCCAATTTTGATATCTTCAATAATGGCTTCCGGTTCTTCAAATCTAGGATTATCCGATGTGATAATCGTAACATCTGCCAAACGTCCTGAAACACTACCCATCTCATACCGTCTTTCTTTGGAACGGTTACCGCCACATCCAAACATACAGACCAATCTCTTGGGATGATATTCCCGTAATGTTGTCAATAAACTTTCTAAGCTCATTGCGTTATGTGCATAATCAATCATTAATGTAAATCGGTCTGACACTTTTATCATTTCGATACGGCCTTTTACCTTGGCTTCCTTCAGTGCTTTTACAATGTCTTGTTCCGGTACATGAAAATGTCGGCATACGGCAATGGCTGTCAAAGAATTATAAACACTAAACGTTCCCGGTACATCGATTTCCACATCAAAATTCAGAACTCCAGATACATGATAAGCCACTCCTAAATATCCCGGTTCTGACACTAATTGTACATTGGATGCACGTAGCTGTGCTTTTTCGGAAAATCCAAAAGTTTCTCTGGTACAAGTAGCATTTTGAAAAACATCTTCATAGTACTCATCATCCGCATTGGCGATTCCTATATCACACTGGGTAAAGAGCATCCCTTTACACCGCTTATATTCCTCAAAATCAGCATGTTCATTTGGTCCAATATGGTCTCTTCCCAGATTTGTAAAAATACCGATATCAAATTGAATTCCCGCTGTTCGATGTAACATCAATGCTTGTGAAGATACTTCCATCACCACGCAGTCACATCCGGCATCTGCCATCTCTTTAAAATATTGATGAACGGTAAAGGACTCTGGTGTGGTATTGCTTGCAGGAATGACTTTATCCCCGATAATTGCCTCAATGGTTCCAATTAGTCCGACTTTATGACCAACCTTTTCTAAAATGGATTTAATCATATAGGTCGTAGTGGTTTTTCCTTTGGTTCCCGTAATTCCTATTACTTTCATACGTTTCGCAGGATATCCAAAATAAGCGGCTGACATCCGTGCAAGTGCATATCTGGTGTCATCTACATGAATGACTGTGATACCCTCCGGTGCTTCTACCGGCTGCTGTACAATCACTGCCACTGCTCCCTTTTTCGCTACTTCTGCAAGATACATATGTCCATCGGATACTGCACCACTAATACAGACAAACACAGAGCCTTGGCACACCTTTCTGGAGTCATTGATCAGTTCGGTAATCTCTATCTGAGCATCCCCTTGTATCACATCATATTCTAATCGTTCCAGTAATTTTTCTAATTTCATTTCTCTGCATCTCCTTTAACTCATAGTTATTAATAGAATACCACAACCGGTCGGGTGTTGCAAAAATTTTTCAAAAGTGTTATATTCTCAAAATAACACTACCTATTGATTTGAGAAGGAGCATACACTTATTATGAAGAAATTATTTTTGTTTTTCTTGAAACCACTCTCATTTGCACCCGCTTTATTGATGATGTATGTCATCTTTAATTTTTCTGCGCAAAGTGGCGCCGTCTCAGGCAGTCTCAGCCATGAAATCAGCTACCGAATTGTCACTGCAGGGAATCAAGTACTGCATAAAAATTTAGATGACGACGGAATCAAAGAAGTGACTGCAAATATTGAATATCCCGTTCGTAAACTCGCGCATATGAGTGAATATTTTTTATTGGCTATCGCCGTTTCCTTTCCTTTCTATGTATATGGACTGCGGGGCTTTTCTTTACTGCTGATTGCAGGATTCATCTGTGTGGGGTTCGCCTGTGGAGATGAATATCATCAATCCTTTGTAGCCGGACGAGGACCTTCTATACGAGATGTGGGAATTGATAGCATTGGTGTCTTTTTAGGGATTATGGTAGTAAGAATTACCTGTTGGACTTTCTTGGCACCCGCAAGAGCCTATGAACGGGCACAAAGGCGAAGAGAACGCTCCTGCAAAAGACATCCGGAACGATATTACGAAGAACCGGCTAGACGAAAGAATTATTTTGCCGATTATGAAGAGGATGATTACTACTATCACCAAGCCATACAGGAAAAAGAAGAAGAAAACTATTATGAAGAGGAACCGGCCACTCCCAAAGTGCGCCCCACCCACAAAAAATATGCTTCCGATGATTTAGAAAAAGAGTTGGCAAAAGAGATTCAAAAATATATGGATTAGTCCTCTTTCTCTCTTAGGAATGTTCCACGTACTACGGCATCTTCTCCATATTTTTTCTTGATTGCATCCATGGCAGCTTCTATTTTTTTATGCTTCTCATCCTCATTTTGACTTGATTTCGAACCTGCTGCTCCCAGCACCGGCAAATCGAACAAACTCATTTGTTCCGGTTCTGTGGCGTCCGCAAGTTTCGAAGTACGAATTCCTAACAGACGAATGGGTTCTTGATTCCACATTTCTTCAAATAGTTCACAGGCTGTTTTATAGAGCATATCATCCGAATTGCTGGGACGAAGAAGTTGTTTTTGATGAGTCATTCGTGCAAATGTACTGTATTTAATTTCCACACTGACCATATTCGCTTTCTGTCCTGATTTTCGAAGCCTTCCACCCACACTTTCTGCCAAACCCATCAATACTATTTTTGCTTCTGTTGCCGTAATGACATCTTTCGAAAGTGTGGTGGAATTACCAATTCCTTTCGCTTCTACATGGGCAGACCGTACCTGGGAAGTATCTATCCCATTGGCAAATTCCCACAATGTTCTGCCATGACTTTTTAGGTGCAATTCCAAAAGCTCCGGATCCGTTTTCGCTAAATCCCCAATCGTGCGTATCTCTAATTTTTGCAGTGTTTCCACACTGGCACGTCCCGCCATATACAGTTCTGATACAGGGAGTGGCCACATTTTCTCTGGGATTTCTTCCGGAAATAGCGTATGTACCCGATTGGGCTTTTCAAAATCCGATGCCATTTTTGCCAATAATTTATTGGAAGAAATTCCGATATTAACCGTAAAACCGAATGTTTGATAGATGGCATCCTTAATTTCAAATGCTGCTTCTACCGGTGAAAGATAACCATGGGCAATTCCTGTGAAATCCAGATAGCACTCATCCACACTAACCTGCTCCACATCCGGTGTATAACTACGTAAAAAAGTCATCAAACGATTGCTATATTCGCTGTATAGCTGATGATTGGGTGGCTCCATAACTAAATTCGGGCACTTACGAAAGGCATTCATCACCGGTTCCCCGGTATGAATGCCATATTTTTTTGCAGGTACAGACTTCGCCAATACGACTCCATGGCGAGACTTTTGGTCCCCTCCAATAATAGAGGGAACCTGTCGCAAGTCTGTACGAATCCCTTGTTTCATTTGTTCCGTTGCTGTCCAGCTTAAATATGCTGAATTGACGTCAATATGAAAGATGATTGTTGCCATTTTTAACCCTTTCGCTTTGCACCCAGTGCGCCGTCTACTACGTCTAACAAAATCGTATCTCCTTCTCCCACATCACCTCCAAGAATCAGTTTCGCCGCCAATGTTTCTACATGCTTTTGCATATACCTCTTCAATGGTCTTGCACCATACAGTGGATCATAACCGCCTTCCACTACATATTCCTTGGCTGCATCCGTAAGTTCTATCTGAAGTTCTTTCTCTGTTAAACGTTGATTGGTATCACTAATTAATAAGTCAATAATGGCATTTATATTTTCTTTTGTCAACGGTTGGAACATAATAATCTCATCTAAACGATTTAAGAATTCCGGACGAAATTGTGCCTGTAGTTCATTCATCACCATTTCTTCATTCTGTTGGGTAATTCCACCACTCTCATGAATCCCTTCCAATAAATACGAGGAACCAATGTTAGACGTCATAATCAAAATCGTATTTTTAAAATCCACAGTTCTGCCTTGGGAATCGGTAATCCGTCCATCATCCAACACCTGCAGTAATACATTAAATACATCTGGGTGTGCCTTTTCAATTTCATCAAACAAGACCACCGAGTAAGGTTTTCTGCGAACAGCTTCCGTCAGTTGCCCACCTTCATCGTATCCCACATATCCAGGAGGTGCTCCAATCAGTCTGGATACTGAATACTTCTCCATGTACTCACTCATGTCAATTCGAATCATATTGTTTTCGTCATCAAAAAGACTTTGGGCAAGTGCCTTGGCAAGTTCCGTCTTTCCCACACCGGTAGGTCCTAAGAATAAAAATGATCCAATGGGTTTCGAAGGGTCTTTAATTCCTGCTTTGGACCGAATAATGGCCTCCGTTACTTTTGTCACTCCTTCTTCCTGACCAATGACTCGTTTGTGAAGTTCTTGGTCCAAGTGCAACGTTTTATTTCGTTCACTTTCATTGAGTCTGGCAACCGGAATGTTGGTCCACCGCGATACGATTTTTGCAATTTCCTCTTCCGTAACATTTTCATGCACTAAGGTGGCACCTTCTGATTTCACCTTTTCTTCCTCGCGCTCCAATTGCTTTTTCAATTCCGGCAGTTTTCCATATTGCAGTTCGGAAAGTTTATTAAAATCATTTTCTCGCTCTGCCAATTGAATCTCTCGATTCATTTGTTCAATGGATTCTCTGATTTTCCGTACTTTCCCCACTGAATTTTTTTCATTATCCCACTGTGCCTTTTGTCCGGTGAATGTTTCTTGCAGTTCTGCTAATTCTTGCTGCAAATGACCCAAACGTTCCTGGCTTAATCGGTCATCTTCTTTTTTCAGTGCCATCTCTTCGATTTTCAATTGTGTAATACGTCGATGCATTTCGTCCAATTCATTGGGTAGTGAATCTAACTCCGTTTTAATATCCGCACAGGCTTCATCCACCAAATCAATGGCTTTATCCGGTAAAAAGCGATCACTGATATAACGATTTGATAAGGTTGCCGCCGCTACCAGTGCACTGTCAGTGATCTTCACTCCATGGAATACTTCATAGCGTTCCTTCAATCCACGAAGAATAGACACCGTATCCTCTACCGTAGGTTCATCTATCATTACTGGTTGGAAACGTCGCTCCAACGCTGCATCTTTTTCAATATATTGACGATACTCATTTAACGTAGTCGCACCAATACAATGCAGTTCTCCTCTGGCCAGCATTGGTTTCAGCATATTCCCAGCATCCATGGAACCTTCTGTTTTTCCTGCGCCTACAATAGTATGAAGCTCGTCAATAAATAAAATAATGTTCCCATCACTTTGTTTCACTTCTTCTAGTACTGCTTTTAAACGTTCCTCGAATTCCCCACGGTATTTTGCTCCTGCAACCAGTGCTCCCATATCCAATGCGAAAATCTTCTTGTCTTTTAGTGCTTCCGGTACGTCTCCTTGTACGATTCTCTGTGCCAGACCCTCTACGGCTGCCGTTTTTCCAACTCCCGGTTCTCCAATCAGCACCGGGTTATTCTTGGTTTTGCGGGATAGAATCCGAACTACATTTCGAATCTCCACATCTCTTCCTATCACTGGATCCAATTTTTGTTCCTTTGCTTTTTCTACCAGATCCACACCATATTTATTTAGGGTATCATAAGTTCCTTCTGGATTATCACTGGTCACTTTTTGATTGCCACGAACCGTAGACAATTCCTGTAAAAAGCGATCTCTGGTAATCTCATATTCTTTAAAAATTGCTTTGGCTTCTCGGTTCGGGTGTTTGATTAATGCTAGGAAAATATGCTCTACCGATACATACTCATCCCCCATCTGTTTGGCTTCATCCTCACAGTGAATCAGTACTTGGTTTAACTCCTGGCCGATATGCACCTGTCCCCCCTGCACTTTGGTTCGCTTGCGCAGTCCCTCTTCAATCCGATTGACAAAAGATTCCTTGGAAATCCCCATCTTCTCTATGAGCTTTGGAATTAAACCATCTTCCTGAGTCATCAATGCATATAATAAATGCTCCTGCTCAATTTCTTGATTTCCATATTCATAAGCAATCTTCTCGCAGTCTTGCACTGCCTGTATTGATTTTTGCGTAAATTTATTAATATTCATACTAAAGTCCTCCTTTGCTTGTATGTTCTATCACAACTATATCACCATGTTTTAGCACTGTCAATAGGAGAGTGCTAGCCATTTTCTAAAATTTTTGTGAACCCCCGATTTTATGGGAATCTCCTCTGTAGATTTCTATTGAACTTCCGCGCGCTCTCCCTTATAATGAGATTATTATATAAAAAAGGAGACTTATCCCATGGAAAAAATTACAAGTTTCACCATTGATCATATTCGACTAAAGCCAGGTGTTTATGTATCCAGAAAAGACCCTGTAGGCGGTGACATCATCACGACCTTTGACATTCGTATGACTTCTCCCAATGAAGAGCCTGTCATGAATACCGCCGAGATGCATACCATAGAGCATCTTGCCACAACCTTTCTGCGCAATGATGCCACTTTTGGTTCTAAAATTATTTACTTTGGACCAATGGGCTGTCGTACTGGCTTTTATTTGCTTTTAGCCGGTGATTATGAATCTGCAAATGTGGTAGACTTATTAACTGCAATGTTTACCTTTATTCAGGACTTCCAGGGTGAGGTACCCGGTGCAAGTGCCAAAGACTGCGGAAATTATCTAGATATGAATCTTCCTATGGCCAATTACTTGGCTAAGAAATTCTTAGAGGAGGTACTTACTTCGATTACATCCGAACGTCTTGTATATCCCACGTAAAATAATTTTCTGAACTGTTTTATAATAGAATTAAAGAAATTAGAAATAGACAGGCATTTTATTCTCTCGTAACCTGCTGAATCCATCTGGTTCCCCGTAAATGATAAAGTGCCACAATCGTTTTGAAAAGTGTTTCCATTCTTAAAATCAGTAATACTATGGCCGGACTGAGGTGTAACGCAAATGCTGCAATAAGACCAACTGGAATCAATGCCCACAAAAAACCAATGTCTACTTTCGCTGAAAATACAGTATCTCCACTTCCCCAAAATATTCCACAAAGGGTAGGGCCGGATATAGAGCGAAACAAAGTGGCCATAGCATATACTAATATAAATTGTCTTGCCAACTTCAAAGTACCTGCTTGCAGATTGTAGAAAGCAAAAAACGGCTCACTGATAAGCAGAATAAATACACCCATTGTAATTCCGCAAAGTGCAAATATTCGTACCAATACTTTACTTCCCGCTTTCGCTTCTTGATACATTCCGGCACCAATATAAGCACCAATCATCACTGCCGCTGCACTTCCCATCCCCTGTACAAAAGATAGCATGAATTGATGTAATACATTACAAATGCTATTTGCCGCCACAGCCGTCGCACCCATATGTCCCAAAATTGCACAATGTACCGAAATCCCAAGCCCCCACAGGAATTCTCCTGCAGTCACCGGCAATCCATAGCGTACCATATCCTTTAATAGTCTTTTATCATACAGTTTCAGCATAGAAATTCGAAACTGTAATGTTTTCTCTTTATATTTCAAATAAAACAAAACCATAATCAGTTCCGTTAATCTTGCGATGACTGTTCCAATAGCCGCTCCCACAATTCCCAGTTTTGGTGCACCAAACTTTCCAAATATAAACATATAGTTGAAAAATATATTGATCAGTAGCGAAACCCCGTAGATACGCAGAGATAATTTTACATCTTGTACACTGCGAAGGGCTATCAAAAAAATTGTAGTAACCCCATAACATAAATAGGATACTGCTACCACTCGGAAATAAAGTGCTCCTTGATGAATCACCTCTCGATCCAGTGTAAACAATCTCATCACCGGCATGGGAAGTACCAATAAGAGAAGTACAAACAGACTGCTTAATCCCAATGATATTTTCAATGCAATAGATACTACCTTGCGCAAAGTGACTAAATCTTGACGCCCATAATACTGGCTACATAAAACAGACGAGCCACTAGCCAGCCCGCCTATTAAAAGTGAAAACATAAAAAACACCTGCCCTGCCAGACTGACTGCTGAAAGTGTTGTCTCTCCAAAACTTCCCAACATTAATGTGTCTGCCATGTTAACGCTGTACGCAATCATATTTTGAAACGTAATCGGAAGCGCAATTGCCAGTAACTTCTTATAAAATGTTCTTTCCATAATTCATTTGTCCCCCGACATACTTTTTGTGCTTTTCTTACATATAGCCAATTGCACCTTCTCTTGTCATCCAAAAATGAATTCCGGTGGTAGAATCCATCCACCGGTCTTCATTAAAATTTGAAACTTCCACCCAATTTCCTACTCGATAGACAAAATTTTCATCCACAAAAGAAGTCGCTTCCTCATAAGACTCTTGGCTATCGATACTTTTGATAGAAAGTACTTTTGCCTTACTGCATCGGCATGCCGGATTGGTCGCCGAACACCGCTTAGCATCTGCCGGAATCAAAAGTTGTACAATTCGATCATTAAAACATTTTTTATATCCTACAAATGCCCCCGTTTCCGGACAATTCATCCGGTAATGTCGAGTATTTTCATCTACTATAATATCCGTCAAATCTGCATATTCCAGATTGGTACAAAGCAAATTGGCACCTTTAAAGTTGGCGCCTTTTAAAATACTTTTTCGAAGATTCACTCCGGTCAGATTCGCTCCTTGAAAATCAGCCCCGGTCAAATCCATTTCCCGTAAGTCACGACCGGTTAAATCCATCTCTTTAAAAGAAATAGCCGTCTTCATATTCCATCACTTCCTTACAAGTTTTCCTTAATCAATCCACAAATATTTTCTGTTATCTCTAGTTGCTCCTGACAAGAAACCGTCATTTTTTTCACCATATCACACATGGCTTGCTCTTGATAAGGACAATCTTTCAGTACCCGTGGTAATTTTGCAATAAATGCCTGATCCATTCCATCGGAATAAACTCCAGCTTCTTGAATGACACCTTCATTTACCGCCAATTGTAATTCGATATCCCCCCAAGGGAATCGTTGACTCATGCTAAAGGTAAATGGAATTTTTCTCCCGTATTTCCAATCCCAGGAAGAAAAAATCTCCTCGTTCTTTTCCAACTCTTTTTGATTCAAGCGTTCTTTTTCAAATGGTGTCATAGGCGCCTGATACACTTTTCCAAATGCTTGTATTAATTTATCTTCCATCATGGGTACTGTAATCTCCGGATAAAATTCAGATAAATTGGCCACTCTGGATTTTACGGAATCCACACTTTTAGATGCCAGCTTTTCTTTGGATACATTTAAATATTTCGACATATTGGCTTTATCCACATTCAATAAAATAGTACCATGATGATAGCAAAATCCATTGGATTCATAGAATGCATTTCCTGAAAATTTACGTCCATCTATGGTAATATCATTTCGTCCACTTTTCTCGGCATGAAGCCCCAATTCTTCCACCGCTTTGCAGATAACATCTAATTGTCTGCTTACATCATAATCTTCTTTTCTAACACAAAATGTAAAATTCAGATTCCCCAAATCATGAAATACCGCACCGCCCCCGGACATCCTTCGTACCAAAAATCCACCATCTTCTTCCAGAAAATTGACTTTGCATTCTTTCCAACAGTTCTGATTTTTCCCGATGACCACCGTATGTCGATTTTGCCATAAATACAAAATACATTCTCCCTCTTGTGCATGGAAAGTAAGATACTCCTCCAACGCCAGATTCTTGTAAGGCACGGTATTTTCTGTAATCATGTAACTTAATTTTGAAATCATGTTATGATTCCCCCTTCTCATTGACATTTTCAAACCATGGCTCTAGCATATCAAAGAATAGACTATGGTGCAATACCGATTTTCTCTAATTTCGCTCATTGTAATCTGATTCTAATTCCTTTATAATGGTTACATCTAACAACCTCATTCTAAGGAGAGCCTACTATGAAAAAGCACAATCCAAAGAATCATGAAAACTGGCTGAAAAGTCGCGATACTTTAAAATCCAGAAGCAATCTAACAAGTAGAAATCACTTGGGTCAAAAGAATCATATGACTAATCGAGCCGAACTGACAAATCAAAAAAATCGGTGGAAACAGCTGAAACAACCAATTACTCCCACGAACTCTGCTACCGGAAATACTCACTCCCATCACAGCTTTCTGGCACCTGACGGAACAGTGATTCATTATCAAATTATTGGGAATGGTGCTCCTCTTGTACTGCTTCATGGAGGCGGTCAACGCCATCTTATTTTTCATCAGCAAGTAGAATATTTTAAAGATAATTATAAACTCATCTTAATTGATGCGAAACAACTGGGATTATCTTCTATCGGTCCATTTAATCTGGCTACCAGATCACTTGCCGAAGATACGATTCACGTCCTCGACCATCTCCATATTCGCAAGGCAATTATCTTGGGTTACGGAGATGGCGGAAATACTGCGTTACAGCTTGCTCTCAAGGCTCCTTGGATGGCAAAAGCACTGATTATTGTAGACGCAAATATTGTATCACCAAAGTTTAATGTCCTTGCTGATGCCCTGCGCAACTTCCATACCAAAGTTCTGTCCTTTTTGGAGTGTTTAAATTTTCCTTGTAACTCTAGACATACTACTGCACAATCCATGGCCGATTATCCTCAGATGTCGGCGAAAGAATTGGCGAAAATTGAATTTCCCACCTTGGTTGTTTCTGCCGGCAAAGACAATCGGCGTGCTGCCTATATGAAAAAACTTGCCAATTGCATTCAAACATCTGAGTCTGTCCAAATTTCCCAAGCAGATCATCTGGGAATCATGACACATGCCAGTGAATATAACTTTATCATCTATAATTTTTTAAGCAAATTAGATAAATGATGTGATTTCCTTAAGAATCAAAAGACACAAGAGAAAATATGCATTCCCCTGTGTCTTTTAATTCTTTCTTTGATTATTCTTTAAATCGGTACCCGACTCCCACCTCCGTTAAGATAAACCTTGGATTAGCCGGTTCTTTCTCTATCTTCCTTCGAAGGGTCGCCATAAACACCCTTAAATTACCTGGCTCAATTCCTTCCATTCTTCCCCATATTTCATCCACAATATAATTATGAGTTAGTACTTTCCCTCGATTGGCAATCAGCAGATTTAAAATTTTAAATTCAATGGGGGTCAGATGAATCTCTATTCCATCTACCAACACTTGATGCTTCCCACTGTCTACTAAAAGATAATCACTTTGAAATACCATCGTTTTGCTGTCCATCTGCCCTACGTATGCTTTTCGCATCGCTGCTCGAATACGCGCCATCAATTCTCCCATATAAAATGGTTTTGTTACATAATCATCTGCTCCCAAATCCAGTGCCTGTATCTTTTCCCGTTCTTCCTGCCTTGCTGATACTACAATGATTGGCACTTTAGAAATCTCTCTTACACTTTTCAGCACATCCAAGCCATCCCCATCGGGAAGCCCCAGATCTAAAATAATCAGATCCGGCTGGTTCGCATAAAAAAGACTAATAGCCTGCTCTACCGATTTCGCCACATAATATCCATATTCTGCCTTCTTCAAACTCATGGATATAAAATTCACGATATATTTATCATCTTCCACTATTAATATTGTCTTCTTATCTTCCATCTGTCCCTACCTGTTTTGCATCGAGCCAAAATACGAATCTAGCTCCGCCTTCTGATTTATTCTCCGCCCAGATCTGACCACCATGCGCTTGCACCACCGCTTTGCAGATCGTAAGCCCCAATCCGATTCCTCGTTTTTTGTCGGAAGGTTCACCGGAGATGGAGACAAATTCATCAAAAATTTTTTCTTCCATTCCCTGCTCAATTCCTTCCCCATCATCTTCTATTTTAAAAAATACCTTCTGGTTCCGAAAGGTTACACGAAATGATATTTTTCCATGTTCTTCCGTATGTTTCAATGCATTATCCAGCAGATTAATAATAACTTGTACCAGCATCTGACCATCTGCCTCTATGACAATAACTTCATCCGGCAAAGAAACCTGAAATCTACGCTCATTTTGAATTCCTATCACATGTGACACAGCCTCATTAACAATATCATCTACCACTTCCGACCTCTTGTCAATATAAAACTGACCACTTTCGATTTTCGTCATGCTCAAAATATTTTCCATCATTTTCATAAGCCATACTGATTGTTCCCGAATATCTCCTGAAAGCTGTTCTACCGATTCCTTATCCGGTATATCCAATTCCCGCAAGACATCACAGTCTCCTATAATTCCTGTAAGAGGTGTTCGGAAATCATGCGAGATGCTTCTAAGCATACTGCTCTTCATATGCTCTCGCTCCATCTGAATCTTCGTCTCTTCTTGTTCTGCATAAATCATCTCACGATCTAGCGCGATTCCAATCTGATTGGCAGTCGTTTTAATCAAAAGTTCCTGTTCTTTCGATAGCCCCTGATTATGATTATAAACCCGTAAAATCCCTATTTGTTTCGTTAGTCCAATAATTGGAAACAGCATGTAATCATTCGATATGGGCTGCTTCTCGTTCCGGTTCATCACGGTTTCTTCTGATAATTCCACTTCACTTTCATATTGAGTATACTCATGAATATAACGAATACCAAGACCGGTAATACGCTCTTTTCCCGTTACATTAATAAAGCCTTCCGACATTTCATAAAGAATATTCGCCGTTTTTTCATTTTGCTTAGAAATCAATAACTGTTGTTGAAATTTTACCGTCAAACTAGAAGAGATGAAGGATGCCAGCAAAAAAAATATAATCAATACAACATCATTGGTATTGGTAATCGCAAAGGTATGCAATGGCGCTGTGAAAAAATAGTTAAATATCATAACACTAAAAACAGACCCAACAATCCCATACTGGTACCCGCTTGTAAAAGCTGTAATCAGGAGCACGCCCACCATAAAAACCATCAGCGTATTTTCTTTTCCGATACCGGCTTTACTTAGTAAAATTGATACCATTGTAGTAGTAGCAATAATCAATAAAAAGCGAAATAAGTATTTGATTGTCCGATCTGTTATTTTTTCTGCCATACCATGCCTCTTTCCTCACTACATTTCGTAGCTCTCGCATGATTATCATAGCATGTTATTGCTTTGTTGCCAATATTTTCTCCACATCTTTTGAAAGCCCCAACAGCATCAAGTGATCATTTTCTGTTAGGATATAATCTGCATGAGGAAGGATTTTTAAGTCTCCTTCTTGTTTCACTCCAATAATACTTACGCGGTATTTTGCTCGAATATCCACTTGACGAATGCTCTTTCCAACCCAGCCATGCATCGGCGGAATTTCATAAATAGAATATCCTTCTGTTAATTCAATATAATCAAACACATGATTTGCACTATGCTTCACAGCTAATCGTTCTGCAATATCCCGATCGGGATAAAATACTTCATCTGCACCATTTCTAAGCAGGAATTTGGCGTGGATGTCTCGATTCGCTTTACTAATGACATATCTTGCTCCTAGTTCTTTTACTAAACTAGTAATCTCGATACTGCTTTGAAAATTAGATCCAATACATACAAAACAGATATCAAAATTACCAATTCCAAGGCTACGCAGCACCTCTTCGTTGGTACAATCTCCTACCTTTGCTGTGGTTACAATCGGAAGCAAATCAGCCATTGCCTCTTCCTTCCAGTCAATAATCATAACCTCATTTCCAAGATCCATTAAATTTTTACTTAAATGGTGTCCAAAACGTCCTAAGCCAATTACTAATATTGATTTCATATTATGATTCCCTCTCTCTTATCCTATTGTAATCTGTTCCACCGGCTGCACTACCGGTGCAGCTACTTTATGTCCTCGAAACGACATTGCAAATGTTAAACTTCCAATTCTTCCACAATACATCAGGAAAATAATCACTATTTTTGATACTTCGGTTAATTCTCTCGTAATCCCAGTTGACATTCCCACCGTACCAATGGCCGAAACTACCTCAAACAACGTATCTGTCAGTGGGATTGATTGCACCCCGGTAATAATTAATGTAGCCGAAATAGCTAAAAACAAATTGGTACAAAGTACAGTACTTGCCTTACGAATAACACCATCATCCAATCGTCGGTTAAACACATTACAGCTAACCTCTTTTTTGAGATTTGCCCGTACATATACTAACAATACCACAAAGGTTGTAGTTTTAATACCACCGGCTGTAGAACCGGGACTACCCCCAATGAACATCAAAATCATGGTAAGCATCTTGCTGCTGTCTTGTAAGGAGGCTGTGTCTACTGTGTTAAATCCTGCTGTTCTTGCTGTCACAGAACTGAACAAGGAACTCAAAAGTTGCCCCTGACCAGACATCCCTTTCAAAATATGGTTATGCTCCAATACATAGAAGATAAATGCACCCCCAAATACTAGTAGCAACGTAGTTGTTAATACAATCTTTGTATGTAAACTATAGGTTTTGAATTTCCATTGTTTCTTTGAAATGTCATTCCATACAAAAAAGCCAATTCCTCCAATAATAATTAGTAACATAATCGTAAGATTCACGACCCAGTCGTCATAATATCCGGTAAAAGAAGTATATGCCTCCGTTTCTCCCATCAAGTCAAAACCTGCATTACAAAATGCGGAAATGGAATGAAATACTCCGTAATAAATTCCTTTTCCCAACCCAAACTTAGGAATAAATCGGGAAGCCAGCAATACTGCCCCAATTCCTTCAAATAAAAGTGTTCCCTTCATAATCTGCTTCGCGAGCCTTACGATTCCACCAATCTGAAGGGTATTTACACTTTCCTGCAGAACTCCTCTTGTGCGAAGACCTATTTTTCTTCTTAACAAAATAGCAAAAAATACACCGATGGTCATAAATCCAAGCCCACCGATTTGAATCAGCGCCAACACGACTATTTGTCCAAACATAGACCAATGTCGAAAGGTGTCTGCGATTACAAGTCCAGTCACACAAGATGCCGATGTAGCTGTGAAAAGTGCATCTAAAAAATTCGTCCAATTTCCACTTTTACTTGAAATTGGTAATGTTAGAAGAACTGCACCACAAAAAATAATAAGCGCAAATCCAGCGGCAATCATCTGCGTTTGCGTCATTTTGTTATATTTAATCCTCATTTATCCCCCATGCCTTTCTTTCTGTCATTCTCTCTATTTGATAAATAATATTTTCTGTCCGAATCAGTTTCATTCCTACCGGCGCTAACATAACTGTGCCTCCTCATTTGCCAATGCTCATTATAGCGAAGGAATTGTTAAGACCGCGCTAATTTTTCATTCTTCTGTGTTAAGATGTCATATGTTTTTCACTTTTAATATTAAGATAGTGTTAAGACCATTTAAATCGCCACCTAAATTCTTTGCTTGTATTATATAGTTGTATTCGTTATAATAAAAGGTAGTTTCAGCTCTATTATAGAAAGGGGAATAATCAAATGAGAACATATGAAAGATTATTAAATTACGTCGTAGTACGTACACCAAGTGATGAGAACAGTGAGACTGTTCCATCTTCCAAATGTCAGTTTAATCTGGCGAACCTTCTTGTAAAAGAATTGCAGGAATTGGGCATTACTAATGCACACGTAGATGAGCAATGTTACCTCTATGGTTCTCTTCCAGCAACACCTGGGTATGAGAATAAAACAAAAATTGGCTTTATCGCACATATGGACACGGTATCTGATTTTTGTGACCACGATATTGTACCAGTCATCACAGAAAACTATGATGGCAAAGACTTGCCTTTGGGGACAAGTGGACGTACTTTAAGTGTAAGCAATTTTGGACATCTTCCTGGATTAAAGGGTCGTACTTTAATTACTTCCGACGGAACCACTGTCCTTGGTGCAGATGACAAAGCCGGAATTGCTGAGATTATGACTATGTTGGAACGCATTATTGCCGACAACATTCCACACGGTCAAATCAGTGTTGCATTTACTCCTGACGAAGAAATTGGAACCGGTGCATCTCATTTTAATGTAAAAGAATTCGATGCTGATTTTGGGTATACTTTAGATGGTGATACAGAAGGTGAAATTCAATTCGAAAATTTCAATGCTTGTAAAGCAGACTTTGAACTAACTGGATTCAATGTACATCCGGGTTCTAGTAAAGATGTTATGATTAGTGCTATTTTAGTCGGAATGGAAATCAACTCCTTATTACCAGGATGCGAAACTCCGCGTGGAACAGAAGGATACGAAGGTTTCTACCATCTCACTAGTATGAGTGGTGATGTAGCTGCTGCACAGATGCATTACTTCGTCCGCGACCACGATCAGGCACATTTTGAAGCCAGAAAAGATACCTTACGTTTGATTGAGAAAAATCTCAATGCAAAATGGGGTGAAGGAACTGTAAAATTAACGATTACAGAACAATATAAGAACATGGCTTGTATCATTGCTGATTGCATGCACTTAATTGAAAATGCAAAGCTTGCTTGCGAAACGGTTGATGTAGAGCCATTGATTCGTCCAATTCGTGGTGGTACAGATGGATGTCAATTAAGTTTCAAAGGTCTTCCTTGTCCCAACTTAGGAACCGGTGGTCATGGCTACCATGGTCCTTACGAGCATATCTCTATAGAAGGCATGGATAAAGCAACCGATGTTGCTGTTGAAATTGTAAAATTATACGCTAAATAAATTTCTAGTAAAAAAGCCACAGGATTTTTGATTCTGTGGCTTTTTTATGTTTCATTTATTTATCTTTAAATCCCTCTCCTACTACTTCATTGGATTCCATAATCACTGTAAATGCATTTGGATCAATTTCCTTTACATTTTTGCGAATAGCATACATTTGTTTATTATTACAAGCACACATGACTACTTGCTTTTCTTCTTTCGAATAACTTCCGACTCCTCTTAATAACGTGGAACCTCTGCCGGAATATTCATCAATCATACCGGCTACTTCCTCTCCATGCTGGGTCACAATCAATGTCATTTTACCGGCGTCAATTCCGTACATCACCTTGTCCACAACAGCTGATAAAATAAATGTGACGATTAAGCCATAAATAACACCATCTACCTCTTTATAAATCACACCACCTAAAAGAATAATCACGAAATCAATGCCAAAGGCAATCTGTCCGATAGACATATGTGGTTTCAATGCTTTCAGAGCCATAATAATAAAATCAGCACCACCGGTAGAGGAATTACGCATATAAATAATGGCATATCCCAGTCCGGACAAGACGCCTGTACAAATAGCTGCCAGCATCCGATTCCCTGTGTATACGGGGAGCATAGGTGCCACCACATCCATTAAAATGGAAGAAATAATCATGGTCTTTAAAGATACCAGAAAGAATTTTCTTCCCAACAAACGATAGCATAAAATCACTACTGGAATATTCAGCACCATCGTCATCGTTCCAATGGGCAACTTGAATAAATGATAAAAAATCAATGCAATTCCGGAAAATCCAGTCATTGGAAATGCTGCTTTCACTGCAAAATTATATATCCCCACTGCAATCAACATTCCACCAATAACATCTACTAATAAATCAATCCCTGTTTCTTTCCACTTTTTTCCCATCTTCTACCTCTACTTTCTTTTTATAGTATCACCGAAACCGGTGCTTATACGCAAGAAAAAACACTCGCAAATTATAAAATATAATCGCAAATGCTCTTCGTCTTTTTATTATATACCTTTTTAATTATGACTGTCAACACCCTTGATTCTTAAATTTTAGAATCATTTCATTCGTTAAACTAATGTTTTGTTCCGTGATTGGAATGTCTTCTCGCTCAAACCATTCTGCCATAGCAAGTTCTTCGCGATCCAAAACAATCTCATCTTCTCCGGAAAGTTCAGCAAAAAATCCCAAAAGCAAAGTATCGGTAAAAGACCAAGGCTGACTTTTATAATAGGTGATATTTTTCACCTGTAATCCCACCTCTTCCATTACCTCTCGACGTACCGTCTCTTCAATCGTCTCTCCTATCTCTGCAAATCCTGCAATCAATGCATATTTTTTATATTCTCTTCCCGCATACTTCGACATCAACAGACGATTTCCATGAGTAATTCCTACAATCACCGCTGGACATATCTTGGGGTATTCCATCTGTCCACAAGCAGTGCATCTCATCATCCGCTCCTTTTCATCCGGAGCCATGGGGTTTCCGCACTTTCCACAAAATCGATGGCTCTGGTACCAACTATACAATTGATAACCGGTGATTCCGGCGAAGGCCAGATGCCTTGGGGACATGCTGCGAAACTTCTGTGTATTCTCTAATTGGAAAGAAGAAGGGGATGGATAACTAATATCCTCCATCAAATAAAATCGATCTGTATCTACCGAAAATAAATAAGTATAACTTTCATATAATCTGTCATTTTCCTTTTCCAATTCTTGAAAAGTAGGAAAGGTAATCTGTTCTCCTTTGTGTAACATCAATACCTGATTCCCCTCATAATAAAGAATATAACTTTGGGCTTCCGGTGGTTTCGGTTGGTATTGATTCAAAAAAACATGTGGTGCAATATCTTGTATCATCTTTCGTCCCTCCATTGGATATCTCTCAATAGTATAATCCCTGCTGATTTTTCTGTCAAATAATTCAGGATTTCTTTTCCTATTCCTCTTGACTTAATCGCTTACCCTGACTTTTGCAGCAAAAAGAGTATAAAATACCCGTCAACCTTAGGAAATA
>JAVWVS010000016.1:0-48954 GCA_036666555.1 Lachnospiraceae bacterium | reverse complement strand
ATCTTGAGATAAGTTATCACCATTTTTTAATGTCTGATACCAAAGTCAGGTTATATGACAACCATATTTTTAGGTCAACACTATTCTTTTTCTTCCAAAAACTCCGGGTGATCCTCCAAAAACTCTGGACACTCTTTTAAAAAACTCTTAAATTCTTCTCTAGACATTTTTGATAGAAATCGTTCATAATATTCTTCGTCATTCAAAAATAATAGCTCCAAAGTACGTTGTGTCTGCTCCTTCGTTAATTTTTTCATATTTTCTCTTCCTTTCTTTGCAACTTTTTGTGTCTTTTAGCAACTAATTGGTAGTATTTTCCATTTTATTGTGCCACTAAATGATAGCTTAAATAAGAGGTGATACTATGTATTTAAAACGCTTAGAAGATTTGAGAATTGATCATGATTTTACGCAACAACAGATTGCTGATTATCTAACTTGTCAACGGGAGGTTTATCGTCGCTATGAAAAAGGTATTCGTTCCATCCCTGTAGATTACTTAATCAAGTTAGCCAATTATTACCATACCAGTACCGATTACTTGCTCGCACTCACTGATCAAAAAGAACCCTTTTCCAATCGAAGCAAATAATCCTTTGTATGTAACCCTCCGGCATATCCAATCAACGCCCCATTACTTCCAATAACCCTATGACACGGAATCAAAATAGCAATTGGATTTCGATTATTTGCCGTGCCTACTGCACGACAGGCATTGGCATTTCCCACTGCACACGCAATCTCCTTATAACTCCTAGTCTCACCGTAAGGAATCCTCTGCAATTCCGTCCACACACGCTTTTGAAACTCTGTACCCTCTGGTTCTAATGGAAGGGAAAACTGTTTCCGATGTCCCTCAAAATACTCCGTTAATTGCTTCGCCCCACGGCAAAGCAATTCCGTTTCTCGCCGAATACCATCCTTCAAATACTTCTCGCCAAAAGAAAGCTCCGTAATCACCTTTTCCTTACAAACAAGCGTAATTTCTCCAATGGGGGTCTTATATACTTGATAAAATCTCATATTCCCTCCTTAACTGGGGACGTAACACTTTTGAAGTTGACTACGTCCCCAATTGCAGTTAATGGTGCCCCTAATTAAACTTTGCCCTGTCCCTTTTTCATTTTATATATGGACACACTTTTTTTTACATGATAAACTTAAACTTAGATTTTTCTGTTTTTCTACTTATATCTCTTCGGAAAGGACATTTTATTATGAACTTAACAACTCTTTGCTATATTGAAAAAAACAACCAGTATCTTATGCTTCATCGCATTGCAAAAGAACATGATATCAACAAAGATAAATGGATTGGTGTTGGTGGACATTTTGAATATGGGGAAAGTCCTGAAGATTGTCTACTTAGAGAAGTCAAAGAAGAAACGGGGCTCACCTTGATTTCCTACCGCTTTCGAGGACTTATTACTTTTCTTTCCGACAAATGCTCCCCTGAATATATGTGCCTATATACCTCTAATAACTTTCAAGGGACCCTCACAGAATGTGACGAAGGAACACTTCAATGGATTGAAAAAAAGAAGATTTTAACACTTCCATTATGGACAGGTGATCACATTTTTCTTAACCTTATAGAAGAAGATATACCCTTTTTCTCATTAAAACTACGATATACAGGGGATACCCTCGTCGAAGCCATATTGAATGGTGTGTCATTGGGGACAGGTCAAATTGCAATCAGGGACACCACTAACTACAGTTGGGGACGTAGTCAACTGTAAAAGTGTTACGTCCCCAACTGTAGTTTATCCCAATGCTACATCTAATATCATCATCACCAGAAACCCCACCATTACTCCCAATGTTCCAACATTTGAGTGTTCCCCCAGATGTGCTTCTGGAATGAGTTCTTCTACCACCACATATATCATTGCTCCTGCTGCAAAAGATAGTAACCACGGCATGAGTGGTTCAATTTGTGATGCTATTAGAGTAACTGCAATTCCAAATATTGGTTCTACAATGCCAGATAGGCTACCGCAAACGAATGCTTTCATCCTACTAAACCCTTCTTGTCGAAGGGGAAGTGAAATGGCAGCACCTTCTGGAAAGTTTTGAATTCCTATTCCTATTGCCAATGCAAATGCAGCTGCATAAAGGGCCTTATTGCCACCTTGTTGTGCTGCCAATGCAAAGGATAGCCCAACCGCCATTCCCTCTGGAATGTTATGGAGCGTTACCGCAAGTACAAGCATTGTTGTGCGCCTCCAAGAGGTGGTCGCACCCTCTGGTTCGGTAGTTCCCGGATGTAAATGCGGTAAAAATGTGTCCATCCCCAACAGAAACAATCCACCCAATACAAATCCGCCTGCTGCCGGAATCCATCCCACACTGCCTTTTGCCTCCGCTTGCTCAATTGCCGGCATAAGGAGTGACCAAACCGATGCCGCAATCATTACTCCGGCCGCAAAACCCAAAAATACCCGTTGTACATTTTCCTTCATGTCCTTTCGGAAGAAAAATACTACTGCTGCCCCTAATGTTGTCATTAAAAATGTGAATCCTGTTCCATACGCTGCCCATACTACTGCTCCCATCTATTCCTCCTCCATTTCAGTTCTCTATTCATTTTGATTATGGTTCTCATATTTGCATTATACTACAAATTTTTTAAAATGAAACAAAAATTTTTTATTTTAAAATAACTATGATATTACTTGACAAAACATTCATCTTGTTTTATAATTTCTAATGTTGTCACATTCACAAAACGTGATGTACAGATACTCATATGTGCGTGTAGCTCAGCTGGATAGAGCGTTTGGCTACGGACCAAAAGGCCGGGAGTTCGAATCTTCTCACGCACGTTAGGAAATCTCTAAACAATTTGGTTTAGAGATTTTTTTATAAAAATTTTCAAAGAGGTACTTCTATGACTATCATCAAACAAATTGGTATTCTATTTACTATCTGCTGGCTCAGCAATATCGTCGAATATTTTCTTCCTTTTGATTTTCCAGCAAGTGTAATTGGACTTATTCTATTACTTTTGGCATTCTTAACAGGTACGCTTAAATTAAAACACATTCGTGAAAAATCGAATTTTCTTCTTTCCAATATGGCTTTTTTCTTTATTCCCGCCGGTGTCAGCATGATTAATTATTTTAGTCTTTTAAAAAATAATGTGATTCAACTGATACTTATCTGTTTCATTTCAACCATTTTGACCTTTGTTGCAACTGCATATAGCATTAGATTTACATTGAAAATTTTAAACAGGAGGGATTCTTCATGCTAGAATTGTGTAAATCTCCTTTTTTTGGAATTGCTCTCAGCATTTTTGCATTCTGGATTGGAGATAAAATACAAAAGAAAACAAAATTAGTTTTTTGCAATCCTCTACTCATTGCCATTGTCATTATTATTGGTATCTTACTGATTTTCCGAATTCCTTTTGCCTCTTATAACGTAGGTGGCACTATTATCAACATGTTTCTGGCCCCTGCGACTGCTTGTTTGGCCGTATCTATCTACACTCAGTTTGAGATTTTAAAAAAGAATTTCCTACCAATTTTGATTGGTTGTTCTGTTGGCTCACTCACATCTATGGTGAGCGTATATGGGCTTTGCCATCTTTTTGGATTATCAGAAAAAATAACGATTTCCTTATTGCCTAAATCTGTCACCACCCCGATTGCCATCAGTATTTCAGGCAGCCACGGCGGTGTTGTTCCAATAACCGTTGTTGCAGTCATTTTCACGGGTATTCTTGGAAGCATTCTTGCACCCTACCTCATAAAGATATTTCGAATAAATGACCCTATGACTGCCGGATTGAGTATCGGTGCATGTAGCCATGCCGTAGGCACATCAAAAGCCATCGAACTTGGTGAAATTCAAGGTGCTATGAGTGGCCTTGCCATCGGTATTTGTGGAATCATTACTGTTTTATTTTCCATGCTCTTCACTGCTTTTTAATTGTAAATTAAATTTTTATATGCTAAATTAGCCAAAAATAATATCGATAAAAGAGGATAACACATTATGAATAAAAAAGAAGTTTTAGAAATCCGCAAACAATACACCCCTGAAAACTGCACGATCACCCGCATCTGTGGCTGTTATGTAAATAGCGAAAAAGAGAAAAAATTAGAATTAAAAGAAGCGTTTCTCTCCTTACCTGAGGAAGAAACTTTTAAATATTTTGACATTTTTAAGCAAACTTTATCGGGAACCATTGGGAAAAATCTTCTTAACTTAGATTTCCCATTAGCGCAAGAATTATCCGGTGGAACACAGGATTTTCTTCTTCAATTAAAAAACAGTAAATTAAAAGACGATATACTCGTAAATGAATTCTATGATAAAATTATCGAAAATTATATTTATGGGGAAAATTATTACATTACTTTAATCCATGTTGCTTACGATATTCCCGGCATTTCACGGGATGGCATCGAAATGTTTGATGCGTCTGACAATGTTTACGAATACATTCTTTGTAGTATTTGTCCCGTTAAATTAACCAAAGCCGGACTGAGCTACAATGCAGAGAAAAACAGCATTGAAGACCGTATGCGAGATTGGCTGGTAGAAGCTCCTGCAAAAGGATTCTTATTTCCGGTATTCAATGATCGAAACACAGATATCCATAGCGTCCTATATTATTCAAAAAAGCCAGAGGAATTACAACCTGAATTTATTCAAGAATTATTTGGCTGCCCATTACCATTGTCTGCCAACATCCAAAAAGAATCCTTTCATGCAGTCCTTGCAGAAACGTTAGGAGAGGATTGTAGCTACGATGTTGTCAAAAACATTCATGAAAACCTAAATGAACTTATTGAATCCAGCAAGGATATACCAGAACCCCTTGCTCTTTCAAAAACAGATGTGAAACATCTTCTTATCAAAAGTGGAATTCCGAATGAAAAAATGGATCATTTTGACAAAGATTATGAGGAAAATGTAGGCGAACGCACTTCTCTCCTCGCTTCCAATATTGCAAATACGCGCACTTTCAGTATACAGACCCCTGATGTCATTATTAAAGTCAATCCAGATCGCTCCGATTTAGTAGAAACGCGCATCATTGATGGAAGACAATGTTTAGTAATTGCTGTCAATGACCATATCGAAGTAAATGGTGTGGATGCACGCACTATTACTTCCACTATCTCCAAGGAAATGATTGCGAACAATTAGTTACCATTTTCTTTTAACTCAAAAAACAGTCTCGTAATAGTTGCATATATGCTTTCCATATGCTACACTAATAAAAACGTTCTAATTGCAAAGGTTTTTCCTAAACAAAAAGGCGCACAGACTTAAATACATAGGAATGTAATATTTATAGCATATCCTTTTAATCTGCGCCCTTGGTGCAGGTTTTTTTGTGTGTTATTCATTTAGGGACAGGGCAAAACACAATTAGGGGCACCACTAACTACAATTTGGGACGTAGTCAACTTCAAAAGTGTTACGTCCCCTGTTATTCTTTTAACAAGGAGGAGATTATGGATAAGGTGAATGTATCGGAAGACTCGCGGATTGCACTTATTGGTATTGTGATAACGACTCATGATTCTATCGACAAGCTGAATGCTTTATTGAGCGAATATGGTCATTTTATTTTTGGACGTATGGGAATTCCATACAAGGAGAAAAATGTTTCCGTTATTAGCATCGCTATGGATGCGCCAAATGATGTGATTAGCGCACTGTCCGGAAAGATTGGGATGTTGCCTGGTATTAGTACGAAGACTGTCTATGCTAAAGCAGTTTAGCGGTCTGAAAGCGGAATGTGAGGTTTTATGGATAAGGTAATATTAAGTTTAATTGATCAATTGAAAACAACTCAAGTGTTGACTCGTAAGGAATGGATACAACTGATTGATGGACGTACCCACGAGGCTGCTGAATATTTGTTTGACCAGTCGAGAGCAGTGCGACATCGCCACTATGGCCGGGATGTATATATCCGTGGGCTGATTGAGTTTACTAATTATTGTAAAAATGATTGTCTGTACTGTGGAATTCGAAAAAGCAATGGAAATATTCACCGGTATCGACTTACTATGGAGGAGATTTATGATTGTTGTGCTGTAGGGTATGAGCTTGGATTTCGCACATTTGTCTTGCAAGGCGGTGAGGATGGATATTTTACAGATGAGAAAATGATTACCTTGATTTCTACCATTCATGCAAAATACCCGGATTGTGCCATTACTCTTTCCATTGGAGAACGTTCTTTTGAAAGCTATCAAAAGTTTTTTGACGCAGGTGCCAATCGATATCTGTTACGCCACGAGACTTACGACAGCAACCATTATGAACGGCTTCATCCTTCTGGACTGACCGCAGCGCACCGACAGCAATGTCTTGCTTGGTTGAAAGAAATCGGTTACCAGGTGGGGACCGGATTCATGGTTGGGTCTCCCTATCAGACCACCGAAAATCTAGCCGATGACATGTTGTATTTAAAAGAACTAAATCCCCAAATGGTTGGGATTGGACCTTTTATCCCGCACCATGATACTCCATTTGCCAAGGAAGCACCAGGAACACTGGAATTAACTCTTTTTATGCTGGGTCTCATCCGGCTGATGTTACCAAAGGTACTGCTCCCTTCCACCACTGCACTGGGAACCATTGATCCAAATGGGCGAGAACGGGGGATTCTCGCTGGGGCAAATGTAGTCATGCCCAATCTTTCACCTACGGATGTTCGAAAAGACTACGCACTTTACGACGACAAAATCTGTACCGGAGACGAAGCCGCTGAATGCAGAAAATGTCTGGACCGTCGCATCCGTTCTATTGGTTATCGCGTGACAACCGCAAGAGGAGACTCTTTGGTCGAACGTACGCAATAAATACAAAGTTTAACAAATTAAAGGAGGAACCATTATGTATAACCCAGCATCAAAAAAAGCGGATGACTTTATCAATGACGAGGAAATCCAAGAAACACTGGCATATGCCGAGCAAAACAAACACAACGCAGAACTGATTGAATCTATTTTAGTGAAAGCAAGAAAAAGAAAAGGACTTACTCATCGAGAAGCCTCCGTATTACTGGACTGTGACATTGAAGAAAAAAATCAAGAAATTTATGCCCTTGCAGAGCAGATCAAAAAGGATTTTTACGGCAACCGAATTGTCATGTTTGCCCCTCTTTATCTATCTAACTACTGTATCAACGGCTGTACTTATTGCCCTTACCACTTAAAAAATAAGCACATTGCCCGTAAAAAATTGACCCAGGAAGAAGTCCGCAACGAAGTCATTGCATTGCAGGATATGGGGCACAAGCGTCTCGCTTTGGAAACAGGTGAAGATCCGGTCAATTGCCCTATTGAATATGTTTTGGACTGTATCAAAACGATTTACAGCATTAAGCATAAAAATGGAGAAATTCGTCGTGTCAATGTAAATATTGCTGCTACTACAGTAGAAAACTATCGTAAATTAAAAGATGCAGGCATCGGTACCTACATTTTGTTCCAGGAAACTTACCACAAGGAAAGTTACTTTAAGCTTCATCCAACCGGACCAAAACACGACTACGACTATCACACCGAAGCCATGGATCGTGCCATGGAAGGAGGGATTGATGATGTAGGCTGTGGCGTATTGTTTGGCTTAGACAAATATCGTTACGAATTCGCTGGTCTTTTAATGCATGCCGAGCATTTAGAAGCTGCATTTGGCGTAGGTCCACATACCATTAGCGTTCCCCGCTTAAGACGTGCAGACGACATCGATCCGGATGCATTTGACAATGGTATTAACGATGATGTATTTAGTAAAATCATTGCTTGTATTCGAATTTCTGTACCTTACACCGGAATGATTATTTCCACCAGAGAAAGTCAAAAAACCAGAGAACGTGTGATTCATTATGGTATTTCTCAAATCAGTGGAGGTTCCAAAACAAGTGTTGGTGGATATTATGAACCTGAAGCAGAGGACGATAATTCAGAACAATTTGACGTCAGCGATACTCGTACTTTAGATGAGATTGTCAAATGGTTGATGGATATGGGCTATCTTCCAAGTTTTTGCACCGCTTGCTATCGTGCCGGAAGAACCGGTGACCGCTTTATGTCCTTATGCAAGACAGGGCAAATTCAAAACTGCTGCCACCCCAATGCCTTGATGACCTTGAAAGAATATCTAATGGATTATGCATCTCCCGCTACAAAAGAAGTAGGAGATAAACTAATCTTAAATGAAATTGAAAATATTCCCAATGAAAAAGTTCGTCAAACTGTATTGGATAATTTAAAAGAAATCCAAGAAAATAATCGAAGAGATTTCCGTTTCTAAATGACAAAAATATAACTGGGGACGTAGCCAACTTTAAGTTGGCTACGTCCCCAGTTATATTTTTAACAAACAAATGCGCCTTTTATTCATATTCCTGCATTTCTGCCGGCGTATATCCGCGGTTTAGCACCATCCGGGAATGATTCCACAATTCTACGAGAAGACCTACAAATGTTTCTACCTGTTCCTCTGTTTGAAATTGGATCCGATAATCTCGTAAAAGCTCCATAGCATCTTCCAGTTTTCCACCTTTGCGAATTACAATCTGTAAAATGGAGCAGGCTTCTATCACTGCATCCTCCGGTGCCTTTAACTCCTCCATCAAGTACTTGGCTGCCGTCCTCATCTCCTCTGTAATGGCCGTCTGGTCGTACTGGGCAAGAATCTCTATCTCTTCTTTGGGTGGGATATAAAAAGGACTGTTTTGCTGTCTCTGATATAAGTCTACATAGCGCTTATCCTCTATCAACTTTTCATCGATAAATAATCCTTCTTCATACACAAAATTACAACGATGTAAATGCAAAATCCCATAGGTCGAAATAATTTCTTCCTCAGTCACTGGTTCCGGTTCATACTGGTTAAACAATACCACAACTTGGGATGGCGGTGCCACTGCATATAGATTATTGGCTGCATGACAATAGTTCGCAATCCGTTCCGTCCGTTTTCTTTGGACTTGAAAGACCTTTGTATTCATCTCAAGGTATCCCTCTTTCACCTCCCACGGAATTGAAAAAGAGTCTGCACCTTCTCGTTTACAATAACCTCCCACCAGCAAATAACTCAGAATTTCCTCTGGTACTGCTGACTCAGCGTTCTGCAAAATCATTTCGAATGCCTCTATCTCATCGGTCTGTGTACATAAGAAAAAATTTTGCATCTCTACTGGATCCAAAATTTTCTCCTTCACCCGTTCTGCAAGGGCAACTTCTTCTCCCTCTTTCATGAGCTCCACGTGATGTATCTTCGCAATTGCCATTAATTTTTCATTTTCATAAGACTGTAAAAGTTCTTCCAACATATTCAAATTCCTTTCATCCACTATCCGTCAACTAAAACAGAAAGAAGGCACACTGCCACTGCTAATAAAAAAATACATAGGGTAATACCAATTAAAATCCAAAAAACCGTTTTCTTTTCCTGTGGAAACAAAGTAACCGGAGCTCCCTGTATTCCTTTGTGAAGCAAAAAATAACCAATATACAAACAAAATGGAACCGCCATAGCCATAAACAAATAGACTCCTACCGAAAGAAGTGGCAGTTGTACACTATCCATCGCCACACTGATATCGGGATTCCTCTCTGTCATTTTCATTGTGGACTGCAATGCATAAAGTGCAACCACCGACATGAAATTATTCAGAAAATGTAACAACACGGAGTAAAACATATTGTTGGTTTCCCACACAATATATCCAAATAAAATACCCAACATAGTGGTGGGAATAAATTTCATTAGGTTTCCATGAAACGCTCCAAATAGTGCTCCTGTAATAACCAACACAATCCATTTGTTACCAATGGGTGACAGACTTCTCATAAATACTCCGCGAAATACTGCTTCTTCACAAATGGCCGGTGCCACTGCAATAATCAGCACCCCCAGTAAAAAAGGCAGTTCCATGGTCATATTTTCCAATCCTTGACTAGCACCCGCTGCTTGTTGCGGAAACAAATACATCATCACGGTCAATATCACGGTCATGATACCAAAGGTACCACCCCATAAAAGTAAACTTCCGAAAATTGCTGAAACCCTTGGCTTTTGAAGTGGAAACACCCTTTTAAAATCAGCTTTTGTTGCCACCACAAATAGAACGGACAACAGCAAAAATAATAATTCTCCCACTGCTGTTCCATAGATTCCCATTCGGTTTCCTATCATTGGTTCCACCCCAAATAAAATCCCTGTAAAACATAAAATAAAAATCACACCATGATATGGTCTTAAATCTCTTTTTTTCATACTAATAGCATCCTCTTCTGGGTAGTGCAATGCGATTACCCATACGTTCGTAATCCGGCTTGTTTGTTATTTCTTCCCTATCACATAGTAGGGCACTACCACGAATAATGCCGCTCCTACCATATTTCCAAGGGTCACGATTAAGATATTATAGAAGTACCCTCCCACGCTGATTGCCTCCTGGAACGGTGCCATCAAAGCAACAGTTAGATAAGTCATATTGGCAATGCTATGTTCAAATCCACAGATATTGAATGCAAATAAGCACCAAAATATCATAATCAATTTTCCACTTTCTGACTTGCAGCGGAAGGTACACCATACAGCCAGACATACTAAAACATTACACAAAATTCCACGAATGAAAAGAGCCAATGGAGGTATGCTCATCTTCATTGCCGCTGTAGCTGCCATTGCTTCCCCCGCAGCTCCCGTGGCCAATCCACCTCCTACAAACAGTACTGCCAGTAAAATTGCTCCTATCCAATTCCCGATATAACACACGAGCCAAATTTTATACGTCTGTTTCCAAGTAACGGTTCTCCCTAGGGCACCCATACTCATTATCATGCTGTTTCCAGTAAAAAGTTCAGCTCCTGCCATAACGATGAGACTAAGTGCGATTCCAAATGCAGCACCAATTACAATTTTCATATAAGGCTGTCCTTTTAGTAGTCCGGCAATCGTTCCCACTAGCAGCACCCCAAATCCAATAAAAACACCGCCTAATATAGCAGACAGAATGTAGCCCATGGGATTTTTATTTAGCAGATCGGCTTTTTTCTTTGCAGTCACAGTAACCGCATAAAACTCTTCCTCGTACATCTTCTCACGATCCTTTCACTTCTTCCAAAAGCTCGTTGACTGTCTTCCCCACAATGGGATGTCTTTTATGCCCGGCTATTTGTGCTAAAGGCATCAGTACAAAATCTCGTTTATGCATTTCTACATGGGGAATGATGAGTGTTTCCTCCTCCATCACCAGATCATCATAAAACAAAATATCTAAATCCAGTGTCCTAGGACCCCAGTGTAAAATCCGTTCTCTTCCTTCGGATTGTTCAATACAGTGTAATTCGTCCAATAATTCTTCTGGTGTCAGAAGTGTTTGCACTTCCACGCAACCATTTAGAAAATCATCTTGTTCTACCACTCCGTAAGGTGCTGTTACCATATATTCTGAGCGTTTAGTCACTCGGCAATCTTTTTGGGAGTCAAGTGCTTTCACTGCTTGATCTAAATGTGCTTTCTTATCTCCCATATTAGACCCCAGTGCCACATAAGCTACATGCCACTGCCGTTCAATCTCTACTGCCACATATTCCACCGGAAGTCCTACCGGCGCCCATGGTTTTTTTACTTCTATTTGTATCTTCTGCAGATGTCTGGTATGCAATAACAATTCTTCTGCCAATCCCTCTGCCACTCGTTCCAGCAACTGATAGGTATGTGCCTTCATATAAGTATCAATGAACTGACTCACCTCTCCATAATGAATGGAAGCCGTTAAATCATCTGTTTTTCCTGCTTTTCTGGTATCCGTATAAAGAGTCGCAGATACGATAAACTTTTGCCCCAGCACATTTTCTTCCGGGAACACTCCGTGCTTTGCAAACACTTCCAAATTTTGTATTTTAATTTTATCCATAGTTTCTAGTTCTCCTGTTGTTCTATGATATCTATGCTAAGTTTATGCTAACCCATGTTCTTTTTGAATGGCTTCAGCCATCAAAATTGCCCGCCGATTTCCAGCTACATCATGCACTCTGACAAATGTGCATCCACTCATTACCGCCATAACCGTCGTTACTAAGGTCCCTTCTTCTCTTTGATCCACTGGCAAATCCAAGGTGAGTCCAATCACTGATTTTCTCGATGCCCCTAGCAAGATAGGATAAGGAAACCGGTGAAATGCAGACAGATTTTTCAAGATTGCCAGATTCATTTCATATGTTTTTCCGAATCCTACCCCCGGATCCAGAATAATTTTATCTTCTCCAATGCCTGCTTCTTTGGCAATGTGAATACTCTTCGTCAAATCATCCATCACTCCGTTTAAAAAATACTGATATTCTGATTTTTCACGATTATGCATGATGCAGCATGCCACATCTGCCGCTGCAACGGTAGCTGCCATCTCTTTATCATAGCGAAGTCCCCAGATATCATTCACCAGCTGTGCGCCTGCCTCAATGGCTGCCCCTGCAACTTTACTCTTATAAGTATCGATGGAAAGAGGTACATCATAATTCTTTCTAAGTTTTTCAATCACCGGAGCTACTCTTTGGATTTCTTCTTCCTCTGAAATCTGAGTATGCCCGGGTCTTGTAGATTCTCCGCCAATATCTATGATATCTGCACCATCACGGATTAATTTTTCTGCATGCCTAACAGCCTGTTCTACTTGGTTATATTTTCCCCCATCAGAAAAGGAATCCGGTGTTACATTTAAGATTCCCATCACATAGGTTTTGTTTCTGGTGTCAAAGTCCCTCTCGCCAATCCTCATACCGTAATTCCCCCATTTTTTTTCTGTTCATCCCAATTGCACTTTGAATTACCCGGACAGGCAAAGCAATTTCGAGATCGTTTATCACTTTCATACAATAATTTCCCCAGTGTCCCTCCGGTCTCACTTCCATTTCGGTGTACTTGAATTGCCTGCATGATCTGTTCTTTTTCTTCCCCTGAAAAAGCAAGTGATTCCGGCAACTCTGTTAAAATCTTGGAAGCAATTTCTGCGCCGGCAAGCTCATGAGGTGTTCCATCTGCATACTGGATACATTTCCCCAGATCATGTAGTAACGCCACCGCATAAATCATGTCTTTTGCAATTCCCAAGTGCTGTTCTAAATTCTGAATATACCCAATCCTTGCCACATCCAGAAAATGTTCCATGGTATGGTTGCAAAATATTCTTCCTTCTTCTTGTTTTTGCAGCCTATCATAACAAGAAATATAAAGAGGGTGTTTTCTAATTGCTTCTATTCGTTCCATGGTTTCTCCTACGGTTGCAGCATATGAAAAAACAGTTCTGTGAATTCCGGTTGCTCTGAAAACACACCACGTTTTGCCAATGTCACCGTTTTGCTTCCCGGTTTTTTAATGCCACGCATGGTCATACACATATGCTCTGCTTCCAGCATAACAATTGCCCCTTGTGGCAGTAAATGTTCCATCAATGCGTCTGCAATCTGTCCAGTAAGCTGTTCTTGCAGTTGAAGACGTTTTGCAAAAGTCTCCACCGTTCTTGCAAGTTTACTTAATCCTACCACTTTCCCATCAGGAACATAGGCAATGTGCGCCTTTCCATAAAAGGGAAGCAGATGATGTTCACAAGTAGAAAAAAATGCAATATCCTTTTCTACTACCATTTCACTTTGATTTACATGGAATGTTTTCTGCAAATGTATTCCCGCATCTTCTTCCATACCCCCGTAGATTTCCTCATACATTCTGGAAATACGTTTCGGCGTCTCAATAAGACCTTCTCGGTTCACATCTTCTCCAATGCCTTCTAATAATAGTCGAACCGCCTGCTCTACTTTTTCTTTATCAATCATCATTTTCCCCTTTCGGACTGATTGTCAACTTTTTCAAGACTCTGCCTAAATAGGATAAGGAACCAAATGCCAATATTACATCATTTTCCCCCGCCTGCATCAGCGCCCGCTCCACTGCATCTTCCACACTTTCTGCTACATAAGTCTGTTTGCAATAAGGCAGGACTACTTTTTGCAGTTCCACCGCCGATAGCGTTCTGTTCTCATCAGGAAGGTCTATAGTATAGACTACTGCTGCCATTGGTGCCATCTGTGCGGCTATCTTTTCGTACTCTTTGTCTTTAAATACACCCATAATATAGATCAGCCTTCTACCTGTAAAATACTTCTGCACTGCAGTTTTTAATCGTTTGGCTGCATCTTCATTATGCGCTCCATCTATGATAAATACCGGCGACTTTCGGATACAGGTAAACCTTCCCTGCCATCTGGTATGTAAAAGTCCTGCTCGGATATGATCTTTCGTAATATGAAAATCCTTTCGGTTGAGTTCCTCGATAATGGTAAGTGCCACCAGTGCATTTTCCATCTGATGCTCTCCTGCTAAGGCAATTTCCAAATGTTCCATATCACCATAAGAAAATGTCTGTCCCAGATAAGAATCCTTTTCTTTCACTGCTCTTGTTTTTACCGGCATCTTAAGAGGACAAGAGTATTGAGTTGCTTTTTTTTCTAACACCTTCTGCACATGGAGTTCCTGTACACCGGTTATAACGGTGCAACCGGGCTTTATGATTCCTGCTTTATTCTCAGCGATTTCCGTAAGTGTCTCTCCTAAAAATCCCATGTGATCCAGACTAATAGAGGCAAATGCCGCTATTAGTGTATGTTCCACTACATTGGTGGCATCCATCAAGCCACCCAGTCCCGTTTCTAATACTACGATATCACATTTCTTTTTTTTGAAATACAAAAAAGCTACCGCCGTTTCTATTTCAAAAACAGTAGGAGGTCTCCCTCCATTTGTTTCCATACGCGCGATAGCTTTTTTGATATCTTCTATGAACGCTGCGAATTCTGCTTCTGATATCCATATACCATCTACTTGAATCCGCTCCAGATAGGAAACTACCGTTGGTGAAACATACCTGCCGGTTCTGTATCCCGCCTCACTTAATATGGTAGAAGTGTAAGCTAGCACAGAGCCTTTTCCATTCGTTCCCGCAATATGAACAAACTGCAGGTCCTTTTGCGGGTCATGAAGCTCCCGCAGCAGTTCCCGAATGGTGTCTAAGCCAAGTACACTTCCGTATTTCGACATTTCGTCCAAATATACCCTTGCTTCTTGATAGGTCACTTTTTTGTTTCCTTTCTTGAACATTCTTTCTTTGATTATTTTGTTTTACTCTACTTTTTCTTTCGTGGTGCTGCATGTATAGCACCATCAAAGGCGTCTTCCAATGCCTCTCCCACTGCTTCATTATAAGTCGGGTGAGCACGCATTGCTTTTAACAATTGTTCAGCTGTTAGCTCATTCGCTACTGCAGTACCAAATTCTCCGATCATATCCGTTGCTCTGGCACACATCATCTGTGCTCCTAGAATAACACTATTTTCCGCATTCAGCAATACTTTTACGAATCCTCTTTCCTCTTTGGAAATCAAAGATTTGCCATTTGCACTCATAAGAAACTTGCCAACATTCAGTTGAATTCCCTGTTCTTTGGCTTCTTCTTCCGTAATTCCCACACTGGCAATCTCCGGATTGGTATATACACAACTTGGCACAACCGAAAGATCTATGGAGGATTTCCGTCCAGAAAGTTCTTCCGCCACCAAAATTCCCTGTGCACTTGCCACATGTGCAAGTTGTATTCCTTTAATCACATCTCCAATGGCATAAACATCCTTCATACTGGTTTCAAAATGTTCATTCACCACTATTTTTCCCCGCTCCATATCAAGGGATACGCCTGCCCCAAACAGACCATCCGTATTGGACACACGGCCTACGGCAGATAGTACATACTGTGCTTTTACTTCTACCGGTTTTTCTTTTTCTAAAAATGTACAGACAAGTGATTCCCCTTCACGAGATACTTTTTGTACCGATGCTCCGGTATGAATGTCAATATCACGCTTTTTCAAAATCATTTTCAAATTTTGAGAAATGTCTTTATCCAAATTTGGTACCAATCTTGGTAGTGCTTCCACAATCGTAATCTGACAGCCCAATGCCGCAAATACCGTAGCAAATTCTACACTAATAACTCCTCCGCCAATAATGACAAGGCTTTTTGGTGCTTCCGTCAATTGGAATAATTCATCGCTTGTAAGCACACCTGGCAAATCCATTCCCTCAATAGGCAATATCAATGGTTTCGAACCGGATGCCAGAAGAATATGATTTCCCTCTAACGTACAAGATCCATCCTCCGTCTCTACTGCAACCGTTTTATCAGACTTTAAGCATCCCTTCCCCCGAATGAGAGTAACTCCATTTGCCTGAAACAATTGTTCTACACCTTTGCGAAGTCCTTCGGATGTTTCTTCTTTATAAGAAAGAATTTTCTCATAATCATATCGAACGTCCTCTGCAAATATACCAAACTGTGCGCCTTCTTTGATTTCTCTGTATAATGCGGATGCATGAATCATCGCTTTTGCAGGAATACAGCCTCTATTTAGACAAGTACCTCCTACTTCACGGCTTTCCACCACTGCTGTTTTCATTCCAAGCTTGGCAGCTTTAATCGCTGCCACATATCCGCCCGGACCTGCCCCGATTACTATCAGGTCGTATTTATTTTCCATCTCTACCTCCCGTTACCTCTATGCTTCTGAAAATACATACCGCAGTTTTGGATTTCTTGCCGCACCTACTTCATCCAATCGTCCCACTGGTGTTACATGTGGCGCCTGATGTAGACTCTCTGCGTCTTTTTCTGCAATGGCACGTAATTTGCAGAAAATCTCTACTGCCTCATCTAACGTTTCCTTGCTTTCCGTCTCCGTTGGTTCTACCATTAATGCTTCATGAACAATCAATGGGAAATACATGGTTGGTGGATGAATTCCATTATCCAAAAGCCCTTTGGCAATGTCCATAGCGGATACGCCAGTTAGTTTCTTCAGCTCTTCCAAACTCATAACAAACTCATGCATGCACACTTCATCATATGCCATATCGTAAACACCTTTTAAACGTGCCATCATATAATTTGCATTTAATACTGCATTGGTACTGGCTTCCGGAATACCCTTTTTGCCCAGCATCATGACATAAGTAAGCGCTCTTACGACCACTAAAAAGTTGCCATAGAAACTTTTTACTTCACCGATGCTGTTTTCTGGTTTCACAAAATGTAATTCCTGTGTTCCTTCTACCAATACATTTGGTAAAAACTCACTGAGCAGTGCTTTGCACCCTACTGGTCCACTTCCCGGACCACCACCACCATGAGGAGTTGCAAAGGTTTTGTGCAGATTCAAATGAATAACATCAAATCCCATGTCTCCAGGGCGAACCGTTCCCATCACTGCATTTAGATTCGCTCCGTCATAATAACAAAGCCCACCACAAGAATGGATGATTTCTGTAATTTCTAAAATATTTTTATCAAACAATCCTACCGTATTTGGATTCGTCAGCATCAATCCGGCAGTATCATCTCCTACCACTTCCCGTAACTTCTCCAAGTCTACACAGCCATCTGCTCTAGATGGAATCGTAACCACTTTGTACCCTGCCATAGTTGCACTGGCCGGATTGGTTCCATGTGCAGAATCCGGAATAATGATTTTAGTTCTTTTTGTGTCTTTACGACTGGTATGATAAGCCTTAATTAATAACAATCCGGTAAACTCGCCGTGTGCACCTGCTGCCGGCTGAAATGTCATATGATCCATTCCTGTAATTTCGCAAAAATTTTCCTCTGCTGTTTTCAATACTTCCATACATCCTTGTACCGTATGTGCCGGCTGCAACGGATGAATTTGTGTGAAGCCCGGAAGTGATGCCATATCTTCATTGATCTTTGGATTGTATTTCATAGTACAAGATCCCAGTGGGTAAAAGCCATCATTAACCCCACGCGCTTTTTTCTCAAGTTCTGTATAATGTCTGCTCACATCATTTTCAGACAATTCAGGAAGATGTAATTCTTGCTGTCTTGTGTCTTTACTGTCCAGTGTGATAACCGGAACATCACAGGTTGGAAGTGTGCTTAAATGTCTTCCACTGTGTCCTTTTTCAAATATCAACATTTTCTTACACCTCCTTTAATATAGAAACAACTTGGTCGATTTCTTCTTTTGTATTCATTTCTGTACAGCACCAAAGGATCTGACCTTCTCTATCCCCATCAAGAGGAAGCCCACCCAATATTTTATGTGTTTCCAGTGCTACCATTACATCTCCTACCGGTGCTTTGGATGTTGTTACGAATTCGTTGAAATAAATTCCTTTATTTACAGTTTCATAACCGATTCCACTCAACTGTTCTGCCATATAATGTGCTTTGGACATACTTTGTGCTGCTACTGAACGAATCCCGTCTTTCCCCATTGCGGACAGGTATACACTGACTGCCAAGGCGCACAGTGCCTGATTGGAACAAATGTTACTGGATGCTTTTTCTCTTCGGATGTGCTGCTCTCTTGCCTGCAAAGTAAGGACATACCCCGTCTTACCTGCTGCATCTGTAGTTTCCCCAACGATTCTACCTGGCAATTTTCTGGTCATATCCGTGGTACATGTCATAAATCCAAGATAAGGTCCTCCAAAACTAAGTGAAAGTCCTAATGGTTGTCCTTCTCCCACTGCAATATCTGCACCATATTCTTTTGGTGTTTTGATAGCTCCCAATGAGATGGGATTCACACCCATAATATATTTTGCACCTGCTTGATGCGCCAATTCCCCAATTGATTTAGCATCTTCTAAGGTTCCGTAAAAATTCGGATGTTGTATATACACACATGCGGTAGAAGCATCTGCATGCTCTTTAATATACTCCATATCTGTCACTCCGTTTTTCTCCGGTATGAGTTCTACTTCCATTTCGTTTCCAAAACAATAAGTTTGGATGGTTGCAATTACACTCTTTGGTGCTGTGGAAGAAATCAATGCTTTCCCACGTTTACGATCTTTGCACATGGCAACTGCTTCCGCTGCTGCTTCTGCTCCGTCGTATACACAGGCATTGGATGCGTCCATGCCAGTCAACTCGCACATCATCGTTTGGTATTCAAAGATGGTCTGTAACACCCCTTGGCTTGTCTCTGCCTGGTAAGGTGTATATGCTGTCAAAAAACTTTCTTTCGATGTCACGCTGTTTACTACCGCTGGTATAAAGTGTCTGTATGCACCTGCACCTCGGAAAATAACTGGAAATACAATATTTTTCCCAGCAATCGCCGTCATCTTTTTCCTTACTTCTAATTCTGATAATCCTTCCGGTAAACGAAGACCATTTTTAACTTTTACGCCTTCCGGAATATGACTGAATAATTCATCAATAGTGTTACAACCGATGGTAGAAAGCATTTCCTGTCTCTCTTGTTCGGTATGCGGTACAAATGTTCCCATCATCCACCTCCTGGCGTCTATGCCTGCTCGCTCTTTACAAATGCTTCATATTCTGCTGCACTTAAGAATTCTTCCTTTTCAGTTATGTTTGCGATCTTTACTAACCACGCATCATAAGGATGTTCATTAATCAGTTCCGGCGCATCTAATAATTCTTCATTCACTTCTATCACTTCTCCAGATACCGGACAAAATACATCCGATACTGCCTTAACAGACTCTACATCTGCAAAAGATTCTTCTGCGGTTGTCTCATCTCCTACTTCTGGAAGATTTACGAATACCAATTCCCCTAATTCGCTTTGTGCGAAATCCGTTAAACCAATTACTACTGTGTTGTCCTCTAATTCTTTTACCCACTCATGTGATTTTGTGTAAACAAGATTTTCTAAAACTGTCATTTTTATCCTCCTTGAGATTATGCTCTTTTATAGAAAGGAAGTGCAATTACTTCTGCATCCACTTTTCTTCCTCTTACTAATACCGTTACCATTGTTCCAATTTCTGTGTATTTTACATCTAACATTGCCATCGCTACTGCTCTTCCAATAAAGGGACAATGTGTTCCAGATGTAGTCATACCAATTTTCTCTTCACCTACATATACTTCTTCATGCTCTCTGACGATTCCGCGTCCGGTTACTTTTAGTCCCACACGTTTTCTGGTTGGTTCACTTTTCTCTTCTAATGCTTTCTTACCAATAAAGTCATCTTTTTTCATTTTTACTGCAAATTTCAAACCTACTTCTAATGGTGTGATTTCATCTGTCATCTCATGGCCATAAAGTGGCATAGATGCTTCTAATCGCAGTGTATCTCTCGCTCCCAATCCACAGGGAATCAGCCCTTCTTCTTTTCCTGCTTCCAGTAAAGTATCCCACATCTTTTGGGCTTCCTCACTACCTAAATAGATTTCCACTCCATCTTCTCCGGTATATCCTGTTTTGGAAACAATACATTTCATCCCTGCTACTTCCGCATGAAATACTGCATGGTAATACTTTTCCGGAATGCTGTCTTCCGTGGTCAATTTACGAAGAATATCCATAGCTTTCGGTCCTTGTAATGCAAGCTGTGCCACACGAGGAGAAATGTCCTCAAATTTCACTTCTCCAAACTGATGGTCTAACATCCATTTAAAATCTTTGTCCTTATTAGATGCATTCACTACAATGAAATAACTTTCTTCTTTGTATTTGTATACAATTAAATCATCTACCGTTCCACCGGTTTCATTACACATGACACTGTATCTTGCCTGACCCTCCACCATATTCGTGAAATCATTGGTCAAAATCATCTGTAAATTTTCCAGCGCGTCTTTTCCCGTGCACATGATTTCTCCCATGTGGGATACGTCAAACAGGCCTGCTTTCGTTCTAACAGCCATGTGTTCTTCAATTACACCTGAGTATTGAACCGGAAGTAAATATCCTCCAAAAGGAACGATTTTACCTCCTGCCTTCACATGTGCTTCGTAAAGCGGTGTCTTTAACTCTTCCATTTCTTGTTCTCCTTTCGCATCTCTATTCTTATGTTATTGATAAATAGGATATCTTGCGCACATTTCATTCACGGTATTTCTGATTTCATCTGCTTTGTTTTCAAAATCAACCGTTGCCATTTTCACTAATTTTCCAATCACTTTCATGTCTTCTTCTTTTAATCCTCTAGTAGTCACTGCCGGTGTTCCAATACGAACTCCACTGGTAGTAAATGGACTTTGGGGATCGTTTGGTACTGTGTTTTTATTAACCGTAATATAGACTTCGTCTAAACGTCTTTGTAATTCTTTTCCTGTTACATTGAAATTCTGTAAATCCACCAGCATCAGATGATTATCTGTTCCACCACTAACTAGGTCAAAACCCTCTGCTGTCAAAGATGCTGCAAGTGCTTTTGCATTTTTTAATACTTGCTCTTGATAGGTCTTGAATTCTGGTTTCAATGCTTCTCCAAAACAAACTGCCTTTGCTGCAATAATATGTTCTAATGGACCACCTTGTGTTCCCGGGAAAATTGCTTTATTAATCGCTTTTGCATATGCTTCCTTACATAGAATCATACCGCCTCTTGGTCCTCTAAGCGTCTTATGTGTCGTGGTCGATACAATATCCGCATAGGGAATCGGACTTTGATGTAATCCTGCTGCAACTAATCCTGCAATATGCGCCATATCTACAAACAGGATTGCTCCTACTTCTTTTGCAATCTCTGCAAATACATCAAATTTAATTTCCCGTGGATAAGCAGATGCGCCTGCCACAATCATCTTTGGTTTATGTTCCATTGCCAACGCTCTCACCTGATCATAATCAATATAACCTTCTGCTGTCACACCATAAGGAATGAAGTTATATAGCAAACCGGACATATTCACCGGTGAACCATGAGTCAAATGACCACCATTATCTAAATTCAATCCCAATACGGTATCTCCCGGTTGTAAGGTTGCCTGATAAACCGCTATATTCGCACTGGCACCTGAATGTGGCTGTACACATGCATGATCGGCTCCAAACAACTTCTTCGCCCGCTCAATTGCAATATTCTCCAGAACATCGACTTCTTCACAGCCACCATAATAACGTTTCCCCGGGTATCCTTCTGCATATTTGTTTGTTGGCACGGTTGCCATTGCCATCATAACCGCAGGGGACACAATGTTCTCAGAAGCAATCAGTTCCAAATTCCTCTGTTGTCTTCTGCTCTCTGCAAATAATGCTGCACCTACTTCTTCATCTTGTTCTTCAATAAATTTCATTACTTCTTGTACCATTCCAATTTCCTCCTTCTTACTACTTCATTCATTTGCTTCATTAAAAAAAGGACACAGACAAATTAAAATACCCCCAACCCGATATCTTAGTCTGTCTCTGTCCTTTTACCTGAAAGATTTACTTCTTCGGTACGCATCACTTTCTACGTTCTCCAGAGGCTCGTCAGAATTCAATTCGTTTACCTGAGAGTTTTTCTCCCCTTCGGCGCCACACCCCATGTGGTCTCTCTCGAATTCATCACCCGACCATATTCAATTATTTCCACTAATTCTCATCTTATTCAAATATTTCCTGTGCCTAGTAGTATTGTAAGCAATCGAAAACCAAAAGTCAACTGTTAAGTTTTTAACTTTTTCTGTGGGTTTTCCACAAAAATATACTTATTTTTTTCTGAATCTTGTAAATTTTCGGTAGACAAATGAATTTTTCTGATATATTATACAAGCAGTTATGTATATAAATTCATACCATTGGGAGGTACTCATTATGAAATTTTTAAGTGTTTTTGATGTCATCGGTCCCAACATGATTGGCCCGTCCAGTTCTCATACTGCCGGAGCCGTTTCCATCGGATTACTCGCAAGAAAGATGTTTCCTGAGACCGTAAAAAAGGTTACATTCACCTTATATGGCTCTTTTGCGAAAACTTACCATGGACATGGAACAGACCGCGCACTGCTTGGGGGCATTTTGGGGTTTAACACAGATGATGAACGTATTCGACATGCATTTTCTCTTGCCAAAGAAATGAATGTAGCATATGAATACGTTATCGATGAAAAGACTATGCCCGACCATCCTAACACCGCAGATATCCTTTTGGAAGGGGAAAATGGTTATACACTATTTGTCCGAGGGGTATCCATTGGTGGTGGCAAGATTCGCATCACCCGCATCAATAATATAGATGTAGAATTTACCGGAGAATACTGTACATTAATTGTCCAGCAAGAAGACCGTCCAGGCATTGTAGCACATATTACACAGTGCCTCAGTAATCATAACGTGAATATTGCTTTTATGCGCCTCTTCCGCGAAGACAAAGGGGCAAAAGCATTTACCGTAGTGGAATCGGATGAACCCATTCCATCTGAGGTTCTAAACGAAATCAAAGTAAATAAACATGTACATGAGCTAATGCTCATTGAAATTTAAGGAGGGGAACATATGGATTTCTTATCAGGACAACAATTAATAGATTTATGTAACCAACAACATGCTCCCATCTCTGCCATGATGAAACAGAGGGAACTGGAATTTTCTTCCCTATCCGATTCTGAAATAGAAGACAAATTGCAAGTTGCATTAACCATTATGAAGGATTCTGTAAATGGTCCTTTGGTTCATCCCAAAAAATCCATCGGTGGATTAATTGGTGGGGAAGCAAAAAAAATATCTGATTTTTCTGCTCATGAGAAAAGTCTGTGTGGCCCTATGCTTTCCAAAGCCATTGCCTATTCCATGGCTGTATTGGAAGTAAATGCTTCTATGGGATTAATCGTAGCTGCACCTACTGCCGGCTCTTCTGGAGTAGTCCCCGGAGTTCTTTTGGCACTGCAGGAAGAAAAATCACTGTCTGAATCCTGTGTGCACAGCGGGCTGCTAAATGCCAGTGCCATTGGTTATATTTTAATGCGAAATGCTTCTGTATCGGGTGCAGAAGCCGGATGTCAGGCTGAGGTAGGTGCTGCATCTGCCATGGCAGCCAGTGCTGCAGTAGAGATGATGGGTGGTACCGTAGAAATGTGTATGACGGCTGCCAGCATTGCTCTTTCGAATTTACTGGGATTGGTATGCGATCCCATTGCCGGCTTAGTGGAAGCTCCTTGTCAAAGTAGAAATGCCATTGGCGTTGCAAATGCCATCACCTGTGCCGAACTGGCACTGAGCGGTGTGACTCACCCCATTCCTTTTGATGAAATGGCAGATGCTATGTACCGCGTGGGCGTTAGCCTTCCTTTTGAACTGCGGGAAACTGCTATGGGTGGATGTGCCGGAACTCCTACCGGTTGTAGTTTGAAATGTAGCATTTGTGGTAAATAATAATCTCAATATTTGAAAACAGCCCTGCTGATTGATTTCAGCAAGGCTGTTTTTTATTGACTTTCTTTTTCTATACTTTATTCTGTCATTTCTTCCAAGCAAACCGGTCTTCTTACATAGCGAAAACCTGCTGAATACGCTGATTCTACTACAACTCCATTGTCACTTGCATTACAGTGGGCAGCAATTAAATCTCCACTTTCACTTCTTCCCACAACAATTCCTACATGATTAATTCCGCCGGCTGATGGTGGTTGCAAAAATACCAAATCCCCGGGAACTGCTTCCGCTTCCTGCACTTCCTTGGACTGTGACCACTGTGACGCCGTACCTTGTCCTACTTTTGATCCGGATAGCTGATCTCCAAATCCATTGATAAATGCCCACGATACATATCCGCTGCAGTCTAACCCATAACTCTTCACCTGACCGGAATCCGTACTCCCTGTTGCTGAAATAACGCTGGATTGTCCCCATCTATTGTCCCATCCAAAGGAGAATGATTTTCCACCCCAGAAGTAAGACACTTTTCCAACCAGACTATAGGCAGCCGCAACTACTCTTGCACGTTCCTTCGATACCTGGTCTCCCAGACTTTGCATAATGAACCCTTCCGAACCGGTAGCTGCGGAACATAACAAGCTACAATCCGAAGACACCATCTGTCCCAAAAGTACCAAATCCGATTCCGATAATTGTGATCGATTCCGTTCTATGTAATCCGAAACATGTAGATTACTATATACTGTCTTTCCTTCTTTTTCTGTCAGTTGATTCAAGCCTGTATAAATAATCATAAGCTCTTTTTTGCTATCTGCATTCAGCACATACTCAGTCTTTCCCTGACGGCTTTGCTGCAATACATAAATTGCCAGAATATCCTGCCAATTACCGGCTTTTAGCATCTCTGGTTCTTCTTTTACCGCTTCCTCTGACTTCCCTGCTACATCGCTTAATCCCTTATTTCCTTTGAAGTCCATGGTTCCCACAAGTGCTTTCGCTGCCTGCATATCTAATATCTTTTGACTTTCTTCTTCTGTCTCTAAGCCATGTAACACTCGATATTCCGATTCTATTTCATTCATGATTACCGCAAAATCTTCTGAAAATGTCAGATGATATTTTTCATTTAATTCCTCAATATAAAATGGGGTTCCCATGGGAATAGACGGAATCGCCATTTCTGTTAAATCCGGCGCCTCAGGAGCTTTCGCTGCTTCACTTTCCGGTGCAGATGTTTCTGGCGGTACCTCCGGCGTCAATGTCTCCGGAACCGATGTCTCTGGGACTGGCTCTACCACCGGTGGTTGCTCCGATGTGGGTGGAACCGGCGTTGGATCTACTGGTTTACTTGGGTCTACCGGTTCACTTGGGTCTACCGGTTTACTTGGATCCACTGGTTTACTTGGATCTACCGGCTCCGTTGGTGGTATCTCTACTGTCGTATAGGTAATCACGATAAATTTACCACCACGAAGTAAAAGTTCCTGTCCACTTGCCAGTGTCTGTTTTTGACCTTCTATAAATATAATCACCTGTCCATCCGGCATCGTAACGGACAAATCTTCTTGTACGGTAATGGTGGCTCCATCTGATAGCACAAATGGTTCACCCATCCATAATTCTTTTTCCGTGGCCACTTGTTCCGTCGCTGGCTGTTCCGTCACCGCTAGTTTCTCTTGTACTACCGGCGGTTGTGCCTGCTGCGCAAATGCAATCACACCACTTGATAAGGGAAGTGATACTGCTGTAATTGCACAAAGTAACCGTACTACTGTTTTGTTCTTCATCTGGTATGCCCCTTTCTTTTTGATATTCTATACTCCATGGTAGCACTTTTTTTCAAAAATGTAAACATTCTACATAATTGTTACCAGATTTCTTTCATTTTTACCAGATTTCCCGAAACACTTGTTTCGCATAAGTTTGTATCTGTTGTTCTGCTACACGATACTGCTTCATTAGAAGTTTTCCCTTATTCGTAACCACACAACCACCGCCACATTTTCCACCCTGTTGACGTTCTACAATTGCATAGCCCAATTGTTCTTCCGCCATATTGATAATCTTCCAAGCTTTCGAATAAGAAATTCCGGAAAGTCTGCTGGCTTCTTTTACAGAGCCAGTCTCTTTTAGCGCCTTTAATATCAGCATAACACCGGGTCCGAAAAATACCTTTTCTTTTGCTATTCTAACAGTTATCACCGGATCAAATTCTGGATTGTTCATTGTGTTCACCTCTTCTGACATATTCTTATCTCTGGTTATTTCCCTAAAATTTCATTGATCTGTTCATCCGTTAAGTCTATATGATAAAACCCTTGATAGAACGCCTTCATTTTTTCATTTGAGAACTCATAACTGTCAGGATATAATAAACTTCCCATCCAATCAATACCAATCATTCTATTCACTGAAGGCGGATCGCTTACAAAATTATAAGGTGCTGTTGGAACCTTATATACTCTTTGATTTTTTACTGCATTAAGCCCTGCCCAAGTATCACTGGTAGTAATTATATCATATACACTATCCAAATATGTAAAAATAACATCCGGATTCCAAGTCATGATCTGTTCCATCGACACCTGACTTCCGGCACCTTGTCCCGTCACTTCCACTTCTGCAATATTTTTTGCACCTATCAGATCCACAATTTCCGCATGAAACGATCCTTTGGCATTGGTATTGAGTCCTTCATCTCCTAGCGCGAAGTATACACTTACTTGATCCTCTTCTTTGAGCTCTTTTGCAACTTTAGTGGCATGGTCAATGGTTTTTTTACTGTAATCGCTCAGTGTAGCCATTTCCTTTGGATTCCCAAGTAAATCTCCTAACATATGATAGGTCTGATCCATCGTCTGCATGGTTGATTCCACAAAGACAACCGGAATCCCAAGTTGTTTTTGAAGATGATCCATATCTTCCTTGACGGTCTCTTTTGCCTCTCCAATATCAATAATCACATCTGGGTTTTCTTTTAACAATGCCTCCATATTTAAATTAGCATTTTTTCCATAAAATTGACCAAACTTTGGCAATTCTGCATATTTGGATTCCATATATTTTTTGGCATCTTCCGTAAAATCTGCAGCTACACCTGCCAATTTATCCGGGCAAGCCGTATACAAAACAATTTGAGCCAAGGGACCGGATGGTGCTGCCGTTTGAATCTCACTGGGCAGTTCTACTTCTCGTCCCGCAGAATCTGTAAATATGCGAACCTCTTTTTTCGTTTCCTCCGTTTTTGTCTCTGGCTTTTTCTCTTCCTTTTTTTCCTTGCCTGCACACCCTGCCAATACAGCAGTCATCATTGCCACAAGTGCTAGCATCACCAGCCATCCTTTTGTCCTTCTTTGTTTCCTCTTTTTCATTTTCTTTCCCCCTTCATTTGATTTGTTTGAGATGGAACACATACTTTTTTATGATCCCATCCTGTATCGCATAAAGAAATGTCAACCCCATAGATATGTCCTAAGACCTTCTCGGTCAACACTTCATTAGGCTCTCCATAATGGCTGATTCGCCCTTCATCTAATACCATAACTTCATCTGCATAAAGTAATGCATGTTCTGGATTATGGGTAGATTGTAAAATAAGATATCCTTGCCCGGCTAAACTTTTTGCCATCTCCATAATTCGAATCTGATTTCCATAATCCAAACTGGCACAAGGCTCATCCATAATTAAAATTTTTGCCTGTTGCGCAATCGCCCGAGCAATCAATACCATTTGTTGTTCTCCGCCACTAATGTGACCGAAGGTTCTATGTTCCAAATATTCTATATGAACCATCTGCAAAGCCAATTGTGCATTGCGATACTCCCGTTTTCCCGGAGTTCCAAAAGTGCTCATAGCTGCCGTTGTTCCCATTAGCACCATATCCATCACTGAAAAATTGTAAATAGCACTATGTACTTGAGGAATATATGCAATACTATCAGCTAACTCTCGAATGGTACAATTCTTAACATTTTTATCATGAATCAGTATCTGTCCTTCATAATTATGAAGCATACTTAAAATGCATCGAAACAAGGTGGTTTTTCCTGCACCATTTTTTCCCAATATGCACACAAGCTTTCCTTGTGTCAAAGAAAAATCAACTCCCTTTAACACCTTCCATCCTCGATATGCAAATTGAAGCCCTTCTACTTTTAAGCTCATTAGATTTTCTTCCCCTCTCTCATTATCAAATATAGGAAGAACGGCGCTCCCACAAATGCAGTTAAAATTCCAAGGGGTATTTCACTGGTCGTCAGCATTCTTGCAAAATCATCTACCAAGACCAAATAGGCCCCTCCTAGCAATATGGACACCGGTACCACACGCCGATAATCATTTCCCACTAACATCCTTGTGAAATGAGGAATCACCAATCCGACCCAGCCAATCATTCCGCTGACAGACACTGCAGCCGCTGTAATTAACGTAGCACAGACAATTAAAATCCATCGCAATTTCTGAGAATTGACTCCCATTGTTCTTGCCTCTTCCTCTCCCATGGTCAGCACATTAATCTTCCACCGGAGTAAGATGATTGGAATCATCCCTGCCACAATTAACGGACCTGCAAAACCTACATCAACCCCTTTTGCAGAGGCAAGGCTGCCCATTAACCAATAGGTAATCGCCGGCAAGGTATTCAGTGGATCTGCTACTAATTTCAAATAGGAAACCCCCGAACTAAAAATAGTCCCCACCATAATTCCGGCTAAGATAAACCCCAGTGTTGGATTGTTTTTTACAAAACGACCAATGACGCAGACAATAAACACGGCCAAAAGTCCAAATGCAAATGCGCTCAAGCTGACTCCCACGTAACTAAAAGATGCAAATAAGCCAAGTGCCGCACCAAAACCAGCCCCCCAAGAAGCTCCCAGTATATCCGGTGATACCATCGGATTCTGGAAAATTCCTTGATAGGTAGCTCCCGCCAGAGATAGACCGGAACCAACAAGTATGCCTAATAAAATACGGGGAAACCTGACTTGAAAAAGGACTGTCTCCACTTGTGTCTCCCACGTTACCGGTATGGGAAGGATTTTAGACAGTACAACCTTCACAATGGTTACCGGATGAATCCAATAACGTCCCAGTGATAACGAAATCAGAATCGTTAAAACAAATAATACTACCAGACACCAAATCCTCCGTCTCACCTTTTTCTTTGTCACCGTTTAACCTCCACACGTCCCGCAATGCCTTGAAAAAATCTCTCTACTTGCTTTTGCGTTTTTAGTTCTGCTCTTGTTTCTGCGCACAAAATGTTAGCGCCATACCGGTTTTCCAGTGCCTCTCTAAGCGCGATGTATGCATCTTCTGTCACTTTCGTCTCCTCCACATGTTGCGCCATATGCTTGTGATTTTCTTTAGACTTTAGCACACCAATACAAGGAATTCCGCTTTCCAGCATTTCATATAAAAAAGAAGTAAATATCTTAGATTTTAATTCCATGCCACCGATTTCATCCAGCAAAAGAAAATCGGTACCTCTGTAGTCTCCTACAATTTCCCGAATATAATCAAATACTTCCATATGCACTTCCTGATACGCCGTTTTCGGATATTTAAAAAAAATATCTCTTTCATTTCCTGCATAAGGCATCACACTTTGCATCCCTTGTCGGTAGCGCACCAATTGAAATGCCTTGGTCTTCCCCGTAGAATCGTTTAATCTTTGACTGAAAAAACCACTACCAAGTAATGTATATTTTTGGGCAGTCTCTAATAGCATAGTAGACTTTCCAAGCCCCGGCAGTCCTTCTAAAAAAAGCATATTACTCATAGGATCCTCGTTTTCTCTTTGCACGTACCAAAATCAGCTCTCCTGCCACACTAATAGCAATTTCTGCCGGAGTCTCCGCCTCGATATCCGTACCAATTGGCATATAACATGCTTCGATTTCCTCTTTTGTAAATCCATCTTCCATTAGTTTTTTCGTCACAAATGCAATCTTATGTTTGCTTCCCATAATTCCAACATAACATGGTTTTTGGGGCAGTGCCTGGGCCTGTACTTCATAATCGTGCTGATGGCCTCTTGTCATAATCACAATATAATCATTAGGTGTAATGGTAATGTCCTTTGCAATATTCTGGAAATCACATAAAATCACTTGATCTGCATCCGGAAATACTTTCTGATTCGCAAAAGCTTCACGATCATCTAGTACCATACACTTAAAATCTAAATGTGTTAAAACCGGTACCAACTCTTGTGCCACATGTCCTCCTCCAAAGACATAAACTACCCCGGACTTTACCAATGGTTCTGAATAATAAAGCTTATCCCCTGCCTGTACGCGAACTGCCCGCGTCCTTAACAATGGAGAAACGTCATCCATTTCCATTCCTTCCATTCCGTTCGCTCTTGTATACAATCCCATATCCCAGACCGATTGATCCGTAATATCCATAATCATCCAAGCATCTTCGTCACGCTCACATTGTGCAATTAAATGCTGAATGAATATGATTGCTCCTTGGTCATCATGGGAAATATATTGGAAATACACCACCACTTGTCCTCCACAGACCATTCCAATATTCGCCACATCTTCATTTCCCAAATTATAGCCTTGGGATACGGATTGCTTTTCTTTTAATACCTGCAGCGACTTCAAATACGCCTGATGCTCCACGCTTCCGCCACCAATGGTTCCATGGCAGCTTTCATCCGATGCCACCCACATTCTTGCTCCCGCACCTCTTGGTGTCGAACCTGAGCCTGCAATAATCGTAACTAACACCACATCTTGGTCTTGTTCTAAATAGTTTTGAATGGATTCAAATACCTTTTTCATAATCATTCCCTCCTCGAGTATTTTTTTAAAATAACACGGATTCAGAAAAAAAGCAAGTCTTAGCCATTATTTTCCGTCAAATCAAATGGATGGTCTACATCCGCTAATTCTTTCTTATTTTCTACATGATAGCAATATACTTCTTGCATATGCCTTTCTAAAATAGCTTTTCCACCCTTATCTCCATGTAACTCCAATAGTTCATCCAGAAATATGTTAGAAAAGATGGTTGGATTGCCCAGTACATTTTGGTTGGACACGCATGCTAATGGCTGCCCACTTTTTATCCAATTTCTTACTAACTCTAAAATTGTGTCTTTTGTAAGATAAGGTTGATCGCAAACCATAAAACACCAGGCATCCACATCCTCTTCGGAATATGCCATACCCACATGAATCGACGAACTGATTCCACGACTACTATCTGAGTTTTTTACCACCGTATAGTGGTCGCAAAGAGTGGAATCCATTAAAATAGGTTCATGTTGGGCGACCATGATTTTTTTGGAAAAAATCCCTTCTGGCAGATCATTCAACACTTCCGTAACCCTCTGATACATTGGTTTCCCATCTATTTTATGCAATAACTTGTTTTCTCCAAAGCGACTACTGCTCCCTGCTGCCAATAAAATGAGATTAATCTTCATATGAGTTTTCCTCTATGTAGCGACCCGCCTTTGCCTGCAATCCCTTTACGATTTTAATCCCTGGGCTCACTTTCCTTTGCTCCTTTAGCAGATCTCCTTGTCCAATCACTGCTCGATACTCCAATGTCACTCCTTTTTTCTGTCCCGCTTCACTTTCTAACAAAAATTCCAAATCCGAAAGAGATACTATGTGGTCCGTCTCAACCTGCAGTAGCTGCGCTGCCATTTCAAAGCGGTGACACACTTCTTTTAGTGGTTTCCCAATGACAGAAGCTCCTAACATGCCAATGACTAAATCAACAAAATCCGGCAGCACCGGTTCGTATATCGTTGGCACCTTCATGGATTTTTTGTGTGCTCCATCGGCCTCTATCAGCAAGACATCACAAAGTGAACTCATTTCCTTTAACTGACTTTTGGTTACACCTTGGATTTTCCCTTTTTCGCAAGGAACTCCAACCGTTATGACACCGAATTGTTCTAATTCTTCGCATATATGCTCTTTTTCAAATCCAGGAACAAAATGTGTCCCGGGCTGCATCATATGTGTCGTGGTTGTAACAATGACTTTTTTATGGTTTTGCCTGAATTCTTCTGCCAAGGTATAGATTAGGCTGGTCTTTCCTCCTGCTCCCACCACTGCAATCACATGATGCTTGGATGGATGGATTTCTAATTGATATCCAACACTTTTTGATACTCTTAAAATTGCCTCGAGTACTCCCCCGCCAATGGCCCTTGCCTTATCGGACACGGTATAGCAATGGTCTGGTTCGCACCTTGCATCAATATCCCCACATTTCATTCCGGTGGTTACTTCAACCTGTTCCTGCAACATCCCACGGACAATGCCGGTCATCGAAGCGTAGATGGGCTGTCCTCCGCTATGGGCTACCAAGTCTCCTTTGGTTACCTGGTCACCAATAGCAGCAATTGGTTGAAAGACCCCGTTTCCCGTTGCTCGTATGATACGTTCCACCGTATATCCCCCAACGTTTCCGGGAATTCCGGTGTTAGGAATCGCGCTGCCCTTTGTGATCACTTTTCCAAGATAATGTCCTCTCATGGTTTCCACTACTGCATGGCAATCTTCTCCTGCTACAAATCCAGGTCCTACACCAATTACAATTCTGGCATCGTCTATGCTGGTACCTAAATTCTTTTTTGCTAGGATGGCGTCCACCACAACGTCTGCCTGATAGTATTCCTTGTATTGTAACTCCGGATCTACTATCACTGCAATTTCTTGTTTCCTTAGGATTTCATTTATCTCTGTTGGCCGATGTGCCAATCGTCCAATCACCCCTTCTACTTCCACCTTTTCTTCATACACCGCTGGGGAAAATGCAACCGTTCTTCTAACCGTTGTTGGAATCGACAAATCTGTCATGATCACATCAAATCCGCACAGTTGCAGACGACATGCAATGCCGGTTGCCAAATCACCTGCACCCTTAATCAATACTCTCATTTTCTCATCTCATTTCTACTTTATTTTTTCCATCACTTCCCCTATAGGTTGTTGGATACAAAGCACCGCCCCAGGATCTCTGGAGGTAGAAGCTTTATTAATGACTACCAAATTTCTTCCTCGGAAATAATCAATAAAACTGGCTGCCGGATACACTACTAAAGAAGTACCTCCAATGATCAGCATGTCCGCACGGCTGATTGCGCCAATTGTTTTTTCCATCACTTCCGAATCCAATCCTTCTTCATATAATACTACGTCCGGCTTAATCGTTCCACCACAGCTGCATTTTGGAATTCCTTTGGAATGTTTCACATATGCTGCATCATAAAACTTCCGACATCTTTGACAGTAATTCCGATGAATACTGCCATGCAGTTCCAATACATTTTGACTTCCCGCGGCCTGATGCAGTCCATCAATATTCTGTGTCACAATTGCTCTTAATTTTCCTTTTTCTTCTAACTGTGCGAGTTTGAGATGAGCCTGATTCGGCTTTGCATCTAAGAACATCATTCGTTCCTTATAAAATTCGTAGAATTCTTCCGTATGGCTCACAAAAAAACTGTGACTTACAACTTGTTCCGGCAAATACCGGTACTCTTGCTGATATAGCCCATCACTGCTGCGAAAATCAGGAATACCACTTTCCGTAGATACTCCTGCTCCGCCAAAAAACACGATATTACTGCTTTCATCAATCATTTGCTGTAACTGTTCTATTTCGCCCATCGCTTGTATCCTCCTTATTTTACTCTGATACAAGCATTGTAACAAATCCACGATTCCATGGCTAGTATTTCATAGATTTATCCGAAAGAACTCCAATGCATTTTCAAAAAACATCTTATTCACTACAAATTCCGGAATTCCTTTTTCTACTAAATATCTGGCTGCTTTTGCAAACTTTAATGGAGAATCCAACACGGTATTGATATCTGCACCATCAAAATCGCTTCCACATGCTATCACATCTTCTCCACCCAGTTCCAACATCCGATACACATGACGATACACCTTTTCCAAGGAACCATTTTCATCATCTGACAAAAATGGTTCATGTAGATTAATTCCAACCAACCCTTTTCTTTTTACCATTTCCAAAAATTGTTCTTCCGTCATATTGCGCTTATGCCCACAGATGGATCTCAAATTAGAATGGGTTGCAATAAATGGCTTCGTTGCAATGTCACATATTTCATCAAATCCCTGGTCATTCAAATGGGAAACATCTACAATGATATTTTTTTCTTCCATTCTACTTACTACCCGACGCCCAAAATCAGTAAGACCTTGCGTGGTTTGATGTCCGGAGCCCAATTCATTCTCTCCATTCCATACTAGCGTCATCATCTTTACACCACAATCTGCAAGATCATCCACATGTTTCAACTTTCCCGCCAACACTGCGCCACTTTCCACTGCCAATAGCAATGCACATTTTTTTTCTTCTGTAATCCGCTCAATATCATTTGCATTCTGAGCCAATTCTATTATATTCTCTTGTTTCTTTAGTAATTTTCTTAAGTAGGTAACATGTGCATTAAAATATTCCCATGCTCCTTCGTTTCTTATTGTATCCGGAATAAAAATAGCCATGGTCTGACAAATACGTTGAAACTGATTAAATTCTCTTAAAGAGAATTGTGTCTCTGGACACAAAAAATCTGTTTCCTGATTTCTATAGTTAACAATAGAATCACAGTGTAAATCAAATAACTGCATCTTGCACCTTCTTTCTTCTATTTCAATAATGCTTTCATTGTACCATAATAACATTGTGTCGCTTTTAGCAATTGATCAATTTCGATATATTCATTTATCTTATGTGCTAATATTTCTTTGGACGGTCCGATTCCCAATGTTTTAATCCCCGCTTCGCCAGCATAATGACTTCCGTTTGTGCAAAAATCATAATTGGTAATAGTGGGTTCAAATCCCATTGATTTCATTTCTTTATATACCGCTTGCACAAATGGATCTTCTTTCTGATATAGCCATCCTGGGAAGAAACGTTCGCTTTCAATTTTACTCCCTGTATAACAGTTTTCTTCCATTGTGACAAAAGATACTTTTGCCTTCAATTCCGGATCTTCCTTCGTCATGTTATCAAGAAGCTCTTGAATCGGTTCTAACACACTTTGCTTTGTTTCTCCTACTAAAAGACGCCTGTCATAAGTCGCACGACAATAATCCGGCACTACGGATGCTCCTGGAAATGGAGATGACTTCACATCTACTAATTCTAAAATCCCCTCTCCCAGTACTGGATGTTTGGGAGGCACTAATTTTTGAATTGCTTCAATCACTTTACACATTTTGTAAACAGCATTCACGCCTTCATGAGGGCTGGCAGAGTGTGCCGGCACACCAAATGTTTCCACCTGAAGTTCTCCTCGTCCGCGCTGTCCAATCTTTATATTCAATTGTGATGCTTCTCCTATGATGACATAATCCGGCTTTACATAAGCACTGATTTCTCTTGCCGCAACGCCCTCAAAGCACTCTTCATGAACAACACCCGCCACATAAATATCTCCTTTAAAATCATAATCACAGTCTTTGGCAAAGAAAATAGCCGCCGCCAGCATAGAGGATAAAGCTCCCTTCATATCCGATGTCCCTCTTCCATACATCTTACCGTCTACAATTTCTGCTCCAAATGGATCATGCTCCCATCCTGTTGGATCAGGTACCGGCACCGTATCCATATGACCGTCAAATAATATTTTGGGACCTGATTGTTTCCCTTTAATGTGACAGATACAATTTCCATATTTATCTACGTGAATATCCGTAAATCCTGTTTCATCACAAAATTTTCTCATCTCTTTAACTACTTTGTCTTCTTCTCCACTGTAACTTTTTGCTTGAATCATCTTTTGACAAAATCTAATTAGTTGCTCTTCTCTTTCTTTTCCAATCATCCTTTTACCTCTTTCTATTCCTATTATTTTACACTTTCATAAAACTCCATTGACCGATACTCTAATTCTAAATCCTCTTTGGTCTGGGCTGCACGCTTTCCTGTTAGTGCTTTTGTTGGACAGATATCTATACACAATCCACAACTTCGACATTTCCCCATATCAACTTTCATTTCAGGGAATTCTAACAGTCTCGCATCATAACAACATACCGTTTCACATTTCCCGCAAGAAATGCATTTCTTCTTTCCATCCTCTTTCCATGGTTCAAAGTTAAATTCTAGCTTACTTACATATTCTTTCTTAGGAAAATTAGGCAATGCTGCACGATTTACTTCTTCTATGGAACCATACCCTAATTCTTTTAATTTGTCCGAAAGGTCGTAGCACATTTTTTCTACATATTCTACCCCTTTTAGAATTCCCACCGTACAAATGCCTACTCCCATAGCTCCTGCCATCATATATTCAATCGCATGGTCTGCACTCATCACCCCACCAGAGGCATATAAATTTTTAAATTTTTCCTGTGTTTGAGCAATTTCGGCATTAATGCGCATAGAAATAGGTCGCATAGCACCTCCTGTCATCCAGCCAAATCCATCTTGACTCATCATTTCCGGACGTGCTTTTTCAATATCAATTTTTAATGTAGGTCCTATGGAATCAATAGCACATAAGCCGTCTGCTCCGTGCTCAATGCATTTTCTGGCAGTTCCTACTGGATCTGACCAATTCCCACTCAGCTTACAAATCACAGGAATATTTACATTGGCCTTTGTGTAATCTAGCATTGGCAGAAGAGTTTCTTCTGTATAAGACACCAGTTCGATCATATGCGCTCCTGCTTTTTCCACTGCACATACAATTTCTTTTGCTTCTTCTAAAGTGTGTCCTACACTTGCAATTACAATCGCACCTGCTGCCACCGTCTCCGGAATCTCTTTTTCGTACCATATCTGCCTATCTGAATCTGCCCATTTTTCACAGTTGATGAGAGAATCGCTATTTACAGTTCCCATATGATGAACCGGATTGATTGCCGCTGACTTACGAATTGTTTTCGTGACAACTGCACCACACCCCGCTTTAAACCCTTTGATCATTCCTTCTGAGCCGTAAGTTAACGGTCCCGATGATAAAATATACGGACTCTGCAATTGATACCCACAGAAATTAATACTAATATCTGCACCTACTACATTTTCTTTCTGAAACATATGATTTTCCTCCTAAATTTTCATTTTTTTACTTGCTTTTAACTCTTGTGCTGCTTCATATATAGCAACCGTCAATTGTTCATATCCCGTACATCTACATAAATTACCCGAAATTGCCCTTCTGATTTCTTCCTGTGTAGCATCCGGATTTTTATCTAGTAGTGCTTTGGCACTCATAATAAACCCCGGAGTACAAAATCCACATTGCAATGCATGATTTTTTAAAATTGCCGCCTGAATTGGATCCAGTTTCCCCTCTTGACCGATTCCCTCAATGGTCACTACTGTATGCCCCTCTACCGTTCCTGCTGGTACAAGACAAGATGCAACTGCCCTCCCATCTAAAATGACAGTACATGCACCACACTCACCAACTCCACACCCTTCTTTCGTCCCGACTAGGTGTAATTCATCCCTTAATACATCTAATAATCTTTCATTTGGATTCACCTTCACTGTAGCTGCTGTTCCATTTAGCATAAAATGAATTTCTATTTTTTCCATTTCTATCCCTCCATTCCTGCTGCTTTTAATAAAGCCTCTTCTACAATTCCTTCCACTGCCGGTTGTTTATACTCCGTAGACCACCGCACACCTGTACGCTCAATCATAACGTCTGAAACTGCTGTTCCCGCTTCTTTAAATACTTCTATGGATGGAATTTTCCCAATGACCACTTGCTCTGCACGTTGCACTCTGTCCGGCTTAACAAAGATGCAGCCTGGTGCAATTCTTGCTTCTGTTATCATCCCTTGTGCATCCATGACCAAAGCCACCGATACATTTAGTCTTGAAATTGCCAAAGCTTTTCTTCTTCCTAATTTCACAAACTGAGTATGCACATTCTCAGGTAGTTTTTGTACTATAAATTCTCTTAAATATTCTCCATCTTGTAAATCAATTTTTCCTTTTCCTAAATAGAATTCTTTTAACGAAACTTCTCTTGTGCCTGTCATTCCTTGTATCACGACCTTTGTATCTGTTGCTATCAATGGTGTTAATGGATCTGCCGCAGGGGATGCATTGCAAATACTTCCTCCGATTGTCCCTCTATTCCTAATCAAAGGAGAGCCTACCGTTGCACAAGCAACACCAAGAAATGGGAAAAAGGTTTGGATTACTTTAGATTCTTCCAAATCTGTATGGGTACAAAGTGCTCCTATGTGAATCTGTTTTTCTTCTTCCTTCACATATCGGAGTTCCGGCTCCAGTGCCGTGATATCAATCAGACATTCTAATACCTTCCACTTTTGATCTCTTTCCCGAATCTGAACCATAATATCCGTACCACCTGCCACAATATGTGCCTTTTCTTTGTATTTCAACAATTGTTCACACACATCTAAACTATTTTTTGCACGGTAATAATTGTATTTAAACATCCCGTTTCTTCCTTTCTCTGGTTATCTTAACTTTTTGCCTAATAATACAGTTTCCAAATCACATGGATTTTCTCGAATTCTTCGTCCGGTAGCATTATATACAGCATTTGCAATTGCCGCCCCTACTGCCTCTGTTGCCGGTTCTCCAATGCTCTTAGCACCAAAAGTTCCCGAAGGATCATCACATTCAAATAAATTTATTTTCATCTGTGGTGCATCCATTGCGGTGGGAATAATATAGGAATCAAAATTGCGGTTTTTTACTTTTCCTTTATTGGGCGCCACATCTTCCATAATCCCATATCCCTGTCCCATCACAATTCCACCATATACCTGACCTTCAATAAGAGCAGGATTAATCGCAGTTCCAACGTCATGACTGGAAGTTACCTTTTGAAGGTCCACATATCCCGTACGCATATCCACTTCCACTTCTGCAATCACACATCCGTATGCAAATGTTGGAAAGGCTGTTCCTTGACCCGTATGATGATCTTGCTGCAATCCACTAGGTGTAAACCATTCAAATGCCGACATTTGTTTTCCTGTCCAAAGACAACTATTAGCAACACTTGCTATGTCTACCTGTACATCGGGATTTGCTTTTACAAAAAACTGGTTGTCTACCAGATCAATGTCATCACAAGTTAGTCCTTCTTGTTCAAAAATATGGAGTTCTAATGCGTTTTGCAGCATGATTTGCTTTAATTTTAGTCCTGTTTTCTTTACCGACTGTGCCCCCATAACAGTTCCCCTAGAAGCCACCGTCATACCACAATCCGGAATCGAATGCGTATCTGTTCCATAAAATTGAATATTTTCAAACTTAACGCCCAAACTTTCTGCCGCTATTTGAGCATATGCTGTTTTAAGTCCCTGCCCATTTTCTGCTAACCCTGAATTAATGGTAATGGATCCATCCTCATTAATAATCATCATACATCCCGATGCATCCGGAGACTCTGCACCAAATCCACTACCACGGTAGCAAATGGCCAGACCAATTCCTTTTCTCTTTGTAGTCGTTGTCTGGTTCTTATATCGATTGTGTTTCTCTTTATAATCTGTCTGAGCTACTGTATAATCCAGAATTTCCTCTAAAATTACATGTTCTACTGCAACTCCAGTGGCAGTTTGTAATCCGCTTTTCAGACAATTTTTCTTTCTCACTTCCACTTCGTCTAATCCCAACACTTCCGATAATTCCTCTATCAGTTGTTCTTGTCCAAAAATCAAAGAAGGCGAACTGTATCCTCGCATAGCTCCGCCATGAATATTATTTGTAAACACTCCAAATGTATCCGTACTAACATTCTCTATTTCATAGGGTCCTGTAGAGTGCACATTCGCTCTCCAGTTCATAAACTGTGTTTGATTGTTATACGCCCCTGCATTATCTATTTGTTCCCCCTCAAATGCTACTATTTTTCCATCTTTTGTTGCACCGATTTTATAACGCAAACGGAATGGATGACGTTTGGAACTTTCTAAAAAAGAATCTTCCCTTGTAAACACAAATTTCACCGGTCTTTTTGTCACCTGAGACAAATATGCCGCACGACCAGCCATCAACCCTACTCCTTCTTCTTTTCCTCCAAATGTTCCACCCAGTATTTCTTGCACCAACCGTACCCGATTCATAGGTACTCCTAAAGCATCCGCAACATAACGTCTTGTAAAAAATGGATTTTGTGCAGAAGCATGCACTGTCATCACTCCATCATTGGGATTGCTATATGCAACAACTGCTTCCGGCTCAATATAAGAATGTTCCACAAACTGTGTACGATATTCTCGTTCTATCACCACATCCGCCTGTTCAAACCCAGCTGCTATATTTCCTTTTCGGATGTGAAATTTAGAATCTTCAAAGATATTGCCCGGATGCTCCGGATGAACCAATGGTGCCCCTTTTTCAAGCGCTTCTTCAATGGTATACACTCCCGGTAATTCTTCATATTCTACTGCAATTGCTTCCAATGCATCTTCTACTAAAGACTTTGACTTTGCTGCCACCATTGCGACACAATCTCCCTGATAACAAATACGATCTGTTAAATATCTATAAGATGCCCAACTTATCGTCTTTTTCATATCATGAAACGTAATAACTGCTTCTACACCCGCTATCGCTTTGGCCTTGGTGGTATCTATACTCGTTACTTTTGCGCTGGTATACGGGCTTCTCAAAACTCCTGCATACAGCATGTTTTCCATATAAATATCCGCCGCATAACGTGCTTTCCCTGTTACTTTTTCTATTCCATCCAGTCTTGGCTTGGATTGATTAATTACATGAAATTTTTTCTCTCCTATTAATGGCATATCCTTATCCCTTCTTATGAATTTACCTTCCAGAACTTTTTCGTAATTTCATAAAGTTCCTTTCTACTTTTTTCTTTATTTAATGTCACCACTTGTCCTTCTTTTTTCAACCAGTTCCCATTTCCCATTACATTTATCACCTGTTCGGGATTGCAAAACAATACTAATTGATCGTATACATTTTTGGTATTGATTGGTGTTGGCAACTCCGTGCTTACCGTAATCATATCTGCAAAATTTCCTTCTTTCAAAGAACCGGTTTCTTCTATTCCAATTGCCTTTGCTCCCATGCAAGTAGCCATTTTATAGACACATTCCGCCGACATCACTTGCGGATCTTGCTGATTGGCTTTATGCATTAAAAATGCACCTCGCATTACTTCAAAAAAGTTGTTTACATAGCCATCCGTTCCCAAACCAACCGTCATTCCACGTTCCAGCATTTTGGTTACCGGTGCAAATCCACCGCCCACTTCACAATTAGATAATGGCATCGATACCACTTTTACGCCATGCTTTGCAAGAATATCTAACTCCATATCCTTGACTTGCACTACTTGAGATGCCAAAACATTTGAATCTAAATATCCCAATTCTTCATATACTTCCACCGGCGTTTTTCCGTAATGTTCCATGCACCAGTTCGGTTCGAACACACTTTCACTCAAATGCATATGTACCATACAATCATTGTCATCGGCTAACTTTTTTGCCTGTGAAACAAATGGTGGTGAGCATGTAAATAAGGTATGTATGCTATTAATTCCTTTTACCAACTGGTTACCGTGATTGTATTCTTTTACAAACTCTATGTTTTCCTTGAGACCCAATTGACCATTTTTAAGGCTGATTCTTTCACAAGCTTCAAAAGAAAGTCTTCCCCTTAACCCTGCATCTTTTACGATGTTTTTTTCTATCTCCAAGGCTCCCGGAATCGTATTTGGTCCTTCCAAAATATCCACAAAGGATGTTACGCCGCTTTCTATCATTTCTACACATGCCCACCTGGTAGTTGCTTCTACCAACTCATGGTTCAATCGATTTTCTACATACGGCCACCAGAAATCATCTAAAAAACTGGAAAATTCTGTAACCATAGTCTCCGCAGTAATTCCATGAGATAGAAATCCATACATATGGTTATGACCATTTACAAATCCAGGGAGGATAATCTGATTATTTAGTACAGTGACTTCATCTCCCTCTTCGATTTTCAATTGATGGTTCGGCGCTATCTGGATAATTCTTTCCCCTTCGACTCGAACGCCATAATCAACTTTGAGTCCCTCCGGTGTCATAAGAAATGTGCCTTTCAATATCTTTGCTGCCATTCTATTCTCCCTCCTTTTCTTTTGGTTTTCTATACAAAAACCGTCCCCTAGGATTCTCCTCCTGAAAACTTCCTTGTTCCACTATTTTTACACCTCTTAAATAAACAGATTGGATTTTTTTTGTAACACTCACACCTTCATAAGGTGTATAATCCACTTGTTGATATTGTTTATCGGCACTGATTTTATGTTTGTTTACTTTTTTCAAAATGACAATATCTGCATCACTCCCCACTGCAATGATCCCTTTTTTAGGGAAAAGTCCAAAGATTTTAGCCGGATTTGTAGATACCATATTTACCATATCTTCCATTGTTACCTGATTTTCTTCTCCAAAATGGTACATTAATTCCAAACGTTGCTCCACAGAAGGGATGCCATTTGGGATTTTGGTAAAATCATTCCTCCCCAAATCTTTTTGTCCTTGGTAAGAAAAAGAACAATGATCCGTAGTAATGGTGTCAATCCACTGATTTCTTATACCACTCCATAATGCCCTTTGATCTTGTTCTTTTCGTAGTGGTGGTGACATTACATATTTCGCACTCTCAAAACCTGGCAGGTCATATCTGGACTCATCCATTAGTAAATAATGAGGGCAGGTTTCCCCATAAACCATACATCCTTGTTCCTTTGCTTTTTTTACCTCTGTGACTCCTTCTTTTGTACTGATATGTACAATATAAACTGGTGTGTTTGATTGTTCGGCCATCTTAATCACTTTTCGTATTGCACATTCTTCTACTATATTAGGTCTGGATAGCGGATGATTTCTAATGTCTTTTGCATTTTCTTTTTTTAGTATCTGTTGTAATTGTTCTAAGCGTTCACCGTCTTCGCAATGCACACATAGGAGTCCGCCCACGTCTCCTACCGCTTTCATAATTTGTTGCAGTTCATCATCTTCTACCCCTATACTGTCTTTGTATGCTGTATAGGCCTTAAAAGAAGTAATTCCCTGGTCAACCATGGATTGCATCTGCTCTTTCATCGTGTCATCCCATCTTGATATCGTCATATGAAACCCATAATCGCAAAATGCTTTCCCATCTGCTTTCTGATGCCACATATCTAGCCCTGTTTGTAATGATTCTTCTGTATCCGGCTCTGCAAAATCAATAATGGTTGTAGTTCCGCCCGCAATAGCTGCTTTCGTTCCTGTATAAAAATCATCTGATGTTCTACAATTTTCCGCCTGCATATCAAAGTGTGTGTGTGTATCTACTCCCCCCGGAAGTACATAACAATTGTCAACATCTTCTATCTTTTCTCCTTTTTTAGGAACCAATTCTTTTTCTATATTAGTTATCTTCCCATCTTCTATTCGAATATCTCCAATAAATCTTTGATTATAGTTTATAATCATTCCACCTTTGATTATCATCTTAGTCCTCCGACCACTGCTTCTATTAAAAATGAAATAAGAGTTTGTCAACCTTTGTAAAAGGTTGACAAACTCTTATTGTAAAACTTGTGCATACACGAACTAGTAAATCCCATTCCACAGATGCCCTTCTCGTCTATTTTTTATCTCCCCCCGTACACAAAGGTCTTCGGCGCAACGCTGTGCAGATTCATATATTGCACGCTCATCCTCCACCACGGTAATTACTCCATTTTCCATAATTGTATTGCCATCCACCATCACTCCTACAATATTTTTTAATGAGGAGGAATAAACAAGTGTAGAAACAGGATTATGCATGGGAATTGCTTTTGGTGATTCCATAGGATCAAATATCACTAAATCCGCTTTTTTCCCAACTTCCAAAGAGCCTATTTCATCTTCCATTCCAATGGCCCTGGCACCATCAATGGTTGCCATTTCCAATACTTTTTCTGCTGACATAGCTAGTGGATTTTTCGTATGTACTTTATGCTGTAATGCTGTAAACTTCATTAATTCCACCATATCCTGCGCATTATTGCTGGCAGCTCCATCGACTCCCAAACTGCATGTAATTCCTTGTGTTAACAGCTCCGGAATAGGCGCGACACCTGAAGATAAATACATGTTTGAACATACATTATGTGAAACTTTTATATCATGCTTTTTTGCCATCTCCATATCTTTTTCGGTCAAATAACAACAATGTACCATTAAAACATTGGGTCCTACTATTCCTAACTCTTCTAGCATCTCTGCATCGAATTTTCCATGTAATACTTTTGCTGCTTCACGATCAAAGGGTGTTTCTGAAATGTGAACCGTGAAACCCGATTGATACTCATTGGTAACTTTCCACAACATTTCTAACATATCCCTTGTATTGGACCACATCGCCGCAGGTGCCACCCAAATTTTAATTCTTCCATTTTCCGTGTTATGATAAGTTTCAAAGAGTCGACGCAAATCCTTTTCTACCACTTCTATAGGCTGCATGATTCCTTTCTGCACTCCGAATTCTTCCCCCGTGTTCATCGTGCCTCTTCCTAGTATTCCTCGTATGCCCAACTCCTTAAAAGCTTGTATCACTCCATCACTTAATCCTTCTCTATTGTGTGGATACATATAATCAAGCATGGTTGTGATTCCACTATGAATTCCTTCCATACATCCTAACATAGCTGCCTGATAACAGTCCTCCGGAGTAAGATTCGTAGCTGCCGGAAATGTCATAGTTGCAAGCCAGTCTTTTAAAACCATATCATCTCCCAGACCCTTTAATAATGTTTGAAAAAGGTGGTTGTGGGTATTGATAAATCCCGGGAAAATAATCTTTCCACCTACATCTGTCATCTTCTTTACATTTGGATATTTTTTTATGAGGAAATCACTTTCCCCAATATCGGCGATTTCATTTCCTTTGATTGCAATGGCTCCATGATATAAGATTTCTCTTTTTTTGTTTACCGTTACAATAATTGCATTGGTTATTAAATGATCTATCATATTCTTCTACCTCCCTTAATCCGCATTGTCTCGAATAGCCTCTAGCATTTCGGTCTCTACTTCTTTATCTACTTCACCTTTAGGAAGTATGATATTCAAAAGCAATGCCGTTCCTGCTACTAATATAATACTAGATTCGCCAAAAAACATTTGTATATATTCTCCCGTACCTGCAAGAATATCTTTTGCAAATGAAATTCCCAGTCCAAGCGCCAGTGATGTACCACATATTAACATACTTCGGCTCGTAAATCTGCTTTGTGCCACAAGACTCATACCTGATATTGCAATCATGGAAAATACAACAATGGTTGCTCCTCCTATCACACAACTTGGGATGGTGGAAAGTAATCCGGACAATTTTGGACAAAATGCTGCAATAATTAATGTAACTGCCCCGCATCCCATAACATATCTGCTGCAAACCTTTGTCAGTGCTACGATACCTGAGCATTGACTGTAAGTACCTGTTGCAAAACAATTGAAAAATGCTGAAAAGATACACGCAATTCCATTTCCAACAATACCTCCCGTCAACTCTTTATCCTTTGGCTGACGTCCTAATCCTCCTGTTGCAGACACTGTAAAGTCCCCTGTCATCTCAACCGCATTAATGAAAAACAGAAGAACAAATACCAGAACAAAGTTCCATCGAAATTCTATTCCAAAGGCCAATGGTTGCGGCAATGCGAACCAACTGGCTTGTGTAACCGGTGAAAAATCAACGATTCCCCAGAATACTGCTACCACATAACCAGCGATCATACCAATGAGGATAGCCGCCGCATTGATAATCCCTTTACCAAAGCCGGAACATGCCAAAATTACGATAATAACGATTGCACCTATAATCCAATTATGTAAGGCTCCCATATCCGGTGAGCCTTGTCCTCCCGCAAAATTGTACGCTGCAAGTGGAAAACAAGATACCCCTATCGATACAATAATCGTACCAGTCACAATCGGAGGAAAATATTTCCTGATCTTTGGTAATAAAAGACCTATAAAAATAGAAATAATAGCTCCTATGAGTTGCGCTCCAAATAATACTGCAAGTCCATATTGAACCGAAACTGAAATACAAATAGGCAAAAATGTATAGGTCAACCCCATCATAACGGGCAATCCCGAACCAATTTGTATTTTCCCTAGTTTCAGTGGAAACGCTTGAATCAATGTGGCAACTCCGGCTCCTAATATAGAACACTGTAATAATAATGTGGCCTGATTCGCCGACAAGCCTGCACTTGCAGATACTAGCAACATTGGAACAATATTTCCCACAAACATTGCTAATAACTGTTGTAACCCTAACGGAAACGCTTGCCTAAGCGGTGGCTTTCCATTCAGTTCGTAAATCGAAGTTTTTTTTGAATCATTTTCTTTCATATGACTTTTCCTCCTAAAGAGAATGGAAAAAGGGGGCTTCTTCCCTTTCCCGTGCCCTAACTTCGTGGTTACACATATTACCCGCGCGAACTACTGTGTATCGATACGGCCACAGTATCATAATACGTACTTGCGCAATCCATACTATTGATTGCATTTGCCAACATACAAGCTTAAAAATAAATTAAAGTTAGAGAAAAAATTTATTTTTATAATACCGTCAGATCTGGTAGATATAACGCAAACAGGAAGTACAACATCGTATGCCCTCTGACCAGCATTATTGGCATCTATTAATTCATTCTTAATAACAAGAATAATTAATCATATATCCCTTGTAAAAACAAAATAAGAGCTCGGCAGCCTTTGCGAAAGGTTGTCAAACTCTTATAATTATCGCTTAATATATGATGAATATATATGATGTTTTTTGTTTTGTCAATAGTTTGTCAATATATTTTGTTGATATCGTATATTTTTGTGAATTTTCACAATTACATATTGACAACTTTGCCTTTTTAGTGTAATTTTGAAATATACTGATGCAAGAGTTTGTCGACCTTTTTATAAGGCCGATGTCTCTTGCATTTTTTTTGAAACTATTTTAATACTACACAGCAAGCGAAAGGAGATTTGAAATGAAACAAATCCAATGGGTAGCAAACCGTTTACCTAAAACCAATGATAAAAATTTGCATCTGTTATCACCGGAAGAATCAAAAAAAGTTCGAGCTTTCCACGAAAGTTTTCCCCAATACAGCAAAACACCACTTGTAAAGCTAGATCATATGGCTGAACACTTAGGACTTCAGAATATCTTTATCAAAGACGAGTCTTATCGTTTTGGATTAAATGCATTTAAGGTATTAGGAGGTTCTTACGCAATGGCCAAATTCATTGCTGAGAAACTCGGGAAAGATGTATCTGAATTGCCCTATTGCGTTCTCACTTCCGATGCACTGCGTAAGGAATTTGGTCAAGCAACGTTCTTTACCGCTACAGATGGCAATCATGGACGTGGCGTAGCGTGGGCTGCCAATAAGCTAAAGCAAAAATGTGTGATTTATATGCCTATTGGCACCACTCAGACTCGTTTAAATCATATTCTAAATGAAAATGCCACCGCTACCATTGAAGATTTGAATTATGATGACTGTGTACGTAAAGCATCCAAAGAAGCTAATGCTACTGAAAATGGAATCATGGTTCAAGACACTGCCTGGGAAGGCTACGAAGAAATACCTACTTGGATTATGCAAGGTTATGGAACCATGGCTTATGAGGCGGACGAACAATTAGCTAGCTATGGCTGTGATAGACCCACTCACATATTTATCCAAGCCGGTGTTGGTTCTTTAGCCGGGGCTGTACAAGGTTATTTCGCCAATCGATATGCAGGAAACGAACCCATTGTCGTTGTAGTCGAGGCAGATGTAGCCGCATGTCTTTATAAAGGTGCGGTAGCTGGTGATGGAGAGATTCGCACCGTGGATGGAGATATGCTGACGCTGATGAATGGTCTGGCGTGTGGCGAGCCAAGTACTATTTCCTGGGATATCCTACGCAATCATGTACATACTTTCGTATCCTGTCCCGACTGTGTGACGGCAAAAGGAATGCGCGTCCTTGCAGCCCCTGTCAAAGGGGATGATCCTGTGACGGCAGGTGAATCCGGTGCTGTTACGATGGGACTGCTTTATCATATCATGACAAATGATTCCTATAAAGAATTACGTGAACACTTGCAATTAGACGCCAATTCTAAAGTTCTTCTTTTCTCAACAGAAGGAGATACCGATCCGGGACGTTATCAATCCATTGTTTGGGATGGCGAAAGTTCACTCTAGACCCTCATTAATCTTACCACGAAAAGGAGAAATACCATGTTAAAAGTAGTTAATACAACCAATGCACCTGCTGCTATCGGACCTTATTCACAAGCTATTCTCGTAAATGATCTGCTGTTTACTTCTGGGCAAATTCCACTAGATCCAACTACCGGCGAAGTCGTTGGTTCTACCATTGAAGAGCAGACCGAACGTGTCATGCAAAATATCGCAGCTCTATTAGCAGATCAAAACACACCATTTACAAATGTGATTAAAACAACTTGTTTTCTTGCAGATATGAATGATTTTGCTAAGTTTAACGAGATATATGCCACATACTTTACCGGAAAACCTGCCAGATCTTGTGTGGCAGTAAAACAACTTCCCAAAAATGTTTTATGTGAAGTTGAATTAATTGCATCTTTAGTGTAAAAATCAGCATTGCGGATTTGTTATAGAAAAAGGGGCTGTCGGTTAATACCGATTTTTAGCCCCTTACAAAAAATAAGAAGGTTCCATGAAATTCAGTGCTTTAAGCACTTGTTTTTCCGTGG
>JAVWVS010000015.1:0-54402 GCA_036666555.1 Lachnospiraceae bacterium | reverse complement strand
CAAAACGATAAGCAATGACACCCAAAAATATATTGCGTAAAAGCCGTTTGTAGAGTTACAAGCGGCTTTTTGCGTGGAAAGGAGAATTGTATTTTGAGCAAAAAATCAAAACAGTCTTTTAAGGCATCGAGACTGCAATTGCTATAATGTGCAAGGCGCATTGAAACTAACAGTCTTGATCGGCTTTATAGCAATGATTATGCAGCGATATTGTTGGTTTTTGCATAATTTTTGATTTTTGCTTTAAGGCTCATTGCCTTTGAAGTCATAACAACACCTCCAGATATTTTTTCAATTCTCTTGCAACCTTAAACTGTTTTGCATACACAGACAGGAGATTTAAATCCTTTTTATCATAGATAGCATAATTCTTAATAGCACTAATTACTGTTTCTTCATCACAGCGATTGCGGCATCAATGTATACATATCATCATGCACAGCATTTGGAAATGTATAAACACCATGCCTGCATCGTTCCAACAGTCCTTCTTTTACATAATTCGTCAGCAGTTGTTTTGAATATCCTAATGAAAGTACCTGAGCTGTGGTTATCATATTATTATTCTTTTTGATTTCATCATAAATTGTCTGGTTAATATTCATTGCTCCACCTCCTGTATTGACTTTTGAATTGATATTCTTTATTTTTTCGATTCATAAGCAAAACACCCTACATTTCTGCAAGGTGCTAATCAATATAACCTCTTATCTATCTACATTCACACTGGTGCCAGACTTAAACTCAACCGTAAACTTATCCTCATAAACCGTTATTTTCTCCACCATTCTTCTGACCAAACTCTCATCGTATTCCTCAATCTGCTCTGTCTGTCCGACAAGGAACTGCTGCATTTCTTCCAACTTGGCATCGATGCTTTCCATCGAAGTCTCATCTTCCAAAGCAAGTATCATCGCTATATTCTCTTCCAAGACGGCAAGCATATCCTCCTTGCCTCCCAGTGCCATATTGATTGCCGTTACCACTGCATTTTGCAATTCTTCCTCTTTTACGGTTGGTGCATCGCAGCAGTCGGGATCATGCTCCACTCGGTTTACGCATCGCCATACGATGGAGTGTTTTCCATGATTGTTCCAAGCAACCCTGCGGTAAATCTCTCCGCATTTCGAACAGTAGACAATACTGGAATGTGCATATTTGCTACTGTAGACTCGTTTTTTTGGTTCGCACCACTATGGAGATTGGATCTTCTAAGCATTTCTTCCTGTACCTGCATATAAAGGTCACGGGGAATAATGGGGTCGTGACTGTTCTCGACATAATATTGTGGGACGATGCCCTTATTCTTCACTCGCTTTTTGGTAAGGACATCCACGGTATAAGTCTTTTGCAAAAGGGCATCACCGATGTACTTTTCATTTTTCAAAATTTTCTTGACCGATTCAGGACGCCACTTTGGTTTTCCGGCACCCGTTAAAATACCATCCATGTTTAGGGCATTCTTGGCACTATTACTTGCTAGTACGGGTCATCAACACCACGCACTCAACGTGCGTGTAGATTTCGTTTTGATACTACATGGCAAAAGGTATGCCCCAACAAAGGGGTGCTATTTTGCAGTTTAGTTGGGGTTAAAATATTTACACCTAACCCCACTTGCTAAAAGGGGTAATTTTACACCTATGTATTACTTCACACCGATTAAATCTTTAATCCATTGTGGCGCATTTTCTACTACTTCTCCTTTTTTAAGTTGGCTAATCAAATATTCCATCTGCTCATCTCTATAAAAACGATCTTGCACATAACACTCATGAGAACAATATTTTTGACTTTTTGAAGAACTCTTAAACGGCTTTCCACATAACTGGCAAATTTGCTCATAATTCTTTTTAGGATGTGCTGCCTCCCATTTTTGTTTGCATTTCACGGAACAATACTTACGCCTACGTCCAGTGGCTTTATTTACAATTGGCTTTCCACATTGAATACAGACTGTTTCATCATCCTTTAGCAGGATTTTCTGCCCCGTTACTCCTCCGCACAAATGCCTCACCTTACAATAATTTCTAACCTCATCTCTGCTTAACTCCAGCTTATTTCCAATCTTACGATAGCCATATCCCGATTGACGCATGGTTACAATGAGTTCTTTTTGTTCGTTTGTCATACCGTTCTTCTCCCTTTCAAATTTACCTATTCATTGCTCTGAATAGATAAATTGTCAAGAGATGTCTTCGCAAAAAAAGTTTTTATCTGTTCTATGGATATGGGATAAAAGTCATTTGCATCCACCCCTACATCATACCGTAATATATTCTTTGCCAGATTTTCAAGATTGTAAGCTTTGTCTGCATGGATGTGCCCATGCAGTTGCAAACTACCACTGTTCTTCTTTGGCCAAGATAACATAGGATAATGCATTAGTGCCAAATAAACTCCGTTTATAGATGCTGTTGTAAAATCACTGACTTCTGCAAATAAATCTTCTCTGTATTTCTTGTCATGATTGCCACGAACAAGTATTTTCCTCCCCTTCATCCTGCTAATAACATTTTCTGCATCTTCTACCCGCATATGATGACAAATATCACCCAAAATATAAACCGTGTCATTTTTATGAACTACTTCATTATAATTGCAAATCAGCTGTTGGTTCATTTCTGCAATATCGGAGAATGGACGGTTCTGCATCTCAATAATTCCTCGATGTCCAAAATGAAAATCACTGGTAAAATATATCATCACCGCTCCTCCTTTGTCCTGCTACTTTTCTCACTAACAATCCAAGTTCCAAATTTCTTAGAACCCTATTATAGATTCTTTGCGTAGTAAATGTCTTTTATTGTTTTGCAATATACTTTTGAAATTTGCTTGTTGGCTTGTCAGGAATTGTTCTCAACAATAATCTTTGCTCCACAAGTGGCTTAAGTATTGTTTCTCTGAAATATTTTCTATTTTTTAATTTACAAAAATCCATGATTTCGCTTGCTGATTTCTCCACTTTACAAAATGTCAATATTTTTAATATACTGCTATCTTGGGGGGTATCTTGGGGGGTATCTTGGGGGGTATCTTGGGGGGTAAAGTTTAAATTCATCAATACCACTCTAAAATCAGTTCTGCTTGATAGGAATTTAGGTGCATATTTATCAGTGTATCCATAAAGTAGCTTTGTTTCATCTTGTATCTTTTTCAAACCGCTTCCCCTGCGTTCCACATAATCAAGCCGATGGAAAATATCCGCAATATATGGATTTCTTCTTCTAGAGGAAACTTCTTCTATATTGAGTTCTTGAATCATAGTCCCGTCATACATTCCTCCTGGAGAACATATCTCAATACGATCATCATACATATCAATATGCACTTCACTGCCAACAATTGAATAATCCCTATGCATTAAGGCATTTGCCAATGCTTCAAAAACTGCCCTTTCTGCATAGTCCGGTTTATTAATCCTTCCGTTCGCTACTTTTTTCCAGCGCACTTTTGAATTTACATTTACAAAATCACAAGCATATTTCAATAAAGAAATTAAATCTCCCTCAAATTCTTTATCATCAAGTGCATCATCATAAATTGATCCTTTGGTCAATCCGTTCCATCTGGTACAAAAAATCCGTGATTGTAATAATGGGCAATCATCGGCAAATAGAAGTCCTGCATAGGTGAGTTTTCCACCCTCTTTAGACATCCCAAATGAGGCGTAATCTTTTGAAATAACGGCTTTCTTCGTTATCTTTTTATAGGTAGCCTCAAAAATGGAAAATGCCAAATCATTTTTATTATAATTTGTCGTAACATAATCAAAGGTCAGGTTCCGCCCCTTCATAACAAGTTCACTTAGTTCATGCTCAGAAGCGTGAATGCTCTCATTTCCAACGCGAATATAAGCTACGGTATTTCCATCTCCAACATAATAAAAAGGTGTTTTTTCTCCACTCACCACCGTGAGTACTAATACATCTTTCTTGTTATCAGCCTGTTGTACTTTTAACACAAATTCTGGAATCGGCGCAATCCGTTCTTTGATAAACCTACTAATATCTTCTGCATCTTTTTTTATATTCTCAAGTCCTACTACTGTTCCATCATCTGACACTCCAAATAAAAGTGTGCCACCTATACCATTAGCGAAAGCACTTACACTTTTCAACCAGCTTTTTGGCTTTTTTATTTCTACGGCTTGTTTAAAATCACAATCTGTTGTTTCTGCCAGTAATTTATCTATCATAGGATAACTCCTTTGCAATAATCAATATTTTCAAAACATCAATCAGCATATTTGCCCTTGCCATTTCTTTTATAGTATACCATTTTTAATCAAAAATTAGTAGAAAGATTTACAAGAAAAAAGACCGACCAGAGCATCTTCCCCAATCGGTTTCCCTTCTAAACCTCTTCATTTCTGCACTCTATCTCCGTCCCACCATAGAATTTTACCACCAACATTCCATCCTCGCATACTCTAATACATTCCAGTGTGGCAAGCATCAAACCAATGTCAAACTCCTTGGTCACTGCCGCCCCCTCTGTTAATTCCACAAGCCGTTCGGCATGGTACTTCGCTCGCAGGTCTTCCCCTGCTATGAGTTTCTTCCATTTGCCCATGCATTGTTCCCGATTCTCTAATACCGCATTCCAAGCCATCAAATAAGCCTTCTCCAACGTTTCCTCGCCCACATGGCGGTTATTGCATCCCACCACACCCTTTACCTTATAGCGATCACCGCATTGCCAAACCTTGCGAATACCGTTACTTCCCTGCCACCCCTTTCTTGCAAATGCCCGATTACAGTTACCGCAGATAAGCTTGGAAGCAAAGGGATTGTTCTCCGTATTGTGTGAAAAAGAATTCGTCCCATGCGCTTTACAATACTGCCGCCTCCACTTCATTTCCAGCTGTACGCATTCCCATAGTTCTGCATCTATAATCGCATCATGATTCTCTTCCACACAATATTTTTGTATCTCTCCCTTATTCATAGCACGTTTCTTTGAGAGAAAATCCACTGTGTAACTTTTCTGCAAAATGGCATCTCCTTTGTATTTTTCATTTTTCAGCATACTATTCAAGGTGGTCGATTGCCACTTCGTAGAACCATCCCAGTTCTGAATGCCCTCTCTGGTAAACTGTCTCGCAATATAATCCACTGTTTTTCCGTTTAAATATTCTTGGTAGAGCCTTACCACAATCTTGGCCTGTCCCTGATTAATAATCAACTTGCCGTTCTCATCCGTATCGTATCCCAGAAACCGTTTGGTACTCATTTTAAACTGCCCGGTTTCAAATCTTCTGCGGATTCCCCAAGTTGAATTCTCCGAAATGGAGCGGCTCTCGTCCTGTGCCAGCGAGGAAAGTATAGTTAGCAGTACTTCCCCTTTGGCATCTAATGTATTTATATTTTCTTTTTCGAATATAATGCCAATACCCAACTCTTTCAGTTCCCTCACATAATTCAGACAATCCAGTGTATTTCTTGCAAATCTTGAAATGGACTTGGTAATAATCATATCAATTTTCCCAGCTCTGCAGTCGGCTATCATCCGTTTAAACTCTTCTCGTTTCTTGGTATTCGTTGCTGAAATCCCCTCGTCTGATGGTGTCAAGAGAGGACGTAAAAAAAATTGTAAATTTTTTATGAATAGCTACGAGATATGTCGAAAGTCATACACGATCCGTTCTTCACAGTACAGCCATCACTTGTTTTATAGCGTCAGAAAAGGTCGGTGTCTTTCTCCTGCTCATCATCGCGCGGGGATGGGCGAACCTGCAGCGGATTTATCATACCGGTGGAGCCGCCTACGGCGTTAATCCAGTCACCGCCGAGGTTAAAACAGATGTTTTTGTACTCTGATTCGGGATCGGCTACAATTATTTTTGTGCCTTTCATGTACTCCGACATGATGATATGTTTGATGGCAGTGGACTTGCCGACACCGGAATTACCCATGATTACAAAGTTGCTGTTGGTGCGATTCCCGCCACGCTTCCACACATCTACAATGACAAGACCACCGCTGGAGTCCTGTGCAAAGTAGTAGCCCTCGCCGTCATTAAATCCGCTGCTGGCAAAAGGAAAGCCGCCCACAAAGGTAGACAGCGGCACGATTTTTTGCAGAATACTCTCAATCTTTCCGTTGGTGGGGAACGAGGGCGAGATATGCTGAAAGCTCTCCTTTTGCTGATTGGGAATGATGCTCATTTTTCATTTCATCACGCTGACAATGCTCTCGGCACGGCGGCTTTCTCGGCACGTTGGCGGGATAGGGGGTCTTTTGCACCCTCTGCCATGCTCCGCTGCTGTACCACGCTTTGGGATATGGCATTGATGAGGGTGGCGTTATCCACCGGCTTAAAACCGATAGAAACAATGGTGGCAGGGATATTTGTAATCTTGGAAAGCCACTCCACCTCTACCTTTTGCGGGTAGCGGATTAGTCCATACATCTTGCCGTAGTTTTCGCCTACGGACAGGCTGTTCTTGGTAAACTCAAGTCCCACAGGGGTAATCACGTTGAGCAGGGCGTTGTTGGTGGGGTTTGGTTCAAATGTTGTTTGTTTTCCAAGCATAAATATCCTCCTTTACTGTCTCGCGCTGCGGCGCTCCCAGCATTTCCGTCACCAGTTTCACTGGTCCCTCCTTCAGCGTTGGCACACTGGCCTCAAAGTCGCTATCCTCCAAATGGGTATAGGACGGGTTGTTGACAAGGTTTAGGAGCCGCACGATTTCCTTTTCGCATAGCACATCACAACCTACACCGTTGGTGGTCAGCATGATGATTGGAAATAGTAATCCCTGCATTTATCGTTCCCCCATTTCAGTTAAAAAAATAGCCTGCCGATATTTCTACCGACAGACTTATGCGTTGTTTTATTCTTTTATTTGGTTGGTGCGGGTAGTTCAAGCACAGGGGGTATTGCTCATTCGCTTCAGCTACCCAAATTTGCAATGGCAGGGTATTGTGCAAGTAATTTATCGTTTGCAATTTCCATCTGTGCATAGTAATTTGCATATGTTGGGCTTAATTGTTTCATCATAGGAATAAATACATCATAGTAACCACTTGTGCAATTAAACTCCTTTAGCAAAGATTTGATTTGGAAAACAGGCGAATTCTTGTACTTCGTAGATTGTTTGTAAGCTAAGTATTCATCTAAGATTTCCTTGTTGTTTGAAATAAAATCTTCTGGATTTTCTATTGATTGTTTCGTACTTGCAATCATTTCGCTAATGTTTTGCGTGCTGATATGCTTGGTTGCTTCCATCAAATATTCTTGCAAATCTTTTGGTAAAGTCAGGCGTGGTACGCTGTCCAAAAATAATACGATTTTTTCATATGCTATTTGCTGTTCGTCTGCTATAATCGGTTCATTTAAAAATCGAGCAAAATGCAAACATACAAAGCGACCATAGTATCCGGGAAACGCTTCAAGCAGCTTTTCAGTAATAGTTGCGTTTTGCTCAATTGCTTTTAGTTCAGTTGCAATTGATTCATAGCTGCTTCCCGAGCTAAGTTTGTCCAATGCAGCTTTCTTTATTTTTTGTATTTGTACATTTAATTCTTGCTGCACTGATAATCTTTGAAGCACTTCACCTGTTTTGTCAGAAAGGACAGTCTGGATATTATCTGTGCAAACTCCGAGTTTACGCAAGACTGAAATTTTTTTTAAGGTGCAAATATCCGCTTCGCTAAAATCTCGATATCCGTTTTCTAAAACACGGGGACAAATCATTCTTTGCTCCACATAATATTCAATTGCCTTTTTTGTCAAATTCGTTGCTTTGCTTGTTTCATTTATTAGCATATCAATCACCTCAATATTATCATAAGCTAACACCCAAGGTGATAGTCAATAGACTTTGCAAATAAAATATAAATAATCTTTACTATAAATTTATTATTTCCTTGTCATCAACACAACGCACTCAACGTGTTCGGTCCAACTAAACATATCCACTGGCTGCATCTCTTGCACTTTATATCCTTTGGTTACCAGATATTCTAAATCCCTTGCCAGTGTCTCTGGATTGCAGGATACGTAGACCACTTTTTTTGGTTTTAACTGTACCACTGAAGATAGGAACGCTTCATCACTTCCGCTTCTTGGTGGGTCCATGAAAACAACATCTATCTTTTCATTTTGTTCTGCTAGGGACACCATGAACACGCCGGCATCCGCTTGGTAGAACTGCATATTTTTACATCCATTTTGTTTTGCATTGGCTCTTGCATCCCGCACTGCTTCCCGGGAAAGCTCTACGCCAATGACTTCTTTGGCGTGTTTGGATGCTACCATTCCAATCGTTCCAATGCCACAATAAGCATCTATAATCCGTTCTTTTCCGGTCAGTCCTGCGTATTCAATTGCTTTTTTGTATAACACTTCTGTTTGAATGGGATTGACTTGATAAAAGGATTTGGAGGAAATGCGGAAAGTGAACCCGCATAACGTATCCACAATATACCCTTTCCCATAGATGGTCTTCTCTTTTTCTCCCAGAATCATGCTAGTTTTTTTGTCATTGACATTTAAAATAATCGTGGTGATTTCCGGATGTACTTTTAAAAGTGCTTTCACAAAATTGTTCTTAGATGGCAGGATGGGCGAACCAAGCACCAATACCACCATGATTTCTCCACTGGCAAATCCTTTTCTGACCAATACATGGCGTAACAAACCGTATCCGGTATCTTCATCATAGGTCTTTATTTTAAATGATTTCAGCATCCCACGGATGGTTCGTATAATTTCGCCTGCCTTTTGATCTTCAATCATACACTCATCTACCGGCATCAAGATATGGGTTCCCGCTTTATAAATTCCGGAAATAATCGCACCTCTTCGATCTCGGTCGAATGCAGCATGTACTTTATTTCGGTAATGGTAAGGGTGTTCCATCCCCACAATTTTATTGATTTTTCCATATTTTCCAAGAACTTCTTTCACGTGCTGCTGCTTCCGTTTCAGCTGTTCCTCATAAGGAATTCCCTGCAATTGACAACCCCCACATTTATTAGCTACTTTACATTTTAACTCTTCCATTTTTTCTCCTCTTACTACGTTTATTCAACATACCTCTGTACTATCTTGTTATTCGAACTTTACGAATTTTCCCTTTAATTGGTTTTTCCTGTAGTGCTTCCAAAACCGCTTTGCCTTTTCCATTTAATATCTCCACATACGTTAGGCTATCTCTCACATCTATAATTCCAATATCTTCTGCTTTCATTAATTCCAGACTACAGAGGGTTCCCACAATATCCACCGCCCGCATCTTTGATTTTCTGCCACCACCGATGGACAGTCGCGTAATGGTACGGTTCAACGCTGCGCCTTTTCGGGCTCTTGGTGCTACTTTTTTTCTTTGCTGCTCCTGAAACTCCTTTTGCCTATCCCCATCCTGCTTTGGACACACTTGTACCGGTAACGTCATTCCTATATATTCTTCTACCATGTGTTTCATTTTCTGATCCGTAGGACATACTAAGCTGATGGCTTTTCCGCTTTTCCCATTTCTCCCGGTACGTCCGGCACGATGCACATAAGTCTCTTTTCCCATTGGAAAATCATAATTCATCACATGCGTCATATTTTCAAAATCAATTCCTCTGGCTGCTACATCAGTAGCAATTAGATACCGAATTTGTCCCGTACGAAACCCGTCAATGGTCCTCAACCGCTCTCGCTGGTCTAACTCTCCATGAATCATGCCACAGGAAATCTTGTCCTTTCGAAGTTTCCGACATAACACATTTACCATCTCTCTTGTCCCACAAAAAATCATACAGCTACTGGGGTTTTCCTGAATGAGAATATTGACAAATACGTCATACTTTTCTTCTGCATTCATTTCATACACCATATGCGCTATGTCCGCTACCGTTTCTGTCTCCGATTCTTGGATCACGGAAACTGCATCTGTAATATATTCTTCTACTAATTTTTTTACACTTTCTTTTAAGGTAGCGGAAAATAATAAAATCTGCCGCTTCGGTGGCAGAAGGGAAATAATTTCTTTTACTTCTTCTAAAAAACCCATGTCCAACATTAAATCTGCTTCATCAATCACCAAATATTTGATTTCTTGTAGCTGTAGGCTATCCCGTCGAATGTGATCCATAACACGCCCTGGTGTCCCTACCACAATATGAGATTTCTGCCGAAGTGTCTGAATCTGCTTATCAATGGGGAATCCTCCAAAAACAGCAGGTATTTTTAATCGTTTCTTTCGTCCAATATAAAACATTTCATCACGCACCTGCACTGCCAATTCTCTTGTAGGCTCTAATACCAGTGCTTGGGGATTGTTCTCCAGCCAATCTATTTTCTCACAAATAGGAATGGCAAATGCTGCTGTTTTACCTGTTCCGGTCTGGGACTTGGCAACCAGGTCATTCCCAGCTAAAATAAGCGGAATGACCTCTTGTTGAATCTCCGTCGGTTCTGTATATCCCAGCAACGTAAGCGCTTCTATAATTTCTGTAGACAATGGATACTCACAAAATTGATTCTTTTCCATATCATTGGTCTCCCCAAGGTGTATTTTATTTTTGTTCCAATTTAGTATAGCATTTGATTGTATACTTGATTCTTTTTATGGTTGTTCTTCATACGATACATAGACTGATCTGCAATGCGAATAATCTGATCCAGGGTATGTGCCTCCTCCGGATAATGCGCCGACCCAATGCTCACCGTTACTACCAATGTATTTCCTGCAATTTCAAATGGTTTTAAAAAGGCATCAATCACTCTCTCAACAATTTGTTGGCGAGACTCATCGGACATGACTTGGTCAATCAGCATGGCAAATTCATCCCCACCGATTCGGTAAATAAAAGCTTCTTTTTCAAAAGTCTCCATCAATCGGTTTGCACTTTCTATTAAAAATAAATCTCCGCAATCATGCCCATAGGTATCATTAATATTTTTGAAGTCATCAAAGTCCAAGTAAAACAACTCAAAAGGCATCTTTTTATCCACCAACTTATTTAATGTCTGTATCAGCATTCTTTGATTCTGAAGTTTTGTCAACTCATCTTTCATAGATAATTCACTCATTTTTTTTCGTTGTTCATTGATCCTCATAACCGCAAACACAAGAAATGCCAGAAGCAGAGAAAAAAGAATCGCTATGACCACTTCTATAACCACTGCTGATTTCACAATCCAGCCTTCAATTGGCATTACGCTAAATGTCCAGACACCGTTAGGTACATCAAAAGAGATGTTAATAGGGTTGGAAAGTGATTTCTTAGAAGATTCATCTATCATTTGTATCTTTTTAGTATTGGGATCTATACGGTGTAATTTATATTCGAATTTTTCCTTTGCAAACTGTCCCAATTCCGCAGGATAAAATGCCTCCGGAATATCCAGAACAATAATAGAAAATCCCCAAAATACAGATTGGCCATTCTGATCGGGCAGATAAATCGGTCGGCGGGCAACCGCCCCTAATCCACCTTGTTCTAGTTCATAAGGACCGGCAAGAGTCATATTGCCACTGTCACGGGCATACTCTGCCTCCACTTTTCTGTCCGGATCACTAAACAAATCTCCAAAAGCCTCTTCATTTCCCTGAAGTGGATATACAAAAGTCACTACTCCGTTTGGTGCCAGTTGAAGACTTCGAATGGCTTTATTATCTAATAATTGTTTGCAAATATCATCAAAATATTTTACTTCTCCGCCTCCTTCCATCACCAGCATCTCTAGGGTCTGTGTTTTTAGAAAAAGAGAATCCATACTATATTGCAATTTACTCACCTGAGAGTTCGTTACATAACGAGTGCGCTCTCGCTTCATCTCTAACTTCTGTTCTTCATTTTTGTAAACCAAAAAACAAGACAGCAATGCACTGACAGTAAAAACAACTATGGGTATCGCTCTCTTCTTTATTTTGTTCACAGATTCTCACCTCCCCTTTTTATCCCTCTAAATACATAGCTTGTAACCGCTCTATTCTCTCCTTAGTAAGACCCATTTTATCCTCTAAGTATCTTTCCATAGAATTGTATGTTGTATCAATTCTATCAAATACTGCTTCTAGATAAGAGGCTTGCACCTCCGTCATCACCGCCAAATTGGCAATCGTTTTCTCACTCATTCCCGCTTCTCTAGCTGCTTTTCTCATAGATTCAGCCGTATCCCTTACATGCTCATTGGTTTTTAAATAATCTTGTAAAATAATATTTCTATCTACACCTAGTGCACTCAGTAAAAGTGCCGTTCCTGTTCCCACACGGTCTTTTCCCGCCGTACAGTGATACAGCACTGCACCTTCTTGATTTTCTAATAAAATATGGAAGAAATTTCTATACTGTTTGATCGAATATGCATCCGTTACAATGCGGGTATATGTTTTTGCAAGTTCTTCCGTTGGATGTTCTCCCAATTGTTCTAGATATCCAAGGAGTACTGCCATGGGACTCCCCTTTTTTTCTCCTTCATGGGTAATTCCCGCTGAGTTGTTCTCCATAATTGGATTCGCAATGTAAGTTACGCCTTCTATGATGGGGTCCGGTCCTTCCGCGACCTCCTGGCTCGTCCGAAAGTCCACATCCGTTGTCATGTGATATTCCTCTGTTAAAATCTTGATATCCGACTCCGTTGCTCCAAATAATGTACCACTTCGAATTAACTTATGCCTCTTGATTACTTTTCCATCTCTCGTTTCATATCCGCCTAAGTCTCTCGTATTTGGTAAACCTTCTAGCATAATACGCCTTCCAATATCCATCATTTCTCATCCCATTCCTTCATTTGTTTTAGGGTCTTTTATTTCTATATTATACACTGCGGGTTGATTTTACACAAGCTTGTATTCGCCTGGAGTTATAGTCCTGAGTTATAGGTTATGGAGTCATAGAAATAACTTTTAAAAAAAGAAAACAGGTTCTCTTTTACGGAACCTGCTTCCTTTTTACATGAATTCTTCTATCTTTGCTGTCATATCGCATGACATTGGTGTTACAGATGTTATCTTATCATTGTATACCGCATAAATATCACTATCTTTTTCCAATCTTTCTTGATGAACCACCAATTTTGTTTTTAATACATATGGGGTTTTAAATTCTCTTTGCTCTGGTTTTTGAAGTTCAAAATAATTTTGTCTGCTTGTTCTTGTAATACGATATTGAGTTACATCATCTGTTTTGATTGGAATATTAATATTAAGAAAGTCTACATCTTTCGGTAACCCTTGTTCTAATGTTTTTCTTGCCCAATATTGTACAATCCGTTTTGCATCATCCCAATGTACTTCTTTAAATGTATTGTTTCTTTGATATTTTATGTCCATTTGAATGGATACAGCAATGCCCGGGATTTGGTGTGTAGCTGCTTCAAATGTCGCTCCTACTGTCCCGCTACAAGTAGGTATCATTCCCATGTTCTCTCCATAATTAATCCCACTAATGCACAAATCGGGTTTCCGATCAGCCAATTCTAATACACCATGTGCAACCGCATACGCAGGTGATCCATGAACCGCATACCCTATTATATTCTTTCCATTTACTTGTAACGTCACTTCTTCTATGATTCCTAAATCTGATGTTTTCGGAAACGCCCTTCCCATTCCAGTCTGCTGTACATGGGGCGCTGCTACCAAAACATCACCTAATTTATATACTGCTTCCACTACCGCTAATAGGCCTGGAGAATGGATGCCATCATCATTTGTAATCAATATCAAGGGTCTCATATCATTCCTCTTTTGCTGCTTGTGACCAACTAGTAATCGTTGGCTTCTGCTCTTTATCCATATTTAAAATTGCGTGTGTTTTTTTCAAAACTTCGTCAGTATATTTCGAAATATTTTGATATACCTCCTTATTTAGGCGTTCATATAATACTACATTTTTTTCAATTGGGTAGAAAGTGTCTTTTACCTTCACCATTTTACCAACTGCCTCTTCATAGTCCGCATATGCGCCAACTGCAACTGCAGTATTAATTGCTGCCCCTACACTGGCCGAGCCATTTACTACATTACGCTTTGCCGGAAGGTTGAAAATATCTGCAAAAATTTGCATAAACAAATCACTATTAGATCCACCTCCAGAGATAATGACTTCTTTTAACGGTTTTCCTAATTCATCACACATGGCAATACAATTGTTTCTCACCGTATATGCAATACCCTCTAAAATTGAACGGTACATAAACGCTTCATCCATATGTGCTCCAAAGCCAATCATAATTCCTCTTTTATATGGTTCCCAAGGATTAGCTAGCCAATCCAAAATGGTCATCAGCCCATCACTTCCCACCGGCACTCTTTCTTCTGCTTCTTTGTTCAACAACTCTTCCGGTGACATTCCTTGAGCTTTAGCTCTTTCTACTAATCCTGAACCCATCAAATCGCGAAACCAACTAACTGTCCACATTCCTCTTCTAACTCCGTAACCTTCGTACAAAAACTTTTCCGGAATAGAGGACATAATTGCCCAGAATGCTTGCGGATCTTTTGGAAGTTCTTTTCCCGTCACCATACAAGTAATATAAGTTCCCAGGGAAACCACTGCGCTATTATCATGGATGAGCCCTGCTCCAAGTCCTTCTACCGCCTTGTCACTAGTTGTACTAACCACTGGTATTCCTACTGGAAGCCCCGTCATTTCAAAAGCATCTTTTGTAATATATCCAAGAATCGTTCCCGGCATCTGCACATCAAACAGCATTTCTCTTGGTATATTATATTGTTTTATCACTTCTTCGTCCTTGCTCCATTGCCATGTATTATAGTCTACTGGCCATTGCCCAAAGTAATTTGCAACATTGTCTTTCAATTCACCTGTCAATCTACTAGATATATACCCCGATAGTGAAGTTACATACGCCACCTCTGGGTTTGTGTTTTCATATGGCCTTGATACCCTTTCATCCATCCAACTAATAACAGGTGCTGCTAATGTCCCGTCTGCTTTCATAAGTACTCGACAGCAACGAATCACACCAACTCCGATTCCAATAATATCTTTTGGATCCTCTTTAAAATTAGTCATTGCTTTTTTACATGCTATTCCAAGAGCTTCCCAAAGATTATCGCCCGGATGCTCTACAATACCCGGCTCCGCAAGATGATTGGGTTTTAAATCTTCTTTACCTTCACATACAATATTACCCTCTAAATCGAATATTGTAATTTTGGCACTCTGTGAGCCTTCATCAATTCCAACGATATATTTATTGCCCATTCTTTTTTACCTCTTTCAATTTCATTTACGACTTTTATTATCTGACCAGATATCCACCATCTACAACTAGCATTGTACCATTCACATACGCAGATGCCTGACTCGCAAGGAATACACATGCGCCCATAAGATCTTGTCTTTCTCCCCAACGTTCTGCAGGAATATGATCTAAAATCCTCTTATTTTTCTCGGTATCCGTAGTAGATTCCGTCGTGAGTTTTGTTGCAAAATATCCCGGTGCAATTCCATTTACCTGAATTCCATATTTTCCCAGCTCATCAGCATACGCTTTGGTAAAACCTGTAAGCCCATGTTTCATAGCTGCATAAGCCGGTGAACCCAATCCTCCTAAGAAAGAAAATAAAGAACATATGTTGATAATCTTTCCACTTTTTTGAGGAATCATATATTTTGCAGCTTCATGGCTCAACTCAAATGCTGCCGTTAAATTAATTGCAATCATAGGATCCCAATCTTCTCTATCAAATTCAAGAACATCTTTAATAATACAAATCCCCGCACAATTTACTAAAATATCAAGTTGTCCAAACTCTTTGACACATTCTTCTACAATTGTCTTTGGAACACCTTTCACTGAAATATCTGCCTGCATAAATTTATATTTTACTCCAGTCCCCTCAATTAATTTTTGAGTGGTTCCATCATCATCCACATAACTAGCTGCCATTACATTCGCTCCAGCTTTTGCAAGTGCCAATGCATACGCTTGTCCCAATCCACTTGTACCACCTGTGACAAGTGCATTTTTCCCTTTTAAAGAAAAGAAATCCATCCTAAAATCATTAATGTCAAAGCTCATTGTATTATCCTCCATTTAAATCAATTATTATTTTCGAGTTCAAAATCATGGTTGACGATCATATTTGCGCACAATATGACATAGAGAGAAGTTTTACCACATAAAAAAGAGCAACTTTTATTCCCACAACTGTGCAAATAAAAGTCACTCGCTCTTCATCTCTTTAAGTAACTGGTCTCAGTATAAGTCCTATGGAGCATTTTGTCAATATAGTGAATATGCCAATAAAATTCATGTATTTTTGGCTATATTGCACAACGCTACTGTTTTAACATTACATTCCCTCTTTTACTAATTGCATTTCCATATTTCCTGATTTGTGGTTGATACTGCTATCGCTCCTGCTTTTAATGCTCCCATCACATCTTCCTTATCCAAGACCAACCCGCTGGCCACCACGGGTTTATCTACTTGTTCCAAAACATATCGAATCATTTTAGTTAAGCCAGCAGGCATAATTTCTACAATGTCTGGATTGTTTTCCTTTACATGTTTTTTTACATTTGCATAGGTAATGGCATCAATCATAAAGAATCGTTGCACTGTAAATAACCCCAAGTCATTTCCCCGCTTAATCAAATACGGTTTTGTACTGATAATTCCGTCCGCTTTTGTATACTTTTTAATAAAATCAACGCTGACATCTTTCGTAGATAAACCCGTAATCAAATCTACATGAACCACTGCTAATTTTCCTGCTTGTTTTACCTCATCTACGATGTCTGCTATGGTACACACATCCCCATAAAGGATATACACGATTTCACAATCCGACTCTTTGCATGCTTGTAGCCATTCATCATTTTTGATGCCAGCAATGATGGGTGAACGCTCTGTACTTTCCATAAAAAAATCAATAACTGATCTCATATGCCTTCTCCTATTCTTGATTCTCATCTATTGATAGTTGCTTCGATTCAATAGGTTTCCCCTGTTCATCGTAGTCTTCTTTAAATGTATCATATTTCTTGGGATTTTTACAGATTTTCATTAAACCAATTGCCATAAATATCATTAAAATCATATTTGGGAATCCTCCCAAATTGGATGCCGCTTTAATTCCGTCAATACCTGCAAAGCTAAGTAATATCCATGTCACTGCCGCAATGGTAATTCCCCATACAATTTTCAGCCACGCAGGAGATTCCTGTGCTTCCTGTGTAATCCCATTCGTACATAATCCAGCCATTGCTGTAGTATTAGAGTCGGAGGCTGTTACAAAAGAAATAAATACGATAAACAAATAAAAAGGTATGACGATGATAGATAGCGGTAATTGGTCAAATACTGCATATACCACCGATTCCGGTCCACTATTTTGCAGTAATTCATAAAATCCTTTTCCATTTAATTCATAATAAATAGATGCTGTAGAGAATAAGCCCATCCAAATGGTTGCAAATACGGATGGAATCACAAAATTGCAACGAATGGCATCTTTAATTGTATAACCTTTCAAGATACGTCCCAAAAATACTGCTGTAATCGGCGTCCACGCCAACCAATTACACCAATAAAATATAGGCCAGCTTTTTGCCCATCCATCTTGAAAAGTGGCTCCCGTTGCCAAACTCATTGGTAAAAAATCTCTAACATATGCTCCCCAAGATTCTACTGTAAAATTAAGCATAAACGCAGTAGGTCCAAATATTAAGAGGAACACCAATAGCACCATATATACCTTGGCATTGATATTAGATAGGATACGAATTCCTTTCATAATACCTGAAATGGAAGATATAACAAAAGTGGCTACAATCAATGCAATAATAATTCCCCATGAAAAAGGTGTACTTTTTAAACCAAATACACGTTCAACCCCTCCAGCAATAGTTAGCGTACCTGTGCCTAATGATGCCGCCATACCAGTTACAAGTGCAAAAAGACATATCACATCTATTCCTGAATTGTATTTGCTCACTTTATCTCCAAATACTGGAATTAAAGCTGATCCGATAGAATATGGTTTTTTCATATTATAAAAAACAAAAGCAAAAACCAAGGTTGCCACCGTATAAATTGCATAAGGGGACCAAGTCCATTCCAAAAACATCGTTTTCATTGCAAAAAGCGCCGCTCCTTGACTTCCTGCCTTTACTCCTTCCGTTGCTGCCGGTGCATACATTTGAAACATTGGCTCTGCACAACCCCAGAAAAGAATTCCTGCTGCAATGGTCGTACATAATGTAATCCATACAAGATTACTAAATTTCATCATTGGTCTTGCATTTCTACCTCCAATTCTTACTTTTGCCAATGGCGAAAAATAGACAAAAATTACCACAAATACGCAGGATAGCGTTGTTACATCAAACGCCCATGCAAAATTATCTAAAATCCAACTTGTAACCGCATTTAACCCTGACAAAAATGCCTCTCCATTGACCAGACTAATAACTACCATTGCTACCAAAAGAAGCCATGGTGGTAAAAACACCACTTTTTTCACCGCTAAATTTACTCTTTTTTCATTATTCATCTGCTTTGTCCCTCCCTGTTTTTATCTGCAAAAAATTGCATCCACTTGTTTGTATTGCTTCTTTTATTTTTTTCAACTCTTCTTTCTCTATCACTCTCTTAGGAATGCAATATATATACCCCTCTTTTTGCAGTGTAATGACATTTTCTGATTCAAAAGCTTTGTTGATTCCCTTTTCAGGAATTTCTATTCTGAAAGTACTACCTACCGGATTCATTTTTTTCGCCTTTTTACTTCTCAAAAAAGGTGGGAGATATAGCAATGCAAACATCAATATTACACAACATAAGGCTAGTACAAAAAGAAAGAATTTTTTTGTATCTCTCACATACCCAACCAAACAATACACTGTTATCAAACTGATCAGAACCACATTAATTTGTTTCAATACTCCTTCTCTTTTCCAGTTGAAGCATTGCAAAGATTCTTCCATTTCTTTTGGTAATAAACGATATTCTAATTTCATTGCACATTCTCCCTTCCCACTTTTATTGTGGTGTTTTTAATAGATGCAACAACTCCGGCACCACTTCATACAAATCCGCACATATAGGATAATGTGCGATCTCAAATATACGAGCATTGGGGTCTGTATTAATTGCTACAATATTTTTTGTTGTTTTCATGCCTGCTTGAAATTGGACTGTTCCTGAAACACCACACGTAATCATACATTTAGGGGCGACACTAATGCCAGATAAACCCACCTGTTCTTTTGCTGACAAAAATCCTTTTTCTACCAATGCTCTACTAGAAGCTAGCTTTCCACCTAAACATACGGCTAATTCCCTTAACATCTCCAAGTCTTCTCTTTTCTTCACTCCCCTGCCTGCCACAACAAGAACATCCTGTTCTGCGATGCTTCCCTCTTCATTTACCTCTTGTATCTCAAGGATTTTTATTTTCTTTTTAACACTTGAAATTTTTTGAAAGTGAAATACGGTGTGATAAAATTCGTTCCTTATCATTGGTAAAAATATTTTTTGTCTTACCGTAGCCAGTTGTGGTCTCGTATTTTCTGTCAAAATACTTGCCATGATATTGCCACCAAATGCCGGTCTAATTTGCACAAGCTGATTCTTTTCGTTAATTTGCAACTTTGTACAATCCGCTGTCACTCCCGTGCGAAATTCCACTGCAATTCGCGAAGCCAATGCCCTTCCTTGTGCTGTCCCTCCAATGAGTACAATGGATGGACGTAACTTTCGAATACACTCTTCCACTGGTTCCTCATAAATGTCTGGTTGAAACTCCCCCTCTATTTCATATAAAAAAACTTCTTCTACTGGGTATCCCCACAACTGTTCCTTTACGCTTTCGACCTGACTTCCTATAGCAAGTGCATATACCTTTTCACAAGATTTTTGTGCCAATCGGTGCGCTTCTGAAAGTAACTCAATTCCTACCGGGTGCACTATCTTATTCTGGATTTCTATATAAACAAGGATTCCTGACCAATCTGACAGCTTCATCATGATTCCTCCTTAATACAATCTAGTTGTTTCAAAATTATGTTTAAGTACTTAGCTGCTTCTTTTCCATTCATGGTGGTTACTTTTTGTCTTTTCGTTCTCTCTGGTGGAAATATCTTTTGCACTCTGGTAGCCGAACCGTTTTGCCCATAATGTTCTGCTTCTTTATCCCTCATGTTTTCTAAAGAAATAATAGGCACTTCTTTCTTCTTTCCTGCAATCTTTAGTTTTAGAGATGGCATCCTAGGCACAAAAATAGTTCGTTCGACGGCTAAAAGACATGGATATCCTATTTCTTCCGTAATCAGCTTGGATTCTGAAGTATTTTGAATTATAATAGACGATTCTTGAACATTCACTAGTTTTGTCACTCCTGTGATATGAGGAATGCCTAACCATTTTGCCAATGCACCGCCGACCTGTGCGGTATCTCCATCCGTGGTCTGTTTTCCACAGAGAATCAGATCATAAATTCCAGTGCAATTTATTGCTTGCATCAAAGTATAAGATGTCGACAAGACATCCGCTCCGCTAAATGCTTTGTCACTAATTAAAAATCCTTCATCTGCACCACAAGCATATGCCTCTCGAATCACCTGTTCTGAATTTATGGGACCCATTGTAAATACCGTAACAATTGCACCTACTTTTTCTTTCATTTGCAGTGCTGTCTCCAGTGCAGATAAATCATATATATTTGTAATTGATGGTAATCCCTTTCGAATAATCAATCCAGTTTTTTCATTCATATTCCCATCACTATACGCCGGAACCTGCTTCATACAAACAGCTATTTTCATAAAACATTTCCTCTATTCCATACTTTTTTTGTATCAAATTCTAGTTTTATTTTTGCTAATTGACCTATTTCTTCTTCGTCTAAAACGTCCTTTAATATGTCTTTCTTCAGTTTTCCAATTCCATGTTCACAAATAATTTTGCCACCTTGTTTTTTTGTATTCCTTGCCCAATTTTTTATCAGTTCCAGTCCTGTTTGGTATTGTTGATAGTCCTGTGGAAGTATATTTACATGCAAATGATTGTTTTTTATATGTCCAAATATACATCCATTCAACTCGACTGCCTTCATATCTTCTTCATAATCCACAAGAACTTGTAGGAAATCCCTTTCGGATATTTCCATATCCGTACTAAGTTTTGTAATGCGCTTATCATTACGTCGCACTTCTTCAATAAACAAATTTGCGCTCTCAGATGCCCCATGGCGAAAAGCTCTCATCTTTTCAATTTCTGTTTCTCCTGATACTGCCCATGCCTTATCTAAGTCACAATTGCATTTCTCAGCCACTTCCATAATCTTTTCTGCCAATATCTCTATGTCTTCTTCCGTTCCTTGCAATTCCATATATATCATTCCAACAAATTGAGATTCAATATCCGGTACTTCTTTAATTTTTGTCATTGTTTTTTTTCGGGATTCAATTAAATTGATTGTTGTTCGATCCAAATATTCCATAGCTAAAATATTTGCTTCTTCTGCCTTGATTTTATCTTGCTTTACTAATGCTACAAACGCACCAATATCTTCTTGGGAGTCAAAAAACAAACTAATCCCCCATATGTTTTCTGGCTTCGGCAATAACCGCAAAGTCAATTCGCTAAATATACCCGGCAATCCCTCTGTGGATAAAATTCGATTCAACAACTCACCTTCATTTGCTCTTGTTATCACCCGTACAGAATCGTCTGAACATACAAGTCTTACCGCTTCAAAATATTGTTTGCTATCACCATAGAAAAAAGAATTAATGCCTTGGGCTCCCGTCGCTGCAATTCCACCTACTGTCGCCGATTCTTCCGTCGGCTGTGGTGGCCAAATCATAGGGTTTTCTTTGAATTCTCTTCCGATTTTTTTATTTAGTTCCATTAAATTCATGCCCGGTTCCACCGTAATAAGTCCCGTGCCATCCTTTAAAAGACGTGCCTCTTTCCACTGATTCATCCGAGAAAGATTGATAATATGCCCTCCTCTCGGTACTGCGCCTCCTACAATTCCAGTTTTGCCACCCTGTATAGTAATATCCTTATGATTCTCCTTCATCCGTTTTACAATTTCCAGAATATCATTTTCATTTTCAGGAAAGGATATGCTATCTGCATATCCCGAATATTTAGATTCATCAATTAAATACTCTTGATATTTTTCTTCCATAGGCCAAATTTTTTCGCTATTCATTGCATACACCTTCTTCCACGCACTGCACCAATGCTTTCATAATAGCATGACAATCATCTATAATTACTACATCTGCGCTTTTCATAATGGGTGCTTTTTCATCTGTATTAATTGCTATGATAAATTTGCTTTTATCAATTCCTGCATACAACGCAGGTGCCCCCGATGCCCCTGCCACAATACATATTTCTGGTTTTAGCATTACTCCTGATACCCCAACTAATTGATTCATAGGTGCCCATGCACTCATAGCCACCGGCCTACTAACACCTATTTCTCCATGCAAGCGCTTAACCAGTTCTCTTAATTCACCAATTGCTTCTCTTTTCTGCACGCCACGCCCTGCTATAACAGCAAATTTTGCATCCTCAAGTTTCTTTTCTTTGAACTCTGCTTCAAATTTTCTTTCCTCGACAAATGATATTTGTTCCTGATTACATTGCCTAGTAACCCTTAGATTTTCATATGTTTTATCTTCGCATTCTTCCTGCCAAATACCTTTTGCCAAAGAAATACAATAAGGACCTTGGGGCAACAAGAAAGTCCCCTGCATATGACCGGAATAAACCATCTTAGATACATAAACTTGATTTTGTTCTATGAACAAGTCTCTTCCATTGTTAATAGAACTGCCGCCCATTCTTTTAGCGGTACGCACTGCCAATTCGTTCCCTGCAAAATCGCTAGAAAAAAGATATATATCCTGAGGGACTAAATAATTCTCCAGAATATGCACTATGGTTTCGGTCTGATAATATTCCAAAGTAATAAAGATAACGGATGGTGTTAATGCAACTTCAAACACTTCTTTTTGTTTTTGCTCCTTTGTAACGAATACAATGGTATTTCCCGCATTCTCTTTGGAACAATACTGTCTAATAAACCCCCGTATTTCCTGCGTTTGCTTAATTGGATTTTCTACACATGCATTGATAACAACGTGATATTTCATAGTTTTTTTAACCTGCCCTTCAAATAAGACTGGTATAACTCTTTTGCCTTTTCTTCTGGTGTTGCTCCTTTAATCAAAATTCCTGTTCGTTGATGACTCACATTTTTTAAATTCACAAGTATATTCTTGGGCTGTGTGTCTTCACAAAACGCCTTTATCTTTAACTCTTCTGCGGAGTATCTTTCAATCGGTTTTTTCCCTCGTTTCATCCTGTCTTTCAATGTAGGTACCCTCAAATATGAATTTGGCGTATTTCCTACAGATAACACACATGGTATCGCAATGGTTTGTGTGACGCTCCCGCCATCCACTGTATTTCGAACCCTAAGATACTTTTCATCCACCGGTTCTATTTCAATTACTTGTGTAATACAAGGCCATCCTAGTATTTCAGCTACTAATAACGGAGTTTTTCCATTATCTCCAACCGAACTTTGTATTCCCATCAATATAACGTCTTGACCACCTTTTTGGCTCACATACTCGGCAATGAGCCTTGCAGTCATTTCAGGCCAAAACCGTAGTTCTTCTTCGCATTCAATTCGCACAGTCTTTTCATAACCGAGAGCATATAGCGTTTTTAAATAATTCTCACATATCTCTCTTCCAATGGTAAGTGCATCTAGTTCAAATATGACGTTAAAGCCTTCTGATAAATCAGAAAGCCTTAACATCATCTCCAGTGCACTTTCATCAAAACAGTTCCACTGCGTTTTAACAAAGCTTACATCTATATTTTGTTTTTCGTCAACTATCCAGTCCTCTTCCGATAGTTGTTCTAAATCCGGAACGATTTTGACGCATCCAAGTAGTTTCATCTTATTTCTTGAGCGGGATCAATGTCCCCATGTTCATAATACCGTTTGGATCGAATGCCTTCTTTAACGTTTCCAACATATAGAAAGATGAGCCATATTCTTCCCATACATATTTTGCTCTTGCTTTTCCAAGTCCATGATGATGAACAATAGATCCACCAAACTTAATCACTTGTTCACAGATAATCTGATTAATTCTATTATGGTATTTGTTGATTTCTTCTTCCGGTGCACAATCTACAATGTTGTAATAGTATACAAAATACATATTGGTTCCATTGATATAGCTATGAGAAGAATGTCCTCCCATGAGCGTCATGTCTGGAACTTCTGCTATGATTCTATCACATGCTGTTTTATAAATGTCATAAATACAATCCCAACATCCTGAAACTTCTGTTGTAATACCAATATTCTTTGTTGCTAGAATTTCTATTTTTTCCTCAGCAATTTGTTCTGGTCCCCAGTTTAATCCATCAAACCATTTAGAAATAATCATAGGTTCTACTTGTTCACATTCCGAAAATTGTGATTGAATTATTCCACGAATGCCTTCTGCAGTTGCCTTTGTAATTGCTGCAGGACCTTCTGCCATAAAAATCAACACATTGTCTTCACCAGCCCAATCAAAGTGAAGACTTGCATCTGCCGCATCATAAAGACGGGCAATAGATGGTTTGTAACCTTCTGCCATCACTGCACGAAGTGCATCAAATCCCCTTTTCATATCATTAATTTTATATCCTAGAAAAACATTGTTTTCTGGCTGATATTTAAATAATTTCACTGTAACTTCCGTGATGTAACAAAGGGCTCCTTCATTTCCAACAATAATATGTCTGATATCGGGTCCTGCTGCTCTTCTTGGGATGTTTTTAATTCTGCAAATTTCACCATTTGGGAATACTGCCTCTAGCCCCACAATCATATCCTCAATTCCACCATACAAAGTGGAAAATTGTCCAATACTTCTGGTAGCAACCAATCCGCCCATTTGTGCAAGTGGTTTCGACTGTGGTGAATGTCCGGTTGTATATCCTTGTTCTCTTAGCATATCATCCAGCTCTTGAAGCGGAACTCCACATTGGCAAGTGACTTGCATATTATATTTATCTACTTTAATAACTTTATTCATCATGGAACCATCTACCACAATGGAATTTTCTAATGCAGTTTCAAGACCACCTTCAATTGCAGAATGTCCAGTTCTTGGTACGATATTGATTCGATTTTCGTTTGCAAAGACCAAAATATCCCTTACTTGCTGAGTGCTTTTTACATATACAACTGCGGCAGGAATTGGTTGTGTATACACCTCATTTACCTGTTCGTATTTTCTATAGCGATCAAGGCTACTCTCTTTTAATACTTGTTCATCTGTAATTACCTGTTCACTTCCCAAAATTCCTACTAATTCTTCTACAATTTTTCCTCTTTCCAATGCCATGCTGTTACTCCTTTCTTAAATACACATTCTCTATTCATTTGGGGGTTGCTACGGGCTGTTTTCTTTTTCAAACATTCTATTTTGCTCTACATAAAGAAAGAGAAAAGCATCCCGCCGGTAGACAGTGCACGCACTTCTACTAACGAGTTACTTTTCTCTATTATCTCTTCGGTAACTGCTTCCAGTATAATTGCTTTCTACTTCTTTTGTCAATTGTGCATATTGTACAGTATTTACATCTTTTTTTTGTTCCTTTTGTTGCATTGACAATATTCATCTTTTAGCGTAGACTTGGACTAAGTTACTACAGAGAGCAAAGAGAGCGGTGACTTCTATCTATATCTTCGGATATAAATAGAAGTTGCCGTTTTTTATGTGTAAACATGATATTGCGCACAAATATCTATCATTGCACTTTCCTCTATGTATCAACGCAGTTATCCACAATTACACACACTTAGGAGGGAAACACATGAACAAAGCATTTATTAAAAAATATGGTACACTGCTACTGCTTGCAGCCGGTGCTGGAATAATATTCCAATTACCATACATTCGCGAAACATTCTATGTACCAATTCAAAACGCACTCGGCATTTCCAATGCAGAAATGGGTCTTTTATCATCGGGATATGCAACCATGGCAACTCTTTCCTATTTTGTTGGCGGTATTGTTGCCGACAAATTTTCAGCAAGAAAACTTCTTACCTTTTCCTTTATCTCTACGGGAATTTTGGGATTATGGTTTTCCACATTTCCAAGTTTTACTGTCTGCCGATTAATTTTTGTGTTAATGGGAATTACCACAATTATTACTTATTGGTCTGCATGTATTAAAGCAACTCGTATGTTGGGTAGTAGTTCCGAACAGGGTCGCCTGTTTGGATTACAAGAAGGTCTTCGCGGTTTATTAAATGCCGTTCTTGTCTTTGGTATGATGGCTGCCTACAATCATTTTTCCGACACGGTACAAGGTGCCACTTGGGCAATTAGAGTCTGTGCTATTACCGTAATTATTATTGGCATTTTAAACTGGTTTGTTATTGAAGATACTGCCAAAGAAGCACAAACTGACAGTGTTAAAGAAGTAGTAAAAGGAATGTTTCAATCTATGAAGGCGCCTCGTGTATGGGTATTAATGGCCATTGTATTTTCAGCATATAGTATCTATGGATTACTCGGATATATCAATACATACCTTATTAATGTTTATGGTGCATCTGAATCCTTAGCTATTTCTCTTGGCGGTATCCGTTATATTATTCAAGCCGTTGGTGGTATTCTTGGTGGCTTTATAGCTGACAAAATTGGTTCTCGTATTAAAGTCATTATTGGTGGTGCTGTATTACTTGCTCTTTCTTTTGCAGGATTTATCTTCCTTCCTGTCAGCACTGGTCTCGTCAACGCCGTTGTAGTAAACTTCATACTTGGACTCCTATTAATCTATGTTATTCGAAGTGTATACTTTGCAATTATTGATGATGCAAATATTCCGGTAGAGAAAACAGGTCGTGTATCCGGTTTTGTATCTTGCTTAGGATATATTCCTGATGTTTTCATGTATACAATGGTCGGTGGATGGTTAGATAAATACACTGGTAAAACTGGATTTAATATGATGTTCATCTACGCAATTGCAATGGCTGGTTTATGTGTATTTTTCTCCTTTATCTTAACTCGTATCATTAAAAAAGATAAGGTAAATGGCGTTACTAATTCAGAAGCAGTAATTGCTAAATAAATACATTATGATTCTCTGTTAACCTAGAAAAAGCGGTAAAATCATCTTCTCTTGATTTTACCGCTTTCCTCATGTCTGCATCCTTCCTATTTATTATGTTCCTCTTTTATTACGGTACATAGCCTCATCCGCTTCCCGCGTCAATTTCGTAAGATCTCCAATTTGTGAAAACACGCCATAACCTACCGAAATTCTCTGTTGATGAACGGTTCCTTCAAAGAAAATATCCTGCCGAAATGCTCCATAAATCCTTTGCATTTTTTGCTCTGCACAAGCTACTCCTGTACAAGGTATAATCATAGCAAATTCATCCCCTCCCATTCGTGCCACATGTTCCCCGTTATCTACACAAGATGCTAGTTTTTTCGCTGTTGTTCTTAGCAATTCATCACCAGCCAAATGGCCGTATGCATCATTTACTTGTTTAAAGTTATCCAAATCCAAAGCAAATACCGCAAAATCTTTTTTCTCGGTTCGATACTGCTCTTCAAATTCAGCTAATACATCGTAAAATTGTCTGCGATTTGGTAATTCTGTTTAGCAAAGAAAGAGGTCACAAATCGCTTATTTAAGCCATTTGCAACCTCTTTTGAGTTTTGTAAGATTAAAACGGGACATAATCATAACAAATTGTTGGAATGATAGCTAGTCCGAAGGACACATTCATCTTCATTTTTCCTTAATCTGAATATTTTTACTTGCTTCTTCTTGTTATTCTTGTGATAAATCATATCTCTTTAAAAACTGTTCTGCATTTTGGTAACAGACCGCCTCTATTTCACCAGTAGTAAAATGTGCTTTGTCCATTTCTTCTACCAATTTATTCATTTGTTGACAACCATCAATCTCCAGTTGATCTTCCACACCGTCAAAATCAGTCCCCAACACCATAATCTCTCGCCCACCAACATTCATCATATGCCGAAGATGTTTCATCATAGCCTGGGTAGTACTTTTCCCATCGTCCTGTAAAAAACTCCCACCAAAGTTTAGCCCCGTCACACCTCCACGCTCCGCCAGTTTCCGAAGCATATCATCTGTGAGATTGCGATTGTGTTCCCGGATGGTTCTGGCGTTGGAATGTGTTGCAATAAAAGGTCGTTTTCCATACCGATATACGTCCTCAAATCCACCATCGGATAAGTGGGAGACATCTGCGATAATACCCAGCTCATCCATTCGTTCCAATGCTTCTATTCCAAAAGGCTTTAGCCCCTGAAACTGGTGTTCATACTTATGGTTGGGATACCCGAGACAATTCTCGAAATTCCACGTAAGTGTAATCATTCGAATTCCTTTTTCAAATAATTCCTCCAGACGTTCCAGCTTATTTTCCAGAATTCCGCCCTCTTCTATGGTCAAAATTCCTGACAACTTTCCATTTTTTTTATTTTCCTGATAGTCCTCATACGACCCTGCAAATGCAACCACATCCTTATGAGATTCCACTTCCTTGTAAAATAAATCTGCCATTGCAAGTGCATCCTCATATAGGCTTACTTTTACCGGCTTCTCTTCCAAGCACAAAAAACAGGCAAAGCACTGGGCTGTATAATGGCTTTTGATCAATCGTTCCATATCAATATGGCCTTCATTTTTCCATAGCGTTTCTTGGTGTTTCCCTTGACTTTCTAATTCATATAAACGCATTAATGTATCACAATGAAAATCGAAAAGATTCATATTATTGGCCCTCATTTCCATAGTATGCATGTTCACCATGTTTTCTGTAGTAGTGTTTGTCTTGCAATTCTTGTGGTGCCGGTTGATTGGATGGATTCAGCATCTCACATCTTGCCGCCATTTTAGCAACTTCTTCTAACACCACTGCATTATGTACCGCTTCTTTTGCATTCTTCCCCCAAGTAAATGGCCCATGATTTTTACATAAGACAGCGGGCATTGCTATATAATTTTTACGTTCAAAGAAATCTGCAATCAAAATTCCCGTGTTCTTTTCATAATTTTCCTCTATTTCTTCTTTTGTTAGGTTCCTTACGCAAGGAATTTCACCATACATATAATCTGCATGGGTGGTTCCATAACAAGGAATCCCTCTTCCTGCCTGTGCCCAACTCGTTGCCCACGGGGAATGGGTATGCACAATCCCTCCAACTTGTGGAAATGCTTTATAAAGTTCTATGTGTGTGGCTGTATCCGAGGAGGGCTGGTATTTTCCTTCTACTCTTTTTCCTGTTAAGTCTACAACTACCATGTCATCCGGCGTTAAATAGTCATAATCCACTCCACTTGGTTTAATGACAAAAAGTCCAGATTCTCTTTCTATTGCACTTACATTTCCCCAGGTAAATGTCACTAACCCATGCTTGGGAAGCAACATGTTTGCTTGATATACCTCTTCTTTTAGTTTTTCTAGCATACTTTTCCCTCCAATTGATAGAAAATATTTTTTTATTCTTTTTTCAGTTTTCTAAGCGTCACTAGGTAGAATCCAAAGAAAATGATTCCTTTTAGCACACTGGACAACGTAATTGCCCACCATATTCCATTTAGTCCTAACGTTGTGGCAGAAAGTGCTACTGCCATCGGAATTCGAAGGACGGTAAAGATGGTACTGATTACCGAAGATAACATCGTCTTGCCAAGCCCCGCAAAAGCTCCTATGGTCAATATCTCAATACACATAAAAATCTGTGAAGCACCTAGTATTTTCAAATAATCACTTCCAGCAGACAGAATTGCCGGTTCTGCAATAAATACACGAAATATTGGGACCGATAAAAAGATGAGCACCGCTGTAGTAAAAAGCCCCCACAAGGTCATGATTTTTACAGCTGCCACATAACCATTTTTTACACGCTTGTATTGTCTTGCACCATAATTTTGACCGGTAAAAGAATTAATTGCCACGCCAAAACCTTCCGCCGTCATCCACGAAATCGATTCAATCTGGCTACCCACCCGCTGGACTGCCACAGCAGTATCGCCCCAGCTTGTCACCAGTCTAGTAAGTACCATAGAAATACCGGCCATCAGCATCTTCTGCATCGCGGCCGGTAACCCAATCTGTACGATTCCCCTCATATGACAAAAGGATGGTTTCCCAAATACCCGAAACTTATCAAAAATAACCCTATCATCTCTGACTGCTATAGCAAATAGAATCGTTACCACGATTTGTGCACCAACTGTAGCAATCGCTGCGCCCTCTACACCCATCTTTGGAAAAGGACCTAGTCCAAAAATAAGAATAGGGTCCATTATAATGTTGAAAATAAGACCAACTACATTTACTCTAAATGAAGTTTTACTATCCCCTTCTGCTGCCAAAATCCCAGTCAACACTGCATTTAAAAAAGAAAAGATAATTGCTCCGCCTGTAATTTGAAGATATCGCTCCGAATCCATGATAATTTGCCCGGATTGTAACCCAAAGAAACCAATCAGCGACCCTGCACCAAGCAGCGAAACAACGCCAAACAACAATGCTAGAAAAATGCCAATCTGGATGGCTCCTTTCGCAAACTGTCCGGCCTCTTGTACCTCTTGGCTTCCCAAGGATTGGGATACCTTCACCTGACCACCGATTCTAGCCAGGTCCACCACGCCCTGCGACATCCAAATATATAGTCCCGCCGTGCCTACGGCAGTTACCGCCCCTGCACCCAGTCGTCCAATCCATAGCATATCGGTCAGATTATAAGCCATCTGTACCAAAGATGTGGCCATAATCGGCACTGCCAGTCTTGTAAGTGCCGGCAATATGGATTCATGAAGTAAATCTACATGTTTTTTCATTATGTCACCCATTTCTCATTTGTCATCATTGCAATTATAAATGCCAGGTAGATAAACCATCTCTATCAATTCTTCCTGATAAGCTGCTTTTCCCTCTTTCTTTATAGCTTCTTTTACTTCTAACAGCCCCGCTTCTTCTACTTTTTCAAGTTTCTTCATTCGCGTTGGGGAAAGCCTTATGCTTGATATTGTCTTTTCATAATAAGTTGCTTTGTAGTTCCAAAATTGTAGTTTTTCACCATATCTCTTCTTTAAGTTTTGCGCAATTAAAAGCCCTTCTGGGTCAAAATCTCCCGCATAAAGAAGCATAGATTTTTTGCTTAAAAAATCTAATAAAACCAGGCTGGCAAGTCGAGGCTGTCCATTGGTACAGACTGCGGTAATTTCTTTGCATTCTTCTGTTAAGACAGAGAATACCGAAGGATTTTCCAATACATATACCACTGGATTTCCCTCTGCCTCTTGCAATTCACTTAAACTTCGAAGGGATAACTGTAGGGGTTCTTTTACATGAAAGAATCCCTCGATTCCTTCATGTAAAATACCAGATTTGTTGATTCCATGAATGCCATAGACTAAAGTATAGTTTGAAATATCATCTTTTACAATCCCCGCTTGAAACAGCAAGCTATTTTTCTGCTCTGGCTTTGACAAATATGCTTCTCTGTGATCGCCAAATGCATCCCGAATATAGGCAGACAGCAACCTTTCTCCTACACTCCCTTCATCAAAGTAATGAGGGTCTTGGGTCATTGCTGCCGCAAATACAGCCAGTCTTTTGGTTTCCCGTTTTAAAACCGGTAGGTTTTGAATTGCTTTTAATACCATGAAAAGCGTTTCTTTCAATACCTCGGGATTTGCACCATACTGCTGCATCAAGATCTGATATCCATCCCCTTGCGTATGTAAAACCTTATGAAGCCACGCTGCTGCACTGGTTCCCTGCACTGCTTCCTCCGCCATCCGAAAGTAATGCTCCTTCTGCTCTTTCGCTTGCTGTGCTAGTTCTTTCTTTACCACAAGTGGTTCTCCAAAGTAAACTTCCCAGATATCTTCCCAGGTAAGTCCTGCAAATCGGCTATCTTCTAAGGATTTTTGCAAAAGTACGGCAGAAATCGTAATGGTTTTATTCCCCTGATAATTTTTTTGAAAAAAGCCCTCCAGTTGCATTTTTTCCTCCGGGGTAACGCTGGAAAGAAGGATGCTCCCACCTAGATGTCCCAAACTACGATACTTTTCTCGAAATTTTTGGAATACCCTGCGATATACACCTCTTTCCTTAAAATATGCCTGACATTCTTTCATTTTAGGATTCTTCAATGACATCACCTATCTTTTTTACTAAAGTTCTCACTTTTCCATTCCATACATAAGGAATCACAGTCACATATTTTGCATTTTCTGGTCGAATCAACTGATATACTGCAATACTCGGTACAGTTTCGTAGTCACCCCATAGAATCTGTGAGTTAATCATAAAGTTGAATTCAAATTCTACCATAAGACGGAACATATCCTTAATGTTCATCTCATCCACTCCTGCAAACGCCTCATCCAGAGAAATCAAGATAGGAGAATCTTTGCGTGCCCCTTTATATTTAGCCACCACTGCTGAAAATAGCGGGACATACATCGCCATCGCTTTTTCCCCGCCACTAAAGGTAAAGAAGACCCGATCCGTTAATTCTTTTTTCTTTTCTCCCGTTTTCTGCGATTCCAGTTGAAACTCAAACCATTTTCGATAATCCAGCACTTCCCGCATAATCGCATGGAAGGATTGGATGGAATCGGAATCGTCTGAGATTTTCCGTGCTTCCTCTATTTTGGAGCGGAAATGTATCGCCATACTTTCTACTTCATCATCTCGCATGATTTCCGCATCTTTTTGCAAAAGCTTAACCAATGTTCCTGTATCCAGCTGCCCCTCTTGATCTGCACGCTTGCTTTTCCACTTCAAGCTTAACTTCAATCCACTAGACGTCTGCATGGACTCCATTAATTGATTCATTTTGTCCACCCACAGATTACTCCCATGAATCCTTGCTCTGATTTTCTTACTAATGGTATTAGCCAGGATATCTTCGAACAGTTCTCGATCCTTATCACTTAACAAATGTGTCTTTTCCGCCATATCTACTTCTAACTTTTGAATCAGTTCTTTGAACTTAACGGTTACTCCTCGGTACTTTGCCGTAATATCAATTCGCTTCATACTAATATCCGCGCCTTGTGCTGCTGGCTGTAGGTCATTTCCCTCTTCTTCAAATAAACTTTCCATAGTCAGATTATAATCCAAGAGGTAACCTCTATTTTGATGATAGCTCTCTTGCACACTGCCCAATAAATCACTTTGCTTTTTATTGCCAATGCGTCCCTCTAGCATCTGTATCATCCGACTGGCCTGTTCTTCTATATCCTCAGTCAGTACAAAATCTTTTTCCACATAGTTCAATTGGTATTCTGCTGCAAATGCTTCTTCCATCCTTTGTTTTTTCTGTATGGTTTGATTTTTATGCTCTGCATTGTAATCTTGTGTTGTTCTCCACTTCTCTATTTCACTCATGGCAACGGTTTTCTTTTCTACTGCTGCCTCTTTTTCCTTTGGAATCGCTGCCAATCGTTTCACACAATCGTCTAGCCGCTCTTTAATTTCTTCGTAATTGGTCAGTGCTAATTGTTCTTTGATGGATGCTAATGCCTTGGTTTGCCCCTGTAATTGTCTTTGCTGCTCTAACAGTTCATAAAGAATATTCTCTAAATCTCCGTCAATATAGTCTAAGGTTTCCTCTTGATTTCGCAGATTTTGAAGTCCATTTTGATAGTTTCCATGGGTCAGCTGCAGCTGTGTCAATTTCTCTTTATAATCCTTTAAATCCGCATCTGCTGCTAGAAATACATCTAATCTGGCTGTCAAATAAACATTTTTACAAACCGCCTGCACTTTTTGTTTGATTTGAGAAAGTACTTCGCTAATTTGCTCTAATTTTTCTTGTTCTTGCTGAATTTCTTTTCCTATTCGCGCTAATATTACTACCTTGTCCCCATACTCTATCGCTGCAACTTTAAGATCTGTTCCCTGAGGAAACCGCTCCCACTCTTTGGCAAGCTCCTCTTTTTTCGTTCTCGCCTCTTCTATTTTTTCCTCTAGCATCGCTTGTTCTTTTTGAAGTTCTTCACACTCTTTTTGCAAGGCTTCTATCATTCTAGTCCGATAATTTTCTCTTGTTCTTGCCCCTATATAACAGGGCTGATACGTACCTGTAACCGTTCCTTCTACAATGCCCAGGCGGTAGTTTCCCTTCTCATCAATCCATGTATGACCTTGTCCTTCTCCCGGCATATAACCGATGCCAAGCAGTACCTTCGATACCTTTTGATAAAATAGAATATCTCCTTCCTGATTATCCACCTCTAACATCTGTGTCATGTTTTCCTTTACATGCGCAATATCCCCAAAAATATACCGGTCACAGACTCCACGATCCATCTCCAACACCTGGGTGCGATATTCGCTTGGAACCAGCAAGGCATCTAGGATTCCCATGGATAGCAGTGCTTCTTCTAGTCTTGCCGCAGCCTCCCCTTGGAGTCCTTCTGCAAAGTCAACGGTTTTAAAGAATTGCTCATACGGAATTCCTTTTTCTTGTAAACGTCTTCTATTTTCCCGCACTGCATCCGACTGTTCTGGCTCGTGATCTGCTTTTTCCTCCCATGCTGCCAGCTCCGCCTGCTTCGCTTCCTTTTTAACCAAAAACATTCTCTGTTCTTCCTCTAATTGTGATTGCGTGCTACGCAGTTGGTCTTCCTTTTTATTTTTTTCTTTTCGAACCACATCTGTGATTTCTGCGTAATCGGAACGTTCTTGAAATGCATCTACCATTCTGGTAATTTGCTGCCGATCGCTTTCTACCATATGCAGCTGTATATTTTCCTTGTCCCACTGGTAGATATGCTCAACTAATTCCCCTTTTATTTCTTGCAATTGATTGCCATATTGTGTTGCGTCTCGCTGTCCACGATTTTGCTCCCCATACAGCTCGTCTAACTTTTGCAATTGGTCATCATAATACCCCTGATACTTCTTTTCTTCCTGTAAGACTTCAATTCCTTTTTCCAACTTTTCTACATAGCCCTTTAATAATGTTCCATGGGTTGAAAACTCATATGCATCTTGGGGGTGCTCTTGTAGATCCTTTTTCATAAATGCAAACTCGTCAAACGGAATATCCCCTATAACCTCTTCCATTTCTTCTAAGTTTTCCTCAATTTTATCCCATGCTTGCTCGTTTGCTTCCGCTTGCTTTTTGATCGTCTCTGCAGTTTCAATGCGTTTTTCCTTTTTCTCTTCTTCTTGCTTTTGTTTCTGAGACACCATCTGCTGTGCTTTTTCTATCTTTTCTGTACAAGAAAGTTCCTCTTCCTTGAGTCTTGCCGCATCACTGGCATCTAGTGACTTTTGTTCTTCTTTTAAGATGTATTCTTCTTGATTCAACGCTTCATAGCATTGTCTCTCTTTTTCTACATTTTCTTCCCCTTCTATGATCTTCTGAAAGCATTCTTTTTCGGTCTTTTCGCATTCCTTATATTCTCGAATGGCTTCCCTATAATAGTTGGCTTTATTGTACAGCACAATCTGATTATAACTATCATATACTCGTTCAATGGATTTGCCCCCTGCCACACTGTCCTTTAATGTATCTAAATTGGTCTTCAGATTATCCATATTTTCAATGGCTTCTGACATGGGCCGCAAATCATCTTCCGACAGGGTCTGCAAAGAACTGCTTAAAATATCATTAATAACCGTTGGTTTAAAATCCTTAGAAAGTTTCGGTGTGCGCAGTTGAATCAATAGCTCCAGCATTTCCTTATATTCTTCTATGGTTTCAAATCCAAACAAAAGGCGATTGACACAGTCCGCATACTCGCTTTGGCTTTCCATGACTTTTCCACCCTCTCCAATGCGATTTCTAAGTTCTAGTCTGGTATAAGCAATTTTACTTTCTAAGTCTTTATAGAGAAACATATCTTTTCCGATGCGCCGTCCATCTGTAATGGTGAAATACCAAGTATCTAACTTCTTATTCTTTCTTGCACGCATACCAATCCCGATGGTGAGATAGTTTTCATTGTCTTGACGCTTGAATTCCATATAGAGATATCCCGTTCGTTCTTCTTGCTCCGATCCCTCTTCTAACAGATAATTCTCCATTTTTCTGGCACGTGAGCCAAAGGGATCCAGACGTTCCGGACGCATATTTCCATCTAGTAAAAGAGGAATAAAACTCTGCATCGTAACCGATTTTCCGGAACCATTTGCCCCACGCAGCAACATACGCCCATCTAAAAAATGAAATTCCTCTTCATCATAATACCAAAAATCAATCAATCCAATTTTATGCATCTGCCATTTACTGTTCATCCGTCTGCCCTCCAGCTTGAAAATCCTTTGGATATCGTCCCATCATCTTTCCAACGACTGTTTTTATTACAATCGTATCTTCCCGATTCTCAATCATCCCCAGTTGTTCCATATATTTTTTTACTGCTTCATAGAATTCACTTGTTGTCATTTCCCGATAGGTTTTAATCAACCCACTGCCATACTGCTCCTTGCAATCCTCCACAATCTGGCGAAATTCCTGTCTTTTCAAGATAATCCGCTCATCTGCCGGAACGTTAATCTGTTTCACAGAAATCCGCTTCAAGAACAATTGACTACACAGCAAGGTAATATCCGAAAGCGTATTCTCCTCTGGAAAACAACGCCCTAAATTTCCATTTTCTCCCATGATAAGAAAGGCACTCGTCCTATGAACTTGCAGCTCACAGTCAAAAAGTTCCCCTAATTCGCCACCTATCATATTGCGATAATTTCTTACATAGGCAAAGTCTTCATCATTTTCTTCTTCCTTATACATCCCTATAGACATCAATAGCTCCCGATAGACTCTTTGCCGCCTTACAATTCCACGATCTGCGTTTACATCAATCCATTCATCCTTTTCAAAGTCGAGTGGACTGGTATAATCCATAATATTTCTAGTGAAATTTTTCATGAAATAACGAGATACTCCTGTATTTTCATAGAGAACCTCACTTGTCGTATCTTTTGCAAAATTTTCCTCACTTCCATCATCGACGAGAAACATCCCCTCATTCACACAGAATTTAATCACCTTAATTAAATTTCGCCTGAAATGATACAAGGTCCAGTCCACCTGCACTTCCTTGTATTGACTTTGTATATATTCTGTAAGCTCTGATAGTACAAACTGCTCCTGTGCCTCTTTGTCTTCTAAAAACATTAAAATCATACACAAAAAGACATATTCTATTTTCTCTGTAAACTCCATGATGCCCATCCAGCTTTCGCTCTTGGCTGGCATTTTTTCCACTTTAATTAAATAGGGATTTACAATCACTTGATAGCCTAGTTTTTCCGTTAAAAACTTCTTTACCTTTCCGACCTCATCCTTCATCTGGTAATATAATTCCCGCTCTTTTGCTTTTACAATCCATCTTTTATTTAGCAGTAATTCCAATCCATTCATGGGATTCCCCTCATTCTTCTTCGAACACAAGGACATAGGCTGGCATACGAAACGTTCCATCTGTACAAGATAGCGTACAACTCTCTCCCGTTTCACCTTTTTCTATATGGTAAATCCTGCCCTCTTGTGTCTTCGCCTTATATTCCTTATTCTCTAATGCCTTTGATAACCAAGCCAAAAAAACATCCCTGACTTGAGGTTCTAGTACCGGAAGTGTGGCAAAATCCAAACGATTGCCACTGATATAGCTCTGCAGCAGCTCTTCTTCTTGTTTTAGGCGCTTTAATGTTTCTTCCCGCATGGCTTCTTTTTCTGCTGTGCGATCTACGATCCCTGTGCGTTTTGCCTTCTCTTTATAGTTACGTACCCTTGGAGTTACCACTACTTGTAATGGTTCTTCTTCATACACACCGCTGTTAATACTCTCTGTTTCTCGTTTCAAATCCCCTTTTAGATGAATGGGTCTCTCAACCCCAAATACATTGGCGGACAAACAATGGGCTTCTTTTATATCTCGACACTTTCCAAACATGACTGCAATTTTATAATATTCTTCTCTTCGGTTTGCTCCATTATTGCCAAGTTCACTGATTCTAGTCGCATATCTCGTGATTTTACGTATGATTTCATTGGTTGTTTCAAATACCTTACCAGCCTCGGTATCTATCCCATTTTTCCCGACAAACCATTCCTGAATACTCTCCCAGCGACCCGCCATCTTTTCACTAATCTGCTTTTCATCCACCTCTACTTCAATGCGGGGGATGGAAAGTTCATACGCCGTGACTTGATTTAAAATTTTCTGTACAATTTCCGGATTCGCACTTTTCAAATACTGTTCAATAATAACTACATTGGACTGTAAGCTCTTAACGAAACTCCTCAAGTAATCAACCAATTTATCTTTAAATAACAAAAACTCCTTTGTTTTCATCATTTCTTCTGCTTTCACACTGTTGAGTTCCCTCATATAATCTTGATAGTTTTGATTTAAACGTATAAAGTCATGATTCAAATCTCCCCACCAACTATAAATGTGATCTCGATCTTCTTTTTCTATGGATTCTATCTTAGATAAATTGAGTCGAATGCGTTCTAAAAGGGTTGGTTCTAACGAAGAACCTTCAATGAAAAGATTTTCAAGACGAATGACCATTCTTTCTATCTCTACCCCATACTCCGATAGTTGATATCGAAATTTTTTATTTTTAAATTCCTCTATACTGGTCACCTTTTTCGTATCCTGCATAGTAGTCAGATTCCCCCAAGTAACCAGTGCATTTAAGTCCTGTTGGCATTGCTCTATGGTATATTCAGAAAAATATGCTGCTTGCTTTAATTCCTCAAATACCTCTTCTTGATAAATCCAATATTTTAATTTTTCATATTTAAAATAAAAAAACCGTGCAATAGAACGATATCTGTCTGCATTATCTACAGTCAGATATTTCGTTTCCATCACCGGTTTTACTAATTTTTCACTTATTTCCATTATCTCCCTCTATTTGTATCCGTTTTTTTCTTTTTTCAGCTTCTCCCTTGCATTTTGTGCCTACATTGCCACAACCATTCATATGGGCAAATACATTATAATTATAGTAAGCTATTCACCTTTTAAAGTCAATCTTGGAAATTTATTCCTTAGCAATTTATATAACCCTATATTGTCAAAATAATAGAAATCTTTGCGCCTTCCGTTTCAGAGTTATTCTCAATTTTCAGAACACCATTATGCATTTCCAATACCTTTTTCACAAAACTTAATCCTAACCCATAATGATTGCTTGTTCTTGCCGTATCCTCCGTATAAAACTCTTGCGTAGCATTTTTCAAGCTTGTCGGAGAAAAACCTTTGCCATAATCAATCACTTCAAATACAATATCTGTTTTATTGTTCCAAACAATAAAATCTATTTGTCCATTTGTAGGCGAAAATCGTATGGCATTATCAACAATATTGATAAGTGCCCGTTTTAAAAGCTGTTTATCAATATCTAAAAAATCAGTTTTCGCATTGTTGTGTAAATTCAACGTTATATTTTTAGTTTTACAAAGTGGTGCTATATCTTCTCCAATATCATTCATAAACTCTTTTAAAGAAACCTTGGATATAGAGAACATTAGCGAACTATCATTCACTACGCCCATTAGCAAATCTAAATATTTTTCAATCGTATTTGAGCTTGTTTGGATATACGAAAGCATCTCTTTTGTTTCGTTTGTGCATTCGTCCTCAAGCAATAAGTCAGTATTACCTTTAATAATACTCAGTGGAGTGTTAATATCATGTGCTAATGATGAAAGTTGAAAATTTTTTTGTTGCTCGTTTTTCCATTGTTTATTCAGTGAAAGAGTAAGTGCCTCTTTCAGACTATCTATTGCGGACAAAGAGGCATTGAATTCTAAAACCTTGGTAGATTTAATCTCAAAATCCAAATCTTGTGCTTTTATTTTCTCGGTTGCCATATTGATAGAAACAAGGTTTTCTTTCAGTTTTTTACTAAAGTGTAAAGCAGTAATAATCACAAAAAAGATAATGAGTGCCACCATGATAACTAAAAGCAAAAGCTCCGGATTGGGAATGATTTTATGAAACTGCGTGTTACTAAAATGAGCACGTATATCATATTTTATAAACACTATATTGCCGTTTGCTTGTATGATTTCTTTATAGAAATCATAGTATGGTTTTTTACCACTCGTAATGGATTCTCTTATCTTTTCAATATCTTTTTCGCTCATGTTGGTATCTTTGATATTGCCACTCGTATCTACGAGCAGATATTGACAGCTACTTGGCAATAAGCCGGCGTCAAAATTCTCTTTCAAAGCTTCTTCTGATTGGTTTATTTTTTGCTCTGCATAATTTGCTGGTAAAACAACACCTGATTGAATACAAATAGACGCAAATATAATTGCTGCAATAATTAAAAATATGATTGCAAATGCCAGCCCTATAACATGCTCTAAAAACATTCGGAATATCGAAATAGTTTTTTTGTTTTTTACTTCCATTTGTATCCCACACCCCAGACCGTCTCAATAGGACAATTTTTTGTAGCATCCATCTTATTGCGAATGTTTTTAATATGAACTCTAATAGAAGAAATATCACTTTCCGAATGAAATCCAAACACCTTTTCTAAAATATTTTCCAATGAAAATACTTGACCTCTATTTCCTGCTAGCAGCTCACAAATTTCATATTCGCTTTTTGTTAGCGAAATCGGATGTTCTTTGATAGCCAACGCTTTTTCAGATAAATCAAATGTAAAATCACCCAAAACTAAACGCTGGTGCTTATTCCGATGCTCTCTGCGAATATGCGCATTTACTCTCGCCCTAAGTTCGGAGATACTAAAAGGCTTTTTAATATAATCATCACCACCCACGGCAAGTCCACTGACAACATCCTGTTCTAAAGTTTTGGCGGTTAAGAATAAAATAGGGCAGTCTATATCTTTACGATTTTCTCTACAAAAAGTTATTCCATCAAGATGTGGCATCATTATGTCCAAAAGAAGTAAATCCACATTTTTAAAATCCGACTTTGCAATTTCAATTGCAGAATTTTTTAGTGTTACAAAATGTCCATCTCGTACAAGTGCTGTTTCAATCATCTTACAAATCGCATTATCATCATCCACAACAAGAATATGAGCCATGGTATTCCTCCTTTAATCGTCTGATTTTCGTCCCTCCCATTTATTGAATAGTAAGACTATAGCAACTGTGAAGAACACAGAAAACAGAAAAAGAAATATGATACTTTTCACTACATCTGTTTGCTGAAAAAATGTTGTATTTAACAGTTTCGATCTTAATAAATTTTCAGAAAATCTACCTGCAATACCCCACGGGATACAAAACCACATACCATCCCCAAGACCAGTTAGGAGCAACGCACTAACCAAACTACCTACGATACCAAGCCCAATATTAAAGCCTTTTCCAAAAATAAAGCTTATGGCATAGTGTAGCAAATATAAAGGTATTACACTTATCAATAGCAATGCAGCAGTTTTTATATAAAATATGATAGGAAAGGTATGATATCCAAGTTCTGTAAAGCCGATGCCGAAGCCAAGCAAGGCGAACAACGCCGACATACCTCCCAATGCAACAAGCAGAACGATTTTGCTGATGTGAGGGATACTCTTTTTATTGACTGTTGTTAAAACAGAATAAAAAGCTCCCGCTTTTTGCTCAATTTCTGATAAAATCGAAGTTATTATTGCGATAAGTAGGGGAAAAGCAACCGATAATATTTGTATATAACCCGAAAGCTTACTTAATTCGTCCCATGGGGAAATAGAATAGTACCATAAAAACAGCATGATTCCTATAATAGGAATCATTAAATGAATAAACCAAATCGGTGTATGAAAAATTTTATACAAATCGGATTTGATGTTAGAACCAAAACTCATTTACTTTGCCTCCCTTTTATTAAACCATAATGTAGTGATAAAAGAAAGCAGAACATATAACGCCATTGTTATGATAATACCAAATAAAATAACACTGCTATTGCCCAAAGTATGCCCCTCTTGAAGCGGTAATCCATTAGGCATTACTTTTATAATAGGGCACATAAGCCTTGCTGGAATTGCAAATGGAATCCACCAAAACTTAGTTGGGGCAAAAAATATCCCAAAGCTAAAATTGCAAAATAGGCAAGCTATAATTGAGAAAAATCCCCCTATACGCTCACTCAAAAACATAAACATGGGCATCTGCCACGCAAAAGTTACAAATAATACAATGCTCGCAATGAAACTATCAAACAAAGGCACGCCAATACCAAGAAATGCGCCTACGGCTACCATAACAGCAAAAAATACCAAATTCACAATAAGTAGAAGAATTGTATTTGCAAAAACTTGCGAAAGCCATAGCTTTTTCTTGTTAACGCAAACCGCAAATAGCCCATGGTGATTATGCTTTTTCTCTGATGAAATTGTAAAAGCCGCAAACATGGAAAGGATGCCAGGCAGAATAATCGTGTACCACCAGTTGAAAGCCCCCTCCATGAAATAGCCTCCTCCCATTAGCACAATCACCAACACAATAGGCACAATTGGACTTATCCAGAGCAATTTAAGTACAAATTGATGCTTTTTCTTTAATAATTCAGCTTTTAAATAATTAACCATTATAAGAACCCGCCCTTCTTACAACGTCCATAAATAGACTTTCTAAGTTTTCGCTTTTGTGTATGCCATCTTCGTACCAAAGCTTGCCATTTGCAATAATTCCAATATCATCAGCTATCTGTTCTACCTCTGATAAAATATGACTTGATAAAATAACGGTAATGCCTTTTTGTGGAAAGGATAAAATCAGTTCCCTTAAATCCTGTATACCGATGGGGTCAAGACCATTTGTGGGTTCATCCAAAATCAAAAGTGTGGGGTTGTTTAACAAAGCCAATGCAATTCCAAGTCTTTGCTTCATACCCATTGAAAACTGTCCAGCTTTTTTCTTACCTGTGTTTGTGAGCTCCACAATTTTAAGAACTTCTTCTATCCTGCTGTTAGGTAAACCATATAATAGTGCTCTAACTTTTACATTTTCAAATGCTGTTAGATTCTCATAAATAGGGGGTGACTCGATTAGAGCACCTATATTTAATAAATCTTTTCGTTCAAACGGTTTTCTATTTATAATAATTTCGCCACTAGAGGGGTTCATCATTCCTGTTACCATTTTAAGAAATGTTGATTTTCCTGCGCCATTCGGTCCAAGCAGACCATAAATACTATTTTTTCTAACCGTTATTGAAATATTATCGTTTGCTTTTTGCTTTTTAAAGCTCTTGCATAAATTCTTTGTAACTAATATGTTATTCATAAAAATATCCTCTTTCCTTTGTGATAACACAATGATAAAAGGTATTTATAAAGATTTTATAAAGAAACAGTAGTTTCCAATAAATTGTGCATATGTACCAAATTTTTCTAAATACCACGAAACATATTGACAATATATATATTGGAAAGTAATACAAAGACAACAAGTCTTTATATAGTGCTTAAATGAGAAAAAGGAGAGAATGAAATGAATGAATTTCTAAAAAAGGCGATAGAATTAAAAGCGGTTACCAAAACAGATCGTAGATATCTTCATCAAAATGCAGAAGCAGGGAGGGAACTGCCTAGTACAACAGCGTATATCAAAAAAAGGCTGAAGCAAATAGGTTTGGTGCCAGAGGAAATATGTAATTCGGGTATTACAGCAACCATTGTGGGAAAATATCCTGGAAAGACCATATTGCTTCGGGGTGATACAGATGCGCTGCCGATGGTAGAATCAAATGAATTACCTTTTAAAAGTAAAACAAATGCAGCTCATAACTGTGGCCATGATATGCATACTGCTATGCTTTTATCAGCGGCACAGATATTAATGAAAAAAAAAGATGAGCTAAAAGGAAATGTAAAACTAATGTTTCAACCTGCTGAAGAGGTATTCGACGGAGCAAAAAAAATGATTGAAGCTGGAATATTAGAACAGCCTAAAGTAGATGTGGCTATGGGAATACATACAATGCTGGATTTAGAAGCGCCCTCTATCGGATATAGTTCAGGCAATATGACATCCTCTTGTGATGGATTTAAAATTGTAATCACTGGAAAAGGAACTCATGGAGCAACACCGCATAATGGAATTGACCCAATCAACGCAGGCGTTCACCTATATCTGGCCTTTCAAGAGCTAATTGCAAGAGAAGTGCCACCGATGGAAACAGTAAGTTTAACTTTTGGGGAATTATCAGCAGGGAATTCTTGTAATATTGTTCCTCAGGAGTGTGTATTACAGGGAACTTTAAGAGCATACAACCCACAACTTCGTGAAAATATTATGAAGAGAATAAAAGAGATTACAATGGCAATGGAAACCATGTTCAGAGTAAAAATTGAGTATGAAGCACTTTCTTGTGTACCAGCGACGTATACCAATCCTGAGTTATTAAAAGATATGCTTGTATACGTCAAAGAGATAGAAGAAGATATGCAGTACCTTCCAGAATATAAAGTAACACCATCGGATGATTTTGCATTTATCGCTCAGAGAGTTCCAACAGTATACTTTATGTTGGGATGTAAAGTAGCCGGCTGTAACTATGCACACCATAATCCAGGAGTTCTTTTTGATGAAGAGGCAATGATCTATGGGGTTGCCCTACATGCACAATGTGCTTACAACTGGTTAAATAACCAATAGGAGGTTGGAGATGAAAAAAAGAAAAATATTTTATGGATGGTGGGTTGTACTTGGATGTATGGTTATCACAAGTACGATGGTGCCACTGATTATGGCATTATCTAATAAGTTCTTAATTCAAATTACAGAGGAAATGAACATTACAAGGAGTTCATTTACCCTAGTAAGTATGATTTTGCAAGCACTTGGAATCTTCTTATCACCATTCGTTTCAAAAAAGTTAGCAAATGGAAATATGAAAAAAATACAAAGTTTTAGTATTCTTGGTTTTGTGCTGGCATATGCTTCGTATTCCCTTGCTCAGAATGTATGGCATCTGTATATTTCTGCTTTTGTAGTAGGTATATTCTACCTTAATGCAACATTAATACCAGTGTCCATGATGATAACCAACTGGTTCATAAAGAAACGTGGGCTTGCTATGAGTTTGGCCATGGCGGGCATCGGTGTTGGTGGATTTATCTTCAGTCCCGTTATTACGCATTTTTTAAATACTTATGGCTGGAGAGTTACGTATAGGTTGATGGCTCTTATCGTATTGGCATTAGCTCTTCCGATTTCTCTGTTTGTTCTTCGGAAAAAGCCAGAAGATATGGGTTTGCAGGCTTACGGAAAAGATGAAAGTACAAATGATGTAAACCAAAAGAAAGTAAAACCCACCGGTCTTTCACTTAGTGTAGCTCAGTCTAAATATAAAGTGTTTTTCTGGCTTATGTTAATCGGTATGTTTGCAAATGGAATTATTAATGCAGGGGCATTGGGGCATTTCCCACCAGCAATGGAAGAACTACATGGTGCATCGGTGCAGGCTGTCATCATCTCTATGTACTCCTTAATCGGAATATTTGGGAAAATATTGTTGGGCTGGATTAATGACCAATTTGGTATTAAAGCAAGCACTACATTCGGTTGCGTTGCATTTGGAATGTCATTTTTATTTATGCTACTAGGAGAAAACACCTCCATGCTATATATCATGGCTATATTCTTCGGACTAGGCAATGCAATTGGAACCGTGGTACCACCTCTTGTTACGGCAGAAATTTTTGGAAGAGAAAAATACGGGAAAGCCTATGGGATTGCCAATAGTGCCACCCAGGTCGGATTGTCTTTAGGTTCCTTATTTGTTGCATCGATCTACGACACTGCCGGCAACTATCAGTGGGCATGGATTGCACTTATAGTTCTTACCGGGATTACTTATGCAGGGTGGTTAGGAGCTTGCACTTGGTCAAAAAAATACAGTTCCGTTAATCAAAAGGCATAAAGAAAGAGAGAAGCTATCACAAGGATATAGCTTCTCTCTTTTTCTGTTAAGAATTACAGGTAAGAGAATATACACGCTCAGGACGCCCCTTAGAAGTACTACGTCTTTTTTCGATTACAGTAATTAAACCGGCTTTTTCAAGCTCATTTAAAAATCGATTGGCACTTCTGGGAGTAAGGGCTAATTTTACAGCAAGTTCCCGGGCGGTAATCTGCTTTGATGGCATGGATTCCATGGCAGTAGTTACCTTTCGAACGGTAATAGGGGATAGATGAATCTTAGTATCTGAAGAAGAAACACCTTTCGCTAATAAGGTGTTTTCAGCAGGAGATTCATTTAAAGGACCGAACAAATCCCCAGAGGAGTTGATGACAAAGGACGCTGTTTTGGTACTCAGATAAGATTCACGGTTTGCATCCAACGCATGCATACGTGCCTGGGACATATCCATCCCTATTCCATATCCAATACAAAACGGAACATTCAATCGGTCGTTTAAAAAGGATGTCAATGTACACACTGTGTGCTGCTTGGTGATTTTCTGTACAGTATTACATTCGGTTAGGACTTCAAATCCATTATATAAGCGCTTAAAAATAAAATCCATAACGTATATGTTACTGAATTCCAGCAAAGCTTCCTGCAACAGCAGGCATTGATGTTCCAGCGAATTATTTAGAATGGGAGCATTGCCATCTGAAGATTTGATACATACATTAATTACCGCCGGCTGATGTTTTTTGAAATTATGAAGTTTAATCTCTTGAAGCAATGCGGAACATACAGAATCTACATATTGAATGCTCGGATATGGGAAATATACTGGAATGCCAAGTTCCCGTAGACGTGGAACAATTCCACTAAAGCGAGTAATAGAAATATCAGTCTTGCCAGAATTCCATAGGTCTATATGTTGTTTTAATTGAGTTTCTTCCATAACAAGTAAATCCTGTAAAGTCATTTGTTCTACAAAAGGGGCAATCCTATTAGAATAGCTTTGTGTTTGATCCTCTAAAAGATATTCTAATGTATCAATGCCAAACATAGCCAATGGGTCTGCATAGATGCGGGTAATATCCAAATCTCGTTTTTGTTCCAGTAAAGAGAAAAAAAGTCGATAGATACTGGCCTCGTCACTGTTAATAGAAGCAATAGGAATATCAAGAGAAGAAACTCTTTTTTTCAATGCTTGAGTGGGGAAAATTCCACTGGTTATAATTCCATCTGTATTGGAAGGCAGGCTTTCATATATCCTTAAAACGTCGTCCAAAGAGTGATAAATATAAAAAGTAATATTGCAAGAAAGACGTAGTGAAGAAAAAGTCTGGATAAAAAAATTTTCGAGAAACTCTGTGGTAATACATGCTAACTTTATTTTCAATATCCTATCTCCTTTAAAATTCATCGTAAATACATTGTACCAAATCGCTGTCGCGATGGCTAGCCTAGTTACAACGTTTCCTTTACTTTTTTTAAATACTTTCATTTTTTGAAAATAAAAGTAGCGATTTTATTTGGTATATTTTATTGTTTACTCACCACCATTTCTGAATTTTATTTGCCTAAATCTGCTGGTTTTTCCCTGCTTTAAACGCTCAGCGTCCATTACAAAACCTTTAGTCATATGAAACCTCCCATTATCTCCCTAAAGATATTTTATCATTTATAAAATGATCACTCAATATATCTCTCCCTATAACAAATGATACCGCAACAAAACTCCCAAATGTACTTGCAAGATAATCTGACCACGCTTCATGATTCTTCTATTGGCGATTATTTTGCACTGTTTCCTCTTTATCTTTTGGAAAAATAGAATTTAATAAAATGGCCATAATAGATGTCAAAATAACACTGTTTGACTCCAACATTGTTGCTATTTCAGTTGGGAATCCTGATGATGCCCCTTTACAAAACTGTGTTCCAAGCCCGAATGCCAACGACACGCCAATAACTAAGCAATTTCTATTAGAGAGACCGGCACTTGCCATTAACTTCATTCCTGATGTAGCAATCATTGAAAATACAACAAGTGTACCACCACCAATAACGCTGTTAGGAATGGTGGAGAGAACCGCCCCTACCTTTGGACACAATCCTGCTATAATTAATATACTCGTGCCCACTGCAATAACATATTTGCTACACACCTTTGTCAATGCAACAATTCCTGAGTTTTGGCTGTATGTTGCACTGGGAAAACTATTGATAATTGCTGACAGTGCCGAGGTAATTCCATTTCCAATAATTCCTCCTGACAGTTCCTCATCTGTGGGTTCACGATTCATGCCACCCATACTTGATACAGAAAAATCTCCTATCATTTGCACCCCTACTATGAAGTATAATAATAAAAATGTTATAATTGTGGATGCATGAAATTCTATACCAAATGCAAATAGTTTGGGTAATGCAAACCAACCGGCCTCTTTAACACCGTCAAAACTTACAAGTCCAAGTGGTATAGAGATTACATACCCTGCGGTCATTCCAATTAGGATTGCCGCCACCTTCGGTAATCCCTTGCCAAACACGTTAAATGCTAAAACAACTATAACAACTGTGATTCCCACTCCCCAGTTTTTTAAGTCTCCAAAACTTTCTGAAGCTGTTCCTCCAGCCATATTCCCAATAGCCAAATTGAAGATAGAAATGCCTACTGTCATTACAATTGTTCCTGTTACAACTGGCGGGAAAAATTTCCGTACTTTTTTTAGATAGACACCAAAAACTACCGAAAGCAAACCTGCGATTATCTGGGCACCTATGATGACTGCAATTCCATCTGTCGCCGAAATCGAAAGACAGGCCGGTAAAAAGACATATGTAAGTCCTAGCATACACGGCAATCCCGACCCAATCTGAAATCCTTTTCCAAAGCGTAGTGGATATAGCTGAACAAGGGTAGACAACCCAGCACCAAGCATAGAGCATTGTAATAGCATATTCCCTTGTTCCGTTGTCAATCCTGCATTTACTGCTACCAAAATCATGGGAACTATATTCCCCACAAACATTGCCAGTACATGTTGTAACCCCAACGGAATTGCTTCTCTAAGAGGTGGTCTCCCCTCCAATTCAAACTTTGATGTACTCACAATCTTTTTTTCCTTCATTCCGTTTTCTCCTCCACATGTGTAATTTGATTTCATTTTCAAAAGGTACGGTTCAAACGAAACATTACCCCAAAATCACAAAAAGAGAGTTGCACAACCTTTGTAAAAGGTTGCCAAACTCTCTGACTTCTTTGCTTAATTTTCGCCCTATATTTGTTTCAGTTGAACCTATATTTATTACTTGAGTATAATATATCCATAATAATTTCCTTTGTCAACACAATATTTTTGTTGCTTTTTCACATAAACGGAAGTCATATAATGACTTTTTTTGCATAAAAGAAGAAAACAGAACCGTTTTAACCAAATCACTCTTTCCTTTTCCTTATATATATAATAATATATCGCCATAAATCAAAACACTTCATATGACTTTTTACTGCAAATACACTCCTTACTTTGCATTCAAATCCCAGTTTTGCAGCATCTTTACTCCAAAGCGATCTGGATGAAAGTAATGCTCATTATAAAAAATAGGCTTGTCATATATGTCATAGTACAACTGTGCACAATATATCACAGGCGTCCCCTTTTGAATACCAAATATGTTCTCCATACGCTCTGGCACAAGAACTGCCTTATATTCGTTCAATGAATGTATGATGGATAGCTCACAATATTCCTCCAAAAATTGAAAAAAATCTCCTCGTTTCTCACCTATCCTGAACGGATTTTTCAAATATGTCTTTGGAATCTTCTGTACAGAATAAATACTTGGCAACTCATCTGCCGTATAGATAATCTCACACGAAGCAATGACTTGTTGCTCTTCTATCTGAAACAACTGCATCTGTTCTACCTCCGGAAGAGATTCACTGACGCTGATAATCTTCATTCCCGGTTCATACCCTTGCAAACGGAATGCATCCGCAAAGGTAAGCCCCATGTCGATTCGGTCAGTTGGGTCAAATGCGCTCGGATGTACATAATTCCCCGAACCATGACGTTTTGTCACATAACCCTCTAACGCAAGCATCATCAGTGATTCTCGAAGAGTAACCAGACTAATTTTAAGTTCTTTGGCAAGTGAAGCCTCCGATGGTAGCTTATTATGTGTAAAATGCTCTTCTTTGAACTTCGCAACCAATTGCTGCTTGATTTTGATATATGTATTCAGACTGGTTTTTCTCATCGCTGATGCACTCTCCTTCTTCTAACCTTTATATTATTTTACGCCACTGCATTTGCATTAATTAAGCAGTTTGCAAGATTTTGTCAGACAAATAACATATTGACATTATACCTGATATCAAAAGAGGATTCTACACAATTTCGATTAAAATCAGCTTGAATGATCCACAAAAATGAGGAATTGGGAAACCAGACCATAAGAGTGTGGATAAAACGCCTGCCAAAGCTGTTTGGTGCCAGGTAACCTTGCTATTATTCGCTAATCCGTATATAATTATTCCATATTATTTTGTGAAAGGAAGTTGAATATATGGATTGCATTTCTGTGAAAGCTGCTTCTGAAAAATGGGGAATATCAGAACGACGGATACAAAAGATGCGGTGAAGCCTGTTGACAGAAGGCGAAAAAAGCATTAGGAAAACATTAATAAATTCTTATTAAGTCCTTTGTGAATTTCAATATAGGATTGGTTATACTTAATACTAATTGTATAAAAAGAGAACTGGAGTGCGAATATGAGTGAAAAGATATTAGTCGTTGACGATGAACACGACATTGCGGACTTACTAGAAGTCTATCTGAAAAATGAAAATTACATGGTATATAAGTTTTATTCCGCAAAAGAAGCTTTAATTTGCATTGAGCAAGAAGAACTTGACCTTGCAATTCTTGATATTATGCTTCCCGATATAAATGGATTTTCTATCTGTCAAAAAATCCGTGAGAACCACACTTATCCAATTATTATGCTAACAGCGAAAGATGAAGAAACGGATAAAATTACAGGGTTAACTTTGGGCGCGGACGATTATGTAACAAAACCATTTCGTCCACTTGAGCTTATTGCTAGAGTAAAAGCTCAGCTACGGAGGTACAAAAAATATACACCTATTCACGTAGAACAATTTATAGTAAATTATGTTTTAACCTATGATAAGCTTAAATTAAACATTCAAACCTATGAGTGTCTGTTGGATGGCGAGAATATAGCTTTGACACCGACTGAATTTTCAATTCTGCGTATTCTTTTTGCGGTGGACGCAACATGGGTCTTCAGTATTCTTCCATCCGCAGGAATTGGGCTGCAAAACAACTTCCTTTATCAGCTTGCAGATTTTAATTACCTGCATATTGGGGAAATGAGTGTTTGGACCCCTTATGTAATTCTGATTTCGGCGGCGATTGAAATTCCTATGTTCCTCCTTTTGGCGGTTCGCAGTTACTGCAAGCATCAAGTTGCTTAATAATTGAATTATCTGATGGGTTGCTGTCCTCCCATTCCTGTTTACATTTTGATTGCTTCTTTCATCCATTTATCTAAAATTAAACGCTCCATGTCTATATAGGTGATATGAATATGCGTGAGTATTGCGCAAAGCATAAACTTTAAAAACCAAGCGGACTTCATCTACGAATTGAAGGTATCGAAACAGGATATGGGTGGTACGGAGCAAAGCTCCATACCACCCATATCCTGCGGAATAATCAGTTTTCAATAAATTATCTTGCATCTTCAAATCTGATTTTTTGCGAACCATCACTTTCAAATTCCACCTTATAATCTACATCCATATATTCATTCCCTTCCGTGCACTCATACTACCTGTCAAAAAAATAAGCGGCATCACCTGCCCAGACAAAAATCTGATCTATATTTGCAACGATACCTTTTACCGCCATTCTTTCTCCCACCTGTATGTTTTCATTATTATTCTGGGAAATATAAACCACAATGTCCTTTGCCCCATCCGTCAAAATCACTTTATGGGATGATCTTAGCATTGCTTTTACCAAACGGGTATCATTTTCATCAACAAATCCCCCTGAAAGTTCATCACGCTCATCGTCTGTTAAGTCGACAGCCGAAATTTCTTTGACCGTTCCTTCCAGTATTTGTTCCGTATTTTCAGCGCTTTCCAGCACGTTGCTCACATTGGCCTGATAGGTTGGATTTTGAATGTCGGGGGTTATAAATCTACTATTGGATAAAAAAACGGCGTTTTCATCCATTTTCAAGGTTCCTTCCACGACGACAGCCGTTCCGCTGGGAATCAATACATGCTTATTATCCTCATTCCCACTTATGAAAACTTTATGGCTGGACTCTGAACTACCGGTTGAACTCTCACCGGCAAGCGCAACGGTATGATTCGTTACCACAGAATCTACATTATCTGTCGTCAATACTCCGACCACTTTTAACACTTCACCATTTTTGTATCCGGCCTGAAGCATGGCCTGCATGGACTGTGATTCTCCAATCTCATTTTTCAATGAACTCATCGTTTGCAGAATCTCTTCTACGCTCACCGTTGCGTAGGATTCCTTTTCTTCTGTTTTTTCTTCTACTGCTTGTACCGCTGTACTGTCTTTTTCTTCTCTGCAACCTGCTAAACATACGGCAAGCATGCATAATAGAAGTAGCCGAACCATTTTTCTCATCATACGCCATCCCCTCCTGAAACATTTATTTGCCTGACTTCATACTATCATCATACCACTTGTTTTTAATAATGCACAATTACCGGAGTCCCCATTGGAAGCAGCTCATAGAGCCGTGCTGCCTGTTCAACCGGCATATTAATGCATCCATGTGATCCAATATCCGGTATTTGATTCAACGAACCGCCAAATGCCGTCTGCCAATCTGCATCATGGAATCCAATACCACTCCAGGTCACGCGCATCCAAAAACTTACCAGTGTCTCATAAGCCGGCTTTCCTGTCTGCGGTTTGATTTCGCCAACTAACGTTTTATTCAATTCCTTCTCCAGAATACTGTAGACACCTGACGGTGTTATCTTTTCAGGGATTGTTTCACCGGTCACAACATCCGTCTCAAGAGCGACCGCACCCTCGGAAACAAACCACATATGCTGCGCCGACAAATCCACTTCTGCATATGTGGTTCCCCAATCGGCCATCTCATGAGTCGCTGCGGTCTGCGCATACAGCGGCTCTCTCGTCACCACTTCTCCCTTTTGAATGCTTGCGATTAAAGCCTGCGCTTCCCCCGCTTCATCAACTGACCAGCCATAGGTTCCCCCGCTCACTTCTGCGCTCTTTCCACTGGGTGTTACAATTGTTCTGGTTGCTCCGACAGTGTTATGCCTTTTACCGAACTCTTTCATGTATGCGGTCACTGCCTCCGGATTAAAGGTCACTTTCATCCCTGGGTCCCATGAAAGCCATCCGGAAATCAATAATTTATCCACGACCTCTACCTCTGGTTTCATATCGTATGTAATACTTGCTTTACAATAATGGTTTAATGTTTCAACGGCCTTAACCACTTTCTCCGATTCGGAAGTATATTGGGGAAGTTTATAGCATTTTTCCGCCTCCATATTGAACTCTGGTTTAAACCCGGCAATATACTCATGTATCTTTGTATTCAGCATGTCTTTATCGACCTCGGTCCCAATTACCTCCGGCTCTATCACATACTTTTCTCCATCAAACTTTGGCGTTGCCGAAATCGGTGCAACCTGCTCTGCACGGATACATTTCAAATTCGCAACCAGCTCATCCAGTGCCGCTTCGTCATAGGATACATTAATGGTTACTTCTGCACTCTCCTTTGAAAAAAATGCAGCAGGCCATGCAAATGGATTTTGTGCCTTCCGTGCATTTTCAATATCCTCATTTTTTTTATAAACCAATGAAATATCAGATCCCTTGACTATATCCTGGGAGTTGTTTTTTTCCTGAAGCTTCAGTTCATATCCATCCACTTGGCTTTTCATATATGACTCTACATCACTCACTGACTTTACCGAGAAATCAATACCATTTATAGTGGTATTAAATTGAAAATGGCCCATAAAGAAAATAGAGACTCCAGTATAAATCAGCACAATCACACAAAGGATACCTGCCATTGTAAATCCTAATATTTTCCATCCGCTCTTTTTCGCCATTTCCAGTTCTCCTCTCTCCGTATTTCTCTATACTGTAGTCAGTATACCTTCTTTATGTTAAACACCCATTTCCTGATGTCATGGGCATGATTCAACTCATTCTAACGGTCTTGCAGACGGCATTCTTTACATCTGGCTCAATTCTTGCATACAAGTTTGCTGATTTTTCTGCTATAGTAATCGCTCCTTTCAAAAAACGCATATTTTTTTGCTTATATTATACTCATTTATACGTACAATAGCAATGCTTTTTAAAATTTTACGATTTGTTCCTGAAATGAAATTTTAAATTCCACCCCCTTATCCCTCAGTGGAATTTAGTAT
>JAVWVS010000014.1:21558-57719 GCA_036666555.1 Lachnospiraceae bacterium | reverse complement strand
GGGCATAACCAAAACGGGAATAGGAAAAAATGGATGAAATAAACTCTTTGTATGTAGTTTTCAAGATACATAGTATGTATCAAACTATTTTAAAACACATGTAGATTCAGTTTGAATTTACATGTGTTTTTTGTTATGATTTAAATGTAGAGAAGGAAATTCAGGTGTCATGACTGAATCATCGATGAGTGGAAGGGAATAAAATGAATACAGGAGCAGTAATTATAGCCACTGACTGGAAAGACGAAGTCCCCGGAATATTGCCATTATTACCTTTGGGGGGAGTAACACTTCTACATAGGTTAATTATTAGATTAAAACAAGTAGATATTTCTCAAATTGTGGTTATCACGCAAAAAGATGCGCAAGAGATAGAACGACATGTGATTCGAATGGGAGTTGCGGTTTTAAGAAAAGAAGAATATCAAAAATCGGGAATCCAAGATGACCTAGAAATTGGTATGATGTTTCTTCAAAATTTTTGTGACCGAGTGTTAATATTAGATGTGAGATATCCACTTGTGACTCCGAATATACTGGAAACGATATTAAAATCTGGTAGCAATGCAGTAGCCATGCATGACAAGAAAAAAGGTTTTCCCCTATTATTATATTCACAGGAAAAACTTTCATTTCCCATTTTCATGGAGAAAATTCCGGGATGTGAAATCCAAAGTGGTGAGTCTTTTTTAAAAGTAGATTCGCAGAAGACTTATCAAGCAGCATTACGTCAGACAGAAGTTGAAAAAATAGAACTACGGTACGTTGCCCAGGTGAAGATAGGAAGAAATGAGATTTTTTTTGGTCCAGGCATGTATCAATTATTACGAATGATACAACAGTCAAATTCTATGTTGATGGCCTGTAAAATGATGAGTATTTCTTATACAAAAGCATTGAAAATGATTCACAGAGCAGAAAAGGAACTGGGTGTAGAGCTTTTGTACCATCAAACGGGAGGAATGCAAGGAGGTTACTCAAAACTAACTCAACAAGGAGAAAAGTTTTTAACACAATATGAACAATTGGATATTGAATTAGGAAAAACAGCTAAAAAACTATTTCAAAAATACATGTTTGACATAAATTAAACGTTAAATAAATAATAACCGTTAGTTGTTCGAAAATAGAATGGAAGTATCTGAAAAAAACAGATATAATAATCATGTGAGTACGGGCAAATAGAAAGAAAAGGAGATGTGAGAATATGGATTATATTAGAGCTAATACAGTAAAAGAAGCAGTACAGGCATTGGAAGATGCCAAAGGACATGCAAAGATTGTTGCAGGTGGAACAGATATCCTATTAGATATGGACAGTGGAAAAGTGCATGCAGATACATTGGTGGATGTAATGGGAATTCCGGAACTTTGTACATTCAAGCAAGAGGGGAAGGAATTAGTAATTGGTGCAGGTGTTACCTTGTCAGAGATTTCAAAAAATGATTTTGTCAGAAAAAATTTGCCATCGCTTGCAAAAGGGTGCGGTTCTGTTGGTTCACTGCAGATTCGAAATGTTGCTACCTTAAGCGGAAATGTACTTACTGCTCAGCCCGCAGCAGATGGTGCTATGGCATTGGCGCCATTTATGCCGATATTTGAGATTCAAGGAATAGATGGATTACGAACATGTGGTATGGAAGAGATGTACGCCGGATTTGGAAAAAGTACAGTAGATAGTTCTAAAGAATTACTGGTACGAATTAGAGTGCCATTATTAAAAGAAGGAGAAGCAGCTTCTTTTATCCGATTAGAACTGCGTAAATCCCTTTCATTGCCAATGCTCAACGTAGCAGCGCGTGCACTGATTCAAGGAGGCGTTGTGAAGGATGTGGCTATTACTATGGGACCTGTTGGTGTTGGACCAAAGCACGCCACTGTAGGAGAAAATTGGTTTGTTGGAAAACCATTTACACTGGAAAATATAAAAGAAGTTGCGAAATATTCTTTAGAAGATGCAAAACCAAGAAGTAATCCACTTCGTGGAAGCAAGGAATATAGAATACAGACGTTACCGGTACTTGTAAAAAGAGCATTTTTGGATATTGCGAAGCAGCTTCATATAGAGATAAAGGAATAAATTGGCTGAAATTAGGAAGGAGTAGGTGAGATGGAAGAACAATTAAGAATAACAATTAATGATGAATATATGGAAGTAATGGTAGATCCGGCATTGCGCCTGGTTGATTTTTTGAGAGATAAATTATATCTTACGGGAACAAAGGTTGGATGTCGAAAAGGGGAATGTGGTGCTTGCACTATAATTATGAATGGGAAAGCGGTCAATTCTTGCATGGTTCCGATTTTAAGAGCTATGGATGCAAATATCCAAACCATTGAAGGAGTAGCAAAAGGCGGAAAACAACATCCATTACAGGAAGAATTTGTGAATCAGGGAGCGGTACAGTGTGGCTTTTGTACACCGGGTATGATTATGTCTTCAAAGGCATTATTAGATGTAAATCCGGAACCTACCAGTGAAGAGGTACAAGAAGCACTGGGAGGAAATATATGTCGTTGTACAGGTTATGTTAAGATTGAAAAAGCAGTGATGGAAGCATCGAAAAGATTGCGAGAGGAGGAATAACTATGGATCATTATATTGGAAAAAGTATACCAAGAACAGATGGTATAGATAAAGTGACCGGGCAGGGAACATTTACACATGATATTTATCTTCCACGTATGCTGTATGCAAAAGTGCTGAGAAGCCCTCACGAGCATGCTAGAATTGTATCGGTAGATACGTCAAAAGCAGAGGCACTTCCGGGAGTAAAGGCGGTTGCAACCAGTAAAAATACAACACGAAAATTGTTTAATACATCGGCTACGATGGTCACCACTCTTCGACCGGAAGAACCAATTAGAGATCAGCAGATATTTCCGGATGAAGTGCGGTACATAGGTGATGAAGTAGCTGCAGTAGCAGCAACTTCTATAGAGATTGCAGAAGAAGCAATTAAACTCATTGAAGTAGAATATGAACTGCTCCCTGCGGTATTTGATCCACTAGAAGCCATTAAAGAAGGCGCTCCGGATGTTCATCAAGGGTTAAAGCACAAGAATCTTTGTGGAGAAGGTGTTGAGTTCGGTATCGGAGACTTGGAAGCAGGAATGAAGGCATCCGAGGTAACGGTGGAAGCAACGGTTGTTCTTCCAAGAGCGAAACAAGCGCAGATGGAAACCCATGCCGCTGTGGCAGATTATAGACAAAGCGGAGAGCTTTTTGTTACTTGTACGACACAAACACCCCATCCAACTAAGATGATTCTTGCCTATGTTCTGGATATGCCAGAAAGCAAAGTGCATGTAAGCAATCCTCCTTATGTAGGTGGCGGATTTGGTGTTCGAATTGGAGTCAGTGGTATGGCAGAACCGATTGCAGCAGTACTGTCACAAAAAGCAAATTGTCCGGTGAAATATGTCTACACCAGAGAAGAAGATTTTATTGCCAGTGATACAAGACATGGTGGCTATATCACAGCACAGTTAGGTGCAAATAAAGATGGTACTTTTGTAGCATTGAATACAGTTGCACATTTAAATACAGGAGCTTATGCAACATTTGGAATTGAACTTCTAGGCGTTTTGGGAGCCTGTGGAACAGCAGGTACCTACCGGATTCCAAATCTTCATTATTGTGGCTATCCAGTATATACGAATCAGCAGACAGCAGGAGCTTTTCGTGGGTTCGGAACACCACAAGGGACATTTATGGTGGAAACATTAGTAGATGAATTAGCTAAAAAGCTTCATATGGATCCGATGGAACTTCGATTAAAAAACATTACAAAGCCAGGAGATGCGTGGTTTTTCCCATTCCCTTGTGCTTCTACGGGATTAAAGGAATGTATCACAAAAGCAGCTGATGAAATCGGATGGGCAGAAAAGCGTGGAAAGAAACAGACAGGAACAATTCGACGCGGAGTAGGAATTGCAGCAGGTACTCATGTAAGTAATGCATGGCCATTTTGTGTAGATTATAATGCAATCTATATGCGAATGGAAGGGGACGGAACACTTCATGTCGCAAGTGGAATCCCAGAGATTGGCCCTGGTTCCACAACTGCATTGATGCAAATTGCAGCGGATGTGGTCGGAGTACCAATGGAAACAGCCCATATGAAATTTGGGGATACGGAATCGTCTCCATTTGATATCGGAAGTCATGCTACCAGAACACTTTACACAGTAGGAACTGTTATTACACAAGTGGGTGCAGAACTGAAAAAAGATATCCTAAACTATGCAGGAGAATATTTAGAAGTAGACTCAGATAAGCTTCAAATGGATCTTGGAGTCATCAGTGGAGCAGGAAAGACAATTACTATTAAGGAATTGGCCTATGAAGCACATTTACGAGGAAAACAATTCCTTGCACAAGGATGTAATGTTCCTCCGAATACACCACCATGGCATGCACAAACGGCAGAAGTAGAAGTAGATATGGAAACAGGAATGGTAAAAGTGTTAAAAGTTGCTGCAGCTCAAGACGTGGGTCGTGCAGTGAATCCAATTCTTGCAGAAAGCCAGTTAGAAGGCGGCGTGTTACAAGGTGTTGGATATGCAGTACGAGAAGAGATGACGTATGTGGAAGGAAAAGGCTTTTATAATGATGGATTCCACAAATACATGCTTCCGACTGCAGATGACAGACCAGAGATCGTTTCTATGTTGGTAGAAGAGCCAGATCCAAATGGGCCTTATGGAATTAAGGGAATTGGAGAATGCGGTGTTATACCTACAGCTGCAGCAATTGTATCTGCAGTAGAAGATGCTATAGGAATTCGCTTTTATGAAATACCGATGACACCAGGCAGAGTGTTGGATAAAATTAATGAGGTATATGGAAGATAAATATTTGCCCAAAGAAAAGCAGTTAAGAGTTATTAAATATAACTCTTAACTGCTTCTATTGTTGTAAAATTTGGATGGTTGGGATATACTGTAGGTATCAAAATACACAAAAGGAGGAGAGTATAATGTTACTATGGATGATAATAGGAGCGGTGATACTACTAGTTGTAATATGGTTGATTAGTTCCTACAATGGATTTGTTACATTGCGGAATAAAACGGAAGAAGCTTTTTCGGCTATGGATGTTTCTTTAAAGAAACGGTATGATTTAATTCCAAATTATGTGGAAACCGTGAAAGGTTATGCAAGGCATGAATCAGAGACTCTGGAAAAGGTGATTTCTGCCAGAAATAAGGCTATGAATTCTTCCACGCCGGAGGAACAGATTGCAAATGATAACATTTTATCCGGAACCTTAAAATCGTTGTTTGCCGTCTCAGAAGCATATCCGGATTTAAAAGCAAATCAGAATTTTTTACAGTTACAGGAACAATTACAACGAATTGAAGAAGAAATTGCAGGTTCTAGACGTTATTATAATGGCGTAGTTAATAAATTTAATACAAAAACAGAGATGTTCCCGGGGAATCTAATTGCAGGAATGTTTGGGTTTCAGCGGAAACCATTATATGAAGTTGTGGATGAGACAGAAAGAGAAAATGTCAAAGTATCTTTCTAGGCCGGAGGAGAGATGTGGATGAGAAGTCTAAGAAGTAAAGCGGGTTCCATTATTTGGATACTCATTGTTCTGTTTATGATGAATGGTGGTATGGTTGAAAGTTTATTTAACTCTACAGGCGCAAAAGTACAGCCGGATACCAGTATGAACACAGAAAATTATCAGACGATGGTGGACATTTCCGAGGATGGTTCTTATAAAGTGAATGAAAAGATAGCCGTTTCTTTCTTGGAACCACGACATGGAATTTACCGGTATATTCAGGATCGTGGCACCATCATTTCTTATGATGGAGAGGGCAATAAAGAAAAAGAACCTTACTGTGCGGATGTTGAATTGCTTTCCTCTAATACGCCAGCGGATGTTTCATCCAAAAATGGGAATAAAGTATTTCAATTTGGAGATGCCAATCAAACGGTGTTAAATGGGCAATATCATTTTGCCTACCGCTTTACTCCAAAATTTCAAAAAGGAATTTATAATCAGGTTTATTATAATGTGTTTCCTACACAATGGCAGAACCAGATTCCAAAGGGAAGCACATTTTCTGTTACTTTCCCTAAAAAATTTGATATGGATCAATTGCAGTTTTATTACGGAAAATATGGTGAGTCTAAAAAAGCAATAGATGTGCTGGATATTCAAAAGAATACCGAAACTAATTCTGTGCAAGGAACTTTAAAACAGGACTTGAGTTTTGGAGAAGGTATTACCTGCTTTGCAAATATGGGAGAGGGATATTTTACCGCAGGGCACAATGTGAATGAAATTCCATGGTTGATATTGATTCCATCGATGATTATTTTTGCCATTGTCATAATTTTATTTCTTCTTTGTGGGAGAGATGCGCCCATTATTCCATCTATCCAATATCAGCCCCCAGAGGGACTTGATAGCGCTGCAGTGGGCTATATTATAGACGGGAAGGTGCAAGACAAAGACTTGCTTTCTTTGATTATTTATTGGGCAGATAAAGGGCATCTTTGTATTGAAGAAGAAAAAAAAGACAGTCTTATATTAAAGAAAATCAAAGAGCTATCACCGGATGCGCCACCATATCAAAATACTATTTTTCGAAAATTATTTAAAACTGGTGAACAGGTGAATATAGAGGAGTTACAATATCAGTTTACAGATACACTGGAAGCAGCAAAAAGTGAATTGAAGCAATATTTTTCAGATAAAAAGAGTGTATATACCACAGCATCTAAAGTTGCCAGAGTTGTTTCACTGGTGTTGACGACACTTCCATTTTGGATTTTTGTGGTGGTAATAGGAAGTTACAGTTATACGAGCACTGCAAGAGCAATCATACATCTTATCATGTGGATAGGACTCGGTGCGGGAACGGTGTTATTTGCAGCCATAGTAGATCGCTGGTATGGAGTTACGAAAACGAGTCGAAAGAAATGGACAGCAGGAGCGGTTGGACTTTGCTTTTTATCTATGGCCGGTTATGTGGGAAGTTATATTGTCCGCGTGATGCAAAAGGAAGTATTCAACTATAGCTGGATTATGATAATTGTGATCTTCATTACGATAGTGATGATTAGTTTGACTGGATTTATGAAAAAAAGGACTACGGTATGCATCGAATGGATGGGGCGATTGGCTGGCCTCAGAGACTTTATTGAAACGGCAGAACTTGACAGAATGCAGGCGATGGCACAAGAACATCCGGAAATGTTTTATCACATTATGCCTTATGCATATGTATTTGGCTTGTCAGAGATTTTTGCCAAACGGTTAGAGGGGCTGTCTATTCCAGCACCTGAATGGTATCATACCAACCAACAATTTACATTTTTCGACTATTATTTATTCAGCCATTGTATGATGAGCAATATGGAACAAGTAACACAAACATTGACAATTCCGGAACCACCTAGCACCAACGGAGATGGTGGGGGAGGATTTGACAGTGGTGGATTTTCTGGAGGAGGATTCTCCGGTGGAGGCTTTGGCGGCGGTGGAGGCGGAAGCTGGTAAAGAGAGGAAAACAACGTGCTGTACGTATATGAGGAAAGAAAATCATAAAAAAGGCACGTTGTTTTAAAAAAGAACTAAAAAACCTTTGAAAGGGTCTGTTTTTCTTGACAAAGGTAGTGGTAATATGGTATAAATATCTAGTGGTTCAACGAAGGGGATTGGTCAAATGGTATGATAGGAGTCTCCAAAACTTTTGGTGGGAGTTCGATTCTCTCATCCCCTGCTTTTAAAGTCTAGTGGTTACTAGGCTTTATTTTTTTGCTTATTTTATATTCCGCTACGTGGAACACTCGTTTCGAGCAGTGGATTTTCATAGTTGATTGTAAAAAAAATAAAAGTATAATGAAGTCAGATAGAGAAAATCAGAAGATTTATCATGACAAGGAGGAATCAAATATGTTGAAAGCAAATACGGGATCAAGCATTCATGCTTGTCCGAATACAGCAGGAAAAGAAGCGGCACTTGCCGCAAAACAAGGGCTGGAAAATGTAAAGTTGGCGTTTACATATGCTAGTTGTGCCTACGATTTGGATGCCATGCTGGCGGGAATAGCGGAGGAGATGCCGGGTATTCCTATTATTGGAAACACCTCATTTACAGGAGTTATTACACCGGAAGGGTACATTACCGGTGCGGATGGATTTGTTGGAATGATGGCACTTGATGATTCGGAAATAGAAATTGGTGTTGCGGCAGTAGAAAAAGGGGAATGTGCTATTGCAGATGGAAAAATGGTGGCAAAGAAAGCGATGGAGGCAGCAGGAAAAAAAGTGGCGCCTACTTATTTTTATATGGTAGCATCTCCTGCCCAAGAAGAGTTTTATTTGAAGGGAATTACGGAAGTAATCGGAAGGGTACCGTTCTTTGGGGGAAGCGCAGCAGATAATTCCATATCTGGAGAGTGGAAACTATTTACAGATAAGGGAAGTTTTGCAGATGGTGTTGCAGTGGCATTTTTTTATAGCAAGGAAGTCATCGCAAATCAATACACCGGAGCTTATCATGAAACAAAAGATAGGGGAATTATTACAAAGGTAAATAACAATCGTACATTGGTAGAAATTGATGGTGAACCAGCACTTAAGAAATATGCAGCATGGCGTGGGATGGATGTAGAAAGCCTAAAAGGAGGTGCTCTTTTAGCAGAAGCGGTACTTTCTCCTTTAGGAGTAAAAGATAGACTGGGGGACTTAGTAGCCATTCGCCATCCGATGAATGGAAATGATGATTATTCTATGGCAATTGGGAATCAATTGGCAGAGGGAACTGCCGTGATTCGAATGGAAGCAACGGTGGATGAATTGATTGATTCTACAGGGGAGCAATTACGTGAATTAAAAGCGAAAATGCCAAAAGCAGGTGCTTATCATTTGGTACATTGTGGTGGAAGAAGAGCCGGTATTGATAGCCGTATTGATGAAGTGGCAGAACAGATAATCAAAGAGGCAGATGGAGTTCCATTTATTGTAGAATTTACCTTTGGTGAATATGGATATGTGCAAGACGGATGCAATACTTGTGGAGGATTGATGTTGTCCTTTACGGGTATGCCTAAATAGGGAGGAATATGAAGATGAAAATGATTATTGGTGGAAAAGCGGTAGGAGCGTCAGACAAGCAGACAATTGATGTGATTGATCCTGCAACAGGAAATGTGATTGACACAATTCCAGCAGCAACCAAAGAAGATATTGACACGGCTGTAGAGCATGCTGTAGCAGGACAAAAGATATGGGCGAAGGTTCCGGTTACCGAAAAAGCAGAAATCATGATGAAGTTTTTAGAAAAGGTAGAACAGCATAAAGAGGAGCTGGCACAAACTTTGTCTCAGGAAACCGGGAAACCGATTGTAGAAGCAAGAGGTGAAATTGGGAATATTCCGATTTCGTTTCAAGCATTTTCAGAAAAAGCAAAACATTTATATGGATCGGTACTTCCAGCGGGACATGAAAAAGGTCAGGAGAATCATATTTTAATGACTCAGAGAGAACCAATAGGTGTGGTTGCCTGCGTAATTCCATTTAATTTTCCATGCGATTTATTTGACCAAAAGGTAGCACCGGCACTATTAGCAGGGAATGCAGCTATTGTAAAACCTTCTACAGATAATCCGCTGACGTTATGCAAATTAACAGCATTATTGGTGGAAGCAGGAGTAACGGATGGGGCAATCGAGATTGTGACTGGAAGAGGATCTTCGGTAGGAAATTGGTTATGTGCGCACAAAGATGTACATGCGATTACCTTAACCGGATCCACGGAAGTGGGAATTCAGACGGCAAAGACAGCGGCAGATCATTTGGCTCATGTAGCATTGGAACTGGGTGGGAATGATGCATTTATCGTGCTAGAAGATGGTGATGTTGACTTGGCTGTGGAAGAACTTATTTGGGGAAGAATGTATAATACAGGTCAGGTCTGCTGCGCATCCAAACGTTTTTTAATTCATAATAGTTTGAAAGAAGAGTTTACGACAAAAGCAGTTGCAAGAATCAAGCAATTAAAGCAGGGAATGCCTTCCGAAGATAGTACCCAGATTGGGTGCTTAATCAGTGAAAAAGCGGCAATCGAGGTGGAAAAGCAGATTCATCTCACCGTGGAACAAGGAGGAAAAATAGTGCTTGGCGGACAGCGGAAAGGCGCCTTTATTACACCAACAGTGATTGCAAATGTACCCAAAGATGCGGATGTGGCAATTGATATGGAAATTTTCGGGCCAGTAGTGCCGGTGATTGGGTTTGATACAGAAGAAGAAGCCGTGGCAATTGCAAATCGTTCCAAATTTGGACTATGTGGATGCGTATTTACGGCCGATATGAAGAAGGCCTTTCGTGTTTGCAATGCATTAGAGTGTGGAGGAACAATCATCAATGGTGCAAGCTTCTTTAGAAGTTTTGAAATGCCATTTGGTGGCTATAAGTATTCCGGAATTGGTACAGAAGGGGTATATTCTACCTTTGACGAGGTTACACGGCTGAAAACGATTGTTTTAAAAAATATTTTAAATTAATAAAAAATATAAAGGCATGCCATCGTAGGTATGCCTTTATATTTTTAGAGGCCAGTGTATCCCATTCTTTTTGAAATCTGTGCGGCGGCCTCTTTTACATGATGAATGACAAGTTCTAACTTATCATCCGATAAAAGAACAGACGGGCCACTGGCGCTAATAGCGGCTACAGCATCTCCGCGGTAGTCATAGATAGGAGCACCAACACATTTATGACCTAACTGAAACTCCTCGTTGTCCATTGCCCATCCCTGATTTCGAACGATTTTCAAATAGCGCTTAAAATCAGAAAAATTTGTAATGGTATTTTTAGTGAATTTGTTAAAAGAACAAAGGTAAAGAGCATCTTCCAATTCGTCACCGGATAAAGAGGCCAACAAACATTTCCCCATAGAAGAACAATAGGCCGGAGAACGGTATCCGACTTGCGTATACAGCCTTGTGCCGGGATAAGTATCCATTTTTTCCACATAAACGACTTCATCTCCATCAAGGATACCTAAGTGAGAAGTAAGACCAAGTTCTGCCTTGAGATTCGAAAGATAAGGTCTGGACTCCGTTTGCAATTCCAGGTTATTAATATGATAGCTGACGGTTTCAAACATCTTAATACCAATAGTATAAGTATGATCCTTGTTCTTTTCAATATACTGCCGGTTACACATCGTTGAAAGAAGCCGGTGCACAGTCGTTTTACTCATATCTGTAGACTTGGCAATTTCACTTAAGCTTAAGGAAACACTCGAATTCGATAAAACTTCAATAATATCAAAAACCCTGTCTATAACTCTAACATGATCATCCATAAAATCACCCTCTTTTTATAAGTATAAACACAATTGGGGACGTAGTCAACTTGAAGTTGACTACGTCCCCAATTTAAAAAATATACTTAGTGTCCGAATGAATTTTTTGTGAATTTTATTATAAATTTATTAAATATAGAATGAATACTTGACTTTTTTGGGAGATACGCATAATATATCCATTAGACATCTAACTATTAGGAGGCGAAGTATTGAAAGAGGAATCGTTACAAAGAGAGTTGAATCATATGATGCATTTGTATAGGCAGTTGGCAATGCACATATTGGATGAATATGGGATGAAACCGCATCAAGCGGGTATTTTAATGGCTCTTGATAGGAAGGATGGACTTTCCCAGCGGGAATTGGCGGAGCTTTTACGAATTAGTCCACCTTCGATTACAGTGGCACTTCAGAAAATGGAACAGGAGGGTTATCTGACTCGAGAGCATGATGAGAAGGATCAGAGAATTATTCGTTTGACGGTGACAGAGAAGGGGGAAAGTTCTACGGAATCGGTGCATGATGCGTTTGAACGAATTGATGAAATTTTGTTTGCAAAAATGAATTTGGAGGAAAAGATGTTGTTGCGAAGGCTGACAGCCCAGATGCAGGAAAATTTATTGGAAAGTTTACGAGAACAGGGAATGAAGAATTGTTTTTGCTCACATCATAAAGAATGGTAGAGACTAGAAAGGATAGATGACCTATGAAGAACCTATTTAAATATTTAAAGCCTTATGCAGCATCCATTGTAGCAATACTTGCGGTGCTTGTATTACAGGCTTATTGTGATTTGTCTTTGCCGGCATATACTTCCGACATTGTGAATGTGGGAATTCAGCAAGGCGGGGTAGATACCTCTGTTCCAAGGCAGATTTCAGTGAAAAAGATGGATCAATTGTTTTTCTTTTTATCCAAAGAGGATCAAGAAGTAGTTCGTGAATCTTATCAAAACGATCATGACACTTATAAAAAAGACGCTTATGTGTTAAAAGAAAAGGCATTAAAAGACGATAGCAAAATGGAAAAGCTTAAAAAAATCATGGGAATGCCCATGATGATGGTATCATCCATGGATACAAAAGGGAAAGATGCTCCAAAGATGATGACCAAGACCATGCCCGAGCAGCAGAAAGCTCAGGCGATAGCATCTATGAAACAGAAAATAGATAAGATGCCTGACAGCATGGTGGACCAGGCAGCTACGCTGTATATCAAGGCGGCTTATAAAGATTTGGGAATCAATACGGACCATCTACAAAACCACTATATTATCACTGCAGGGGCGAAAATGCTTGGCCTTGCATTCGTAGGAATGGCAGCAAGTGTAATCGTTGGATTAATGTCAGCTCGTGTCGGGGCGGCTAATGGACGGAATCTGCGTGGAAAAGTATTCAAGAAGGTAGTCCGTTTTTCTAATGGAGAATTTGATAAATTTTCTACGGCATCTTTGATTACACGAAGCACAAACGATATCCAGCAAATACAGATGTTGACAGTTATGCTTTTGAGAATGGTATTGTATGCTCCGATTATAGGTATCGGAGGCGTGTTTCGGGTTCTTCATACCAATGCATCCATGTCGTGGATTATTGCTTTGGCAGTGCTTTTGATTGTGGGGATTGTATCAGTACTGTTTAGTGTAGTGATGCCGAAATTTAAAATTGTACAGAATTTAGTAGACAAATTGAATTTGGTGACAAGAGAAATTTTAACAGGGCTTTCAGTTATTCGGGCATTTAGTAATGAAAAACATGAAGAAAAAAGGTTTGACCGTGCCAATGAAGATCTAACGAAAACCAATTTATTTGTAAATCGTGCAATGACCTTTATGATGCCGGCTATGATGTTTATTATGAATGCAGCGGGAGTGCTGATTGTATGGACAGGTGCTCATGGAATTAGCAATGGACAGATGCAGGTAGGAGACATGATGGCATTTATCCAGTACACCATGCAGATTATCATGGCATTTTTAATGATTTGCATGATTTCAGTAATGCTTCCAAGAGCGGCGGTAGCAGCGGATCGGGTAAATGAAGTAATCACCAGTGAAACGGCAATTTCTGATTCCAAAGACCCAAAACAATTTCCGGAAAATGGAAAAGGAGTTCTTCAGTTTCAACATGTATCTTTTCGGTATCCGGGAGCAAAGGAAGAGGTGCTACAAGATATTAGTTTTACAGCAAAACCGGGAGAAACCACAGCGTTTATTGGAAGCACCGGAAGTGGGAAGTCTACACTGGTCAATTTGATTCCCAGATTTTATGATGTATCGGAAGGAAAGATTACCATTGATGGAACAGATATTCGCGATGTGACCCAGCATGAGCTGCGTAGCCAGTTGGGATTCGTACCTCAAAAAGGAGTGCTCTTTTCTGGAACCATTGCATCGAATATCACCTACGGAAAAGATGATGCTACAAAAGAAGAGATGGAAATGGCAGCAGTAGTTGCACAGGCATCCGATTTTATAGAAGAAAAAAGGGAAAAATATAATAGCCATATTGCTCAAGGTGGGTCAAATGTATCGGGAGGACAAAAGCAGCGTCTTGCAATTGCCCGAGCCATTGCAACACAGCCCAAAATCTTTGTGTTCGATGATAGCTTTTCCGCATTGGATTATAAGACAGATGCAACTTTACGTCATGCCCTAAAACAACATACCGCAGATAGTACCGTGATGATTGTTGCACAGCGTATCAGTACTATTTTACATGCGGAACAGATTGTGGTATTAGATGATGGAAAAATTGCGGGCATCGGAACCCATAGCGAATTACTGCGAAATTGCGAGGTATATTATCAGATTGCATCTTCTCAATTATCCGAACAAGAACTAGAAGCAGATTTACGAAGAAATGATAAAGGAGAGGAGGAAATCAGCCATGAGTAGTGAAGCACCAAAAAAACGAAGAGGTCCTATGGGTGGGCATGGACCAGGCGGACACATGATGCCGGGTGAAAAGGCCAAAGACTTTAAAGGTACAATGAAAACCTTATTAAAATATATCAGCAGATTCAAAATCTCCATCTTGTTCGTTGTGATTTTTGCAATTGGCAGTACCATGTTTACCATTGTGGGACCAAAGATTTTAGGAAAAGCAACTACGGAAATATTTAAAGGATTAGTAGGAAAAGTATCCGGTGGCGCAGGAATTGATTTTACTAAAATCGGACATATTCTTGTGTTTTTATTAGGACTATATGTATTGAGTGTATTGTTTTCCTTTATTCAAGGATATATTATGACAGGAGTATCACAGAAACTAACCTATCAACTACGAAAAGAGATTTCAGAGAAAATCAGCCGAATGCCCATGAGTTATTTTGATAAAAATACCCATGGAGAAGTACTTTCCCGTGTAACCAATGATGTGGATACCCTAAGTCAAAGTCTTAACCAGAGTGCTACCCAGATGATTACATCGGTACTGATGCTGGTAGGGGTATTGGTGATGATGCTTAGCATCAGCCCATTGATGACGGTGATTGCCCTATTGATTTTGCCTGTATCCATGGGGCTGATTTCATTGATTGTAAAGAAATCACAAAAATATTTCAAATCGCAACAAGAATATTTAGGTCATGTCAATGGTCAGGTAGAAGAAGTGTATGGTGGGCAGAATATTGTTAGGGTGTTTAATAAAGAAGAAGATGTAATCAAAGAGTTCGATGAGACCAATGAAATTCTATATCAATCAGCATGGAAATCACAGTTTCTTTCCGGCATGATGATGCCGGTCATGCAGTTTGTGGGAAATTTAGGATATGTAGCGGTGGCAGTACTGGGCGGATATCTGGTGATTCAAAAAACCATTGAAGTCGGAGACATTCAATCCTTTATTCAATATGTAAGAAATTTCACACAACCTATCCAACAGGTAGCTCAGGTGGCCAATTTATTGCAATCTACGGCAGCAGCTTCGGAACGGGTGTTTGAGTTCCTGGACGAACCGGAAGAGGATCAGACCGTGAATCAGCCGGTAGCAGTGGAAGGATTAGAAGGAAACGTCAGCTTTGAACAGGTGCACTTTGGATATCAGGAAGACAAAATAATTATCAATGATTTTTCCGCAAAGATCAAACAAGGACAAAAAATTGCGATTGTAGGACCTACCGGTGCAGGAAAAACAACTATGGTAAAATTGCTCATGCGCTTTTATGATGTAAACAGCGGAGCAATTAAGGTAGACGGACATGACATTAAGAATTTTAATCGTAGTGAATTGCGGGAAATGTTTGGTATGGTACTGCAAGACACTTGGTTGTTTCATGGGAGTATCAAAGATAATATACGCTATGGCAGATTAGATGCAACCGATGAAGAAGTTATAGAAGCGGCAAAAGCGGCACATGTCCACCGTTTTGTGCAAACATTGCCACAAGGTTATGATATGGAATTGAATGAAGAAGCAAGTAACGTATCCCAGGGACAGAAACAATTATTGACCATTGCCAGGGCAATCTTAGCAGATCCCAAAATATTAATTTTGGATGAGGCAACCAGTTCTGTAGATACCCGAACGGAAGTAAGAATTCAAAAAGCAATGGACAATCTGATGAAGGGGAGAACCAGCTTTGTCATTGCACACCGGCTTTCTACCATTCGAGATGCCGACTTGATTTTGGTCATGAAGGATGGAGATATTATCGAGCAGGGTAATCACGAAGAATTATTAGAAAAAGAAGGATTTTATGCAGAACTGTATAACTCACAGTTTGAAAAAGAAACGGCGTAAGAAAAAAGAGATTCCTGCAAGACGAACATCTTGTAGGAATCTCTTTTTTATCCACTAGTAAAGTGGTCTTTTTTCATATTTGGCTTCAGAAGTCACCTGGATTTTCAGTTTCTGAAAGGATTTAATATCCACCTGGGACAACATGACCGATGTGTGAGCTTGACAATTTTTGAGGTTGGGTAATTGTGCCAAGGCACGTTGTGCATTTTCGTTATCAACAGCACTGATGGATAGGGCAATCAATACTTCATCAATATGAAGTCGTGGATTGCGGCTTCCCAGATATTCTGTTTTCAATTTTTGAATAGGCTCAATGGCTTTGGGAGAAATGACATGTTGTTCGTGGTCAATTCCGGCTAATTGTTTTAATGCATTTAAAAGTAATGCGGCAGAAGCACCAAGCAAATCAGAAGTCTTTCCGGTAATCATCGTTTCATCCGGAAGTTCCAGACAAGCAACGGGTCCACCGGTTTCCGCAGCACGTTTCAGTGCCATCGGAACCACCTTACGGTCCTCCACAGTTACCTTTGCCTGCTTCATCAATAGCTCCAATTTATAATTCTCATCTTCCGGAGAGTTTCCTTCCAACAGTCCATTGAGAGAATGGTAATAACGACGGATGATTTCCTGACGAGAGGCTTCCTGACATACGTTGTCATCCACAATACAATTCCCGGCCATATTCACGCCCATATCCGTAGGTGATTTATAAGGATTTTCCCCATATATTTTTTCGAAAATAGCATCTAAAACAGGGAAAATTTCTACATCGCGGTTATAGTTTACCGTTGTAATTCCATAGGCCTCTAAATGGAAGGGATCAATGATATTAATATCGTTTAAATCTGCAGTAGCGGCTTCGTATGCTAAGTTTACCGGATGCTTTAATGGAAGATTCCAGACCGGGAAGGTCTCGAATTTTGCATAGCCTGCACGAACACCACGTTTATGTTCATGATAAAGCTGGGATAGGCAAGTAGCCATTTTCCCGCTTCCGGGACCGGGGGCAGTTACAATGACAAGTGGTTTTATAGTTTCAATATATTCATTTTTTCCGTATCCTTCGTCACTGACAATCAGTGGAATATTAGAAGGATATCCCTCTATAGCATAATGGGTATATACTTTAATTCCTAATTTTTCAAGCCTGCCCCTAAAAAGTAAGGCGCTATTTTGCCCGGAATACTGGGTAATCACTACACTGCCTACATAAAGCCCACTGTCTTTATATAAATCCATTAGGCGAAGAACGTCGGAATCATAAGTGATTCCAAGATCCCCGCGCATTTTATTTTGTTCAATATCTCCGGCGCTAATGACAATCACTAACTCCGCTTGATCGGATAATTGCATTAAAAGTCGCAACTTACTATCCGGTTGAAATCCAGGAAGGACTCTGGAAGCATGATAGTCATCAAAAAGTTTCCCGCCGAATTCTAAATATAATTTATTGTCAAACTGATTAATTCTTTCGCGGATATGTTCCGACTGCATAGATAAATATTTGTTATTATCGAATCCAATTTTCATAGGTATCATCATTCCTTTGCATTTGTTTTAGTGAGAAGCGAATAAATAACATCACATTCATTAGTATACTACAAAAGGAATTGCTTACGCTACTTAAATATATATTAATTTTTATGCTTTTTTAGAAAAGTTTAAGAAAAGGAAGTTTCTTTTCACAATGTTTTTATTGCTTTATGCGTGGGGGGTCTCTATAATGGAAGAGACAAGGTCTAGGAGGAAAACATGGATAATCAAAACAAACCAAATAATAAAAAAGATCCTAAAAATGGCAAACAGGGATGGGCAGTGATTATATTGACAACACTCATCACTGCGTTTTTGGTATTAGGCTTATATCAATTGATGCAAGGTGGCACCGATAAAGAAATTTCCTACAGTAAATTTCTGAAGATGGTGGATAACAAAGAGGTGAAGAAAGTAGTATTTGATGCCGAGAAGTTAATCATCACGCCGAAAGAAAAAGTCAATAGTGAAAAGTCAGAAAGTCCCTTTGGAAATGGCGCGACTACCGGAGCAGTCACCTATTACACTGGAATTGTAAAAGATGAGACATTACCGGACCGGCTGAATAAAGCAGGTGTAGAGTACCGTCAGAAGATACCGGATTCCACATCTGCGATTCTTCTTAACGTATTGTTAAGCATTGTACTTCCTTTTGCGATTATTCTTTTCGCAATGAATTTCCTTATGAAAAGGATGTCAAAAGGTGGCGGCATGATGGGCGTTGGAAAAAGCAATGCCAAAATGTATGGCGTGGAGAAAAAAACAGGTGTTACCTTTAAAGATGTCGCAGGACAAGACGAAGCAAAAGAGTCACTGCAAGAAGTAGTGGACTTCCTTCATAATCCGGGTAAATATACCGGAATTGGAGCGAAACTTCCCAAAGGCGCTTTATTGGTGGGTCCTCCGGGAACCGGAAAAACATTGCTTGCAAAAGCAGTTGCGGGAGAGGCAAAAGTACCATTCTTTTCGCTGTCTGGTTCTGCATTTGTAGAAATGTATGTAGGAGTAGGTGCATCCAGAGTCAGAGATCTATTTAAACAGGCACAGGCGATGGCACCGTGTATCATTTTTATTGATGAGATTGATGCAATCGGGAAAAGCCGTGACAATGGCATGGGTAGCAATGACGAACGAGAGCAGACGTTGAATCAGTTACTGGCAGAGATGGATGGATTTGATACCGATAAGGGATTACTGCTTCTTGCGGCCACCAACCGACCGGAGATACTGGATCCTGCATTGTTACGTCCGGGACGTTTTGACAGGCGTATCATTGTAGATAAACCGGATTTAAAGGGCAGGGTAGATGTGCTCAAGGTTCACGCAAAAGGTGTGAAAATGGATGAAACGGTAGATCTGGAAGCCATTGCTTTGGCAACATCAGGTGCAGTGGGATCGGATTTAGCCAATATGATTAATGAGGCAGCAATCAATGCAGTCAAGCATGGACGCCAGGTAGTGGCACAAGTGGATCTGTTTGAAGCCGTAGAAGTGGTCTTGGTAGGAAAAGAGAAGAAAGATCGTATTATGAGTCAGGAAGAGCGAAGAATTGTATCCTATCATGAGGTAGGACATGCACTGGTCAGTGCACTTCAAAAAGATTCCGAACCGGTACAAAAAATCACGATTGTGCCCAGAACCATGGGTGCACTTGGCTATGTGATGCAGACACCGGAAGAGGAGAAATTCTTAAATACCAAGAAAGAGCTGGAAGCGATGTTGACCGGATTACTTTCTGGCCGTGCGGCAGAGGAAATTGTATTTAACACGGTGACCACAGGTGCTTCCAATGATATTGAAAAGGCAACTTCAGTGGCCAGAGCGATGATTACCCAGTATGGTATGTCAGAAAAATTTGGTCTGATTGGTTTGGAATCAGTACAACAAAGATATTTAGATGGGCGACCAGTGTCCAACTGTGGGGAAGAGACTGCGGCGGAAATTGATAGAGAAGTCATGGACATGTTGAAAGTGGCCTATGAGGAAGCAAAAAGACTTCTTCTTGAGAATAGAGAAGCACTGGATAAAATCGCAGCATATTTAATTGAAAAAGAAACCATTACCGGTAAGGAATTCATGAAGATCTTTCGGGAAGTACAAGGAATCACAGTAGAAGAGGCAGAAGAAAAACCCAAAGAGGAACGTATCGGAATGAGAAAACAGGTAACCAGCACAGAAGAAACAGAACCGAAGGTAGAAATAGAACCGAAGATTGAAATAGACATGGAGAAAGAATAAAGTTAGGAATCGGCAAAGCACTTGTCGATTCTTTTCTTCCTTATAAAAAATCATATTTTCACAGAAAAACAAGATGAAAAGTACAAAATATGTAATTTAAGTATCTTTTCAAGTGAAAACATTGACCTAACATGCAGGATTTGCAATAATGATAGTTAGGTCGATATAAAAAGAGAAAGAGAATAGAGATATGACAAAAGAGGGAAGAAATAATTTAATCAGAATTGGCATTGGGACAATCATTTATGTGTGTGCACTGATTGGTGTTCGAAAATATAGCTTTATGGAAAATGAAAAACTAATCATGTTTTTATCAGCATATCTGATAATGGTTTTTGGGGTTGTGAAAGAAATTCATAAAAATTTATTGGCGAAAAAGATATTTGATGAAAACATATTAATGCTAATTGCAACCGTAGGTGCCTTTTTGATTGGAAAGTATATGGAAGGCGTGGCAGTGATTTTATTCTTCCAGGTGGGGAATATTTGTGAAATGTTTGCACTGGGAAGCTCCAAAAAAACCATTGCAGAATTAATGGATATTCGACCGGTATATGCAAATCTTAAGACACCGGAAGGTGAAAAAAGAGTAGACCCGGGAGAATTACAGCTACGGGATATTATTATTGTAAAGCCGGGAGAGAGAATTCCTGTGGATGCGGTGATTACATTTGGGAATACTTTACTGGATACCCAGGCGATTACTGGTGAATCCATGCCTTCAGAGGTGGTAACGGGAGATGTTATTTATAGTGGCAGTATTAATATGACCGGTGGAATTGAAGCCAAGGTAGTACGGCAGTATCTGGATTCCACCGTGTCAAAGGTATTAGAGCTGGTGGAAGATGCAGGTAATAAAAAAGCGGATAGTGAGCGATTTATAACACGCTTAGCAAGGCTGTATACTCCATTTGTGGTAGTGTGTGCACTGATTCTGGCAATTATCCCTCCATTTATTGTGGGAGGAAATTGGTCCACATGGGTTTACCGAGGATTGATTTTCTTAGTAGTGGCTTGCCCTTGTGGACTGGCGGTATCTGTACCGGTGGCATTTTTTGGTGGAATAGCGGCAGCAGCAAGAAGAGGTATTATCATTAAGGGCGGGAACTTTTTGGAAACACTTGCAAAAGCAGACACCTTTGTATTTGATAAAACAGGAACACTGACACAGGGAATTTTTGAAGTGGACGAAGTGAAAGCGTTTAGTCGGTCGGTGAATGAACTCCTTGAGATTGTTGCACATGTAGAAAGTTACTCCAATCATCCGGTGGCACAGTCCATTAGTGAAGCCTATGGAAAAGAAATTGTAAGAGAAAGTGTTACGAAAGTAGATGAATTTCCGGGATATGGAATGCGGGCAATTTTCAAAGGAGAATTGGTATATATCGGAAATGCAAAATTAATGCGCCAGCGCCAGATAGAGATAAAGGAACTTCAAGTGCCTGGAACTATTATTTATGTAGCAGTAGGCAGAGAATATGTGGGATACATTGTAGTTACCGATTCATTAAAAGAAGATGCGGTAGATACTATGTGGGAGCTTAAAGAGAAATACCAGACATCACTTGTGATGCTGACTGGAGACACGAAAGCAGCAGGAAAGAAAGTGGGAAAAGAATTAGGAATGGACAGTGTTTATACCAATCTTTTGCCGGAAGATAAATTAGAAATTTTAGAGGATATGATGTCCACGCAAAATGATACGGAAAAATTAGTATTTGTTGGAGATGGTATTAATGATGCACCGGTTCTTGCCAGAGCAGATGTGGGCATTGCCATGGGAGCGTTAGGATCCGATGCAGCAATTGAAGCAGCAGATATTGTATTAATGGAAGATGAGCCATTTAAAATTGTGGATGCCATCCGCTTGTCTCGTGCGACGATGAAGGTAGTCAGACAAAACATTACAGTTGCTTTGTTGCTCAAAGTGGTCGTACTTGGATTGTCAGCATTTGGCTATATTTCTATGTGGGGAGCAGTATTTGCAGATATCGGCGTGATGTTGCTTGCTATTTTAAACGCAATATGGGTACTAAGGTATCCGGCATAGGAAAAGGAGTTTTTGGAGTAATGAAAGAGATCATAAAAATAATGGTACTGGTTATTGTGAGCAGTTTACTTATGGTAGGATGCCGTCCGTTGCAAGATGGAACCGAGCTTTTACAAGAATGTAAGTATGAAGAGGCGATTGAGTCTTTTGATACCACCATTGAAAAGTGGGGAGAAAATGACAAAAAAAAATTGCAGGTAGCAGAAGCGTATCGCGGAAAAGGAATTGCCTATTGGGAAATGGGAAATTATGAAAAGGCGAAAGAAGCTTTTCAGACTGCATTAGCAAAAGGAACTGAAAAAACAGGAACCATATATAATTTTATAGGGATTTGCGAAATGAAAGCAGGGAATTTTACAGAGGCATTGAATCAATTTAATCAAGGACTTGCCTGTGAGGGAAATCAGCCGGAACTTATTCAGGAAATGGAGTTTAATCAAGTGTCCGCGTATGAAGAATTAAGAGACTGGCCAAATGCAAAAGCAAAAATCGCAGAATACATTACAAAGTATCCGGATGATGCAGATGGTGCAAAAGAAGCACAATTCTTAGAGACGAGATAGGGAAAATATGACAGAAATGATAGAGTTAAAGAAAAAGAAAGAACGAGTGATTTTGGTTGGGGTGAGTCTGAAAAATGAGGATGATACGGAACAATCTTTAGATGAATTGGAAGAATTAGTAAAGACTGCAGGCGCTGAGACAGTAGGCAGAGTCATTCAGAATCGAGACCAGATACATCCCGGAGTTTATGTGGGAAGAGGAAAAATAGAAGAAATCAAGGACCTGTTGTGGGAATGTGAAGCAACCGGAATCATTTGTGATGATGAACTTTCTCCGGTACAATTGGGGAATCTTCAAGATATGCTGGAAACAAAAGTAATGGACCGCACCTTGATTATTCTGGATATTTTCGCTGCCAGAGCCATTACCAATGAGGGGAAGATTCAAGTGGAACTGGCGCAGCTTCGTTATCGTCAATCCAGACTGGTGGGGCTTCGAAAGTCACTTTCCAGATTGGGTGGAGGTATCGGGACTAGAGGACCCGGTGAGAAAAAACTGGAAATGGACCGACGACTGATTAAGGACAGAATTGCACAGCTGAATCGGGAATTAAAAGACGTGAAATGTCACCGGGATGTGGTGCGGGGACAACGGGTGAAAAATCATGTACCGGTAGCAGCTATTACCGGGTATACCAATGCAGGAAAATCCACGTTATTAAATACACTGACCGGTGCAGATGTACTGGAAGAAGATCAATTGTTTGCAACACTGGATCCAACCACAAGAGCATTTCGTCTTCCGGGCGGGCAAGAAATACTATTTACCGATACGGTAGGCTTTATTCGGAAACTGCCACATCATCTCATTGAAGCATTTCAAAGTACCTTGGAAGAGGCAAAATATGCGGATGTGATTATTCACGTAGTGGATGCGTCGAATCCTCAGATGGAGACACAGATGCATGTGGTATATGATACTCTATGCAAATTAGAAGTGAAAGATAAGCCAGTCATTACTTTATTTAATAAACAAGATAAACTTGTAGAACCAGGGACATGCAAAGATTTTCAAGCAGATTACTCTCTTCCGATTTCAGCCAAAACAGGAAAAGGACTGGAACCGTTTCAAGAAATACTGGAAGAGCTGTTAAGAAAAGAGAAAATATATATTGAAAGACTATATACTTACGATGAAACCGGAAAAATTCAGGTGATTCGAAATTATGGAGAACTGTTGGAAGAAGAATATCTTCCAGAGGGAATTTCCGTAAAAGCATATATTCCAAAAGAATTTTATGCAAAAGTCTAGGACTGTCGGGGAGATTTTTGAAATAATTTTTTATAAGCTCTGGAAAAGGTGGAATAGTCATGAAATCCACAGTCAAAACAGGCATTTGTAATGGGAACACCGTCTAAAATATGAGCTCTTGCCAGCAATAGGCGCTTGTAGTTGATATAGTTACCAATGGTATAGCCGGTTTCTTGTTTAAACAGACGCATCATATAGTATTTGCTGATATAAAAGTGTGCAGAAAGATAATCCATAGTCAGGTCTTCGGTGAGATGACTGTTGATATATTCCATAATGGGTATCACTTTTTCGTTACTGGTGGCTGTATTTAAAAACTCCAAATGGTTCTCAAAAGCAGCACGATTCAGTTGAATCATAAATTCCAGAAAAAGGAGTTGACGGCGTAGCGTAGTAGCATAGCCGGTATCGGAAAAAGAAACTTCTAACTCCTTGATAATATGCAGAAGAGTTTGTTTGGCACCGGAATGGATACGAAGAACATTGGAATGTTCCTTCTTGGCACGAGCGAAACAAAAGTTTAAATCATATTGATCGGTTTGGTAGGCATGAATAAAATTAGGAGAAATATATACAATGATGCGTTCATAAGGAACGGAGTTGTCAATCGTTGGTTTATGGATCTCATTATGATTGACCAACACGATGTCGTAAGGTTTTAGTTCATAAGATTTTCCTTCAATCATGTAGGTGACTTTCCCGTTAATAAAAATGGTGATTTTGTCAAAATCGTGGTAATGGTAATCCAGTGGCTCAATGGTTTCATCGGTCAGATGAAAAAGCTTAAATTCACTATTTAAATATCCACGTTTTTCATAAGTGTCCATGGGTAGAGTCTCCTTTGAAGTTGTTCAAGAGTAATGGGGTATAGAATTATTATAAAGCACGATTTGCAATATGAAAAGCATTATTTCTATATTAGAAACAAATAATGCCTGGTATAATAAGAGATAAATAGAAGGAAGTATGTAAAAATCGAAATCGGGAGGAATGCATTGTGGATGTAATCTTAGAAAAATATCATGGATTGGGCAATGATTATTTTGTGTTTGATCCCAATAAAAATGAATTGCAATTAACACCGGCAAATGTAAAGATGATATGCGATAGAAATTTTGGTATGGGATCCGATGGGATATTAGAAGGACCGATTCAAAAAGAGGATGGAATTTATGTGAGAATCTGGAATCCGGATGGAAGTGAAACAGAACAAAGTGGTACCGGTGCCAGAATCATTGCAAAATATTTAAAAGATGCCGGCTATGTACAAAAGCGACATTTTACTTTTCACACCACTCATGGAGCGGTAGAAGTAGCCTATTTAAATGAGAATGGAAGCAGAGTAAAGGTATCCATGGGGAAATTGTCATTTTGGAGTGATGAAATCCCGGTTACCGGTGAGAGAAGAGAAGTCATTTATGAAGACATGGTATTTGGCAGAACATTGTATCCGGTTACTTGCGTGTCCATTGGAAATCCTCATTGTGTCATTAGTTTAAAAGAAATTTCCAAGCCGTTGGTGTGTAAAATAGGGGAATATGCAGAGTATGCCAGATGTTTTCCCAATCGAATCAACACTGAAATTTTAAAGGTGCTGGATGAAGAAAATATTCAAATTGAAATCTATGAAAGAGGTGCTGGATATACGTTGGCTTCCGGAACAAGTGCTTGTGCAGCTGCAGGTGTGGCATATCGTTTAGGTAAGACCAAAAGTGGTGTGAATGTGCATATGGCAGGAGGCGACTTGCAAGTAGAGATAGAAGAGGATGGAAACGTGTATTTGACCGGAGATGCATTCTATGTAGGGAAAATCATCTTAAGTAATGAATTTATTGAGAAAATCCGCGGAGTATAAAGGAAAAGGGAAAAAACGGTGTGAAATTTATATGAATTTCACACCGTTTTTGTGACTGAAAAGGATGTATCTGCTATAATACAAGAAGAAAACAACCCTGCTCATAGGTGGGTATAAGGAGGAACAGATGTCGTTACAATTTATCTTCGGAAATTCCGGATCAGGAAAATCCTATCGTCTTTACCAAACCATCATAGAAGAATCCATAAAGAATCCCGATAAAAATTATCTGGTATTGGTACCGGAACAGTTTACCATGCAGACTCAAAAAGATTTAGTGATGCAGCATCCCCAAAAAGGAATTATGAATATAGATGTTTTAAGTTTTGGACGATTAGCACACCGGGTATTTGAGGAAGTGGGTCAAAACGATAGAATGGTACTAGATGACGTGGGAAAAAATTTGATTCTTCGTAAAATTGCAGGAGCGTATGAAGGACGTCTGCCAGCACTGGGAAGAAATATGAAAAAACTGGGTTACATTAGTGAAGTGAAATCCGTTCTTTCGGAATTCACGCAGTATGATATTGGCCTTTCCGATATGGATCGGGTATTGGAAGAAATTCCATCGGGAACGAATTTTTATTATAAAATGCAGGATTTAAAGATATTGTATGAAGAATTCCAATCCTATTTACAAGGGAAATATATCACTGGAGAAGAATTATTAGAAGTGCTGAAAGAAGTGGTAGACCAGTCTGCTGTAGTCACCGGCAGTGTGATTGCACTAGATGGATTTACCGGATTCACACCGGTGCAAATGAAGCTGATCCAGAAGCTGCTTTCTATTTGTGAACAGGTCATTGTGACTGTGACCATGGATTTCAGAGAGAATCCATTTGTCAGCACCCATCCCTATCAACTGTTCGCATTGAGTAAACAAATGACAACCGGATTGGTTCGAGTGGCGAAAGAGGCTAAGATAACCATAGAAGAACCGATAGAACTTTATGATAAACCGGTCTATCGTTTTCGCTCTAATTCGGCGTTGGATTTTTTGGAAACAGAACTATTTCGATTTTCGAAAGGAAAATATGGAGAAGAGCAAGAATCCATTACGCTTCATAGTGGCGGAAATCCCAGTGAAGAAATTCTATTTGTGGCAGGCGAAATCAGAAGGTTGGTACGGACCAGAGGGTGGCAATACCGGGATATTGCAGTGATTACCAGTGATATGCAAGTGTACGCAGAGGATATTGATAGAACTTTTCGAGAACATGAGATTCCGGTATTTATGGATTATAAAAGAAGCGTACTTTTGAATTCCTTTGTAGAATATGTGAGAAGTCTTCTTTCTATGATAGAGCAGAACTATACTTACGAAAGCACCTTTCGTTTTTTAAAAACAGGACTGACCGGATTTACTTATGAAGAAATTGATCTGTTAGAAAATTATGTCCTTGCGCTTGGTATTCGAGGGTATAAAAAATGGCAGGAACCATGGATTCGAAGAACGAAGAGGATGGAAGAATCCGAACTTGCAAAATTGAACCATATACGATACAGATTTGTGGAAACCATAGATCACTTGACCAAGACGTTCAAACAGAAAAAGAAGACCGTATTGGATATCTCAAGAGCACTCTATGAGTTTTTAGCACAAGAAGGGCTGCAACAAAAAGTAAAAGAACAGGAATTGCAGTTTCAAGAATGTGGGGAATGGACCTTAGCAAAGGAATATGCCCAGGTTTATCGTGTCGTTATTGATTTGCTTGACAAGTTAGTGGAACTGTTAGGAGAGGAATACATTCCACTAAAAGAATATGGGGAGTTATTGGATGCAGGGTTGGAAGAGGCGAAAATAGGAGTCATTCCGCCAAGCCTTGATCAAGTGGTAGTAGGAGATATCGAACGAACCAGGTTAAAACAAGTGAAGGTAGTTTTTATGGTGGGGCTAAATGATACTTATATTCCGGGAAAACTAGGTACCAATGGACTACTTACGGAACGGGATCGGGAAATGCTCAAAGAGAGTCATATTGAGCTGGCTCCGGGAGCAAAAGAAGAAGCTTATATTCAAAAATTTTATTTGTATTTACATATGACGAAACCTACCCAAAAACTGTATTTGTCGTATGCAGAAGTTTCTGCAGCAGGGAAAAGTCTGCGTCCGGCGTATCTGATATCCAACATCAAAAAGCTATATCCGGGTATTTCTGTGAAAAGGGAAGAGCAACGGATGCTTTCGGAACGAGAACTTACACCCAGAGTAGGAATTTCATATGTAGCAGACGGTTTGAGAGATTGGCTTTTGGGAAAGGAAGAACCAGAATCCGAATGGGAAGAGCTTTACACTTGGTATCGAAAGAATCCGGATTGGGATACCAACATGGAGATACTTCTGGATGCAGGGTTTTGTGAAAAGCAGGAAGATGAGCTGACGAAGCAGGCGGCGAAGCAATTGTACGAAGCATTAAAAAAACCAAGTGTAACGAGAATGGAAACTTTTGCAACTTGTCCTTATGCCCATTTTCTTACTTATGGTCTGGGACTTCAAACACGACAAGAGTACGAATTCCGTCCTTTGGATCTGGGTAATATCTTTCATAGTGCGATGGAACGCTTTTCTAAGAAAGTGGAAGAAAAAGGGGAGCAGTGGATAACACTTCCGGAGGAACAAAAAAACACTTATGTAGAAGAAAGCGTGGAAGAAAGCATTACAGATTATGGGAATTCAGTACTATACAGTTCGTCTAGAAATGCGTATATGATTACAAGGATTAAGCGCATGATGAATCGAACGGTATGGGCTTTAACAAAACAACTGGAACGAGGTGATTTCACACCGGACAGTTATGAAGTGAACTTTGGCAGTGGAAAGATTGACCGCATTGATATCTGCGAAGAATCGGAACGGGTATATGTGAAAATCATGGATTACAAAACCGGTTCCAAAGCATTTGACATGACGGCACTTTACCATGGACTGCAGTTGCAGCTGGTAGTGTATTTAAATGCGGCCATGGAATTAGAACAAAAGCGATATCCGGATAAAAAAGTGATTCCTGCAGGGATTTTTTATTATCAGATGAAAGACCCCATTGTGGGAAAAGAATTTGATGAAGAAAAATTGCAGGAAGCCATTCTGGCGGAACTGAAATTAGATGGTCTGGTGAATGCAGATGAAAATGTGATTCGTCATTTGGATCGAGAGCTGGCAGGAAGTTCCAGCGTGATTCCAGTAGGACGAAATAAGAATGAAAGCTTATCGAAAAATTCTAAAATAGCAAGAGAAGAAGACTTTCAGGTCATGTCACAGTATGTAGAAAAAATTGTGGAAAATAAAAATCAGGAGATGTTGGATGGGAAAGTATCCGTTTCTCCTTATGAACTGGGTGAGAAGACCGGATGCGATTATTGCAATTACAAAGGAATCTGCAGATTTGATGAAAAAATCAATGGGTATGAATATCGCCAGCTTCCCAAACTGGAACAAGAAGAAGTGTTAAGAAAAATGAGAGAGGAGGTACAATAACATGGGAGTCACATGGACGAAAGAACAGCAGCAAGTGATTGCATTAAGAAATCGAAATATTTTGGTTTCTGCGGCGGCAGGTTCCGGAAAGACAGCTGTATTGGTGGAGCGGATTATCACAATGCTGACCCAAGATGTACCTCCAACAGACATTGACCGACTATTGGTTGTTACCTATACCGAAGCAGCTGCTGCGGAGATGAAAGAACGAATCCGAGATGGGATAGAAAAAAAATTAGAGGAGTTTCCGGATGACATTCATCTGCAAAAGCAGGCGACCTTGATTTACAATGCACGGATCACCACCATTCACAGCTTTTGTTTATCAGTGATTCGAGAACATTTTCATACCATTGATTTAGATCCGGCTTTTCGCATTGCAGAAGAAGGAGAACTGAAATTATTAAAGCACGATGTGGTGCAAGAGGTGCTGGAACTCCATTATGAGGAAGGAAGTTTGGCATTTTTGGAATTTATAGAATGTTTTGCAACAGGAAAAGATGACCGGCAGATAGAAGAGCTGATTCTACGTCTTTTTGAATTTTCCAGAAGCTATCCAGATCCCTTACAATGGCTTTCCCAGTGTGCAGATGTCTATGAAGTCACCGACTTATCAACATTAGAACAGATGGAAGCAGTTGTACTGGCAAAAAGTAGAGTACATCAGTATGCCAAAGATATGGGGGTGTTGCTGGAAGAAGGACTGGAAATATGTCAAGAAGCAGAAGGCCCTTATATGTATGCATCAGCACTTCAAAGTGATTGGGCGACCGTACAAAAACTGGAACAAGAGAATACCTTGGCAACCATGTATCAAGTGGTATCCAATGCAAAATGGGAACGACTTGCATCCAATCGAGATCAGGGGGTAAGCGAAAAAAAGACCGAGCTGGTAAAGGCAATTCGTCAAGAAGTAAAAAAGGTGATGGGTGAATTGAAAGAAGCCTATTTTTATCAAGCACCGGAAGAACTTTTGAAAGATATCCAAAGCTGTAAGGAATCGGTAGGCGTGTTAACCGGTTTGGTACAGGAATTTGCAGATCGGCTAGCTGCAAAAAAAAGAGAAAAGAACGTCATTGATTTTGGGGATATGGAACAATTTGCCTTACGGATACTCACCCGGGAAGAGGAGGGAATCAAAGTGCCTTCTTCGGTGGCAAAAGAGTACCAGGAGATGTTTCAAGAGGTTATGATTGATGAGTATCAGGACAGTAATCTGATACAAGAGGCAATTTTAACCAGTGTATCCAAAGAATCCCAAGGAATTCATAATATTTTCATGGTAGGAGATGTGAAACAAAGCATTTATCGATTCCGATTGTCGAGACCGGAATTATTTATGGAAAAATTCAATACTTATAGCCAGGAGGACAGTGCTCAACAAAGGATTGATCTGCACAAAAATTTCCGCAGTCGAGAAGGAGTCCTCAAAGGGGTTAACTTTCTTTTTCGCCAGTTGATGACAAAATCACTGGGGGGAATTACTTATGATGCCAATGCAGCACTTTATGCAGGGGCGGATTACGAAGACCATCCGGATATGGAAACGGAAGTGCTACTCGTAAATATGGAGACTCAGGGTGATGAATTTCCGGAAATGACTCAACGAGAACAGGAAGCAATGGCAATCGCCGGCAGAATTGAAGAGCTGGTAGGCAAGCAGATGGTGCGAGAAAAAGAGACCGGTACCTATCGTCCGGCCAGATATGGCGATATTGTGATTTTATTGAGAAATTTAAAGGGTTGGAGTGATGTGTTTGCGACCGTTTTAAACAGGGAGGGAATACCGGCATTTACAGGAACGAAGGAAGGCTATTTTCAGACACAGGAAATAAAAATGGTATTGGATTATCTTCGTGTATTGGATAATCAAAAACAAGATTTTCCGTTAACAGCCATTATGACTTCGCCCATTGGCAAATTTACCAGTCAGGAGTTGGCCCAGATTAGAACGGCGTTCCCCAAAATCCCATTTTTTGAAGCAGTGCCCAAATATGTAAAGGAAGGTGAACATAGAACGTTAGCTCAAAGGCTGCAAAAGTTTTTAGTGCAGATGGAACAATTTCGTAAGAGGGTTCCTTATACGGCAATTCATCAATTGTTATACCAAATCCTTTCCGAGACCGGTTATGGCGATTATGCCAGAGGGATGCCGGGAGGCGCACAACGAAAAGCCAATTTAGATATGTTATTGGAAAAAGCAAAAGCATTTGAGACAACCAGTTATAAAGGATTGTTTAATTTCGTACGCTATATGGAACAATTGCAGGTATACAATATTGATTACGGAGAAGCAAATATTGTAGAAGAACAGGCGAATACGGTGCGAATTATGAGTATTCATAAGAGCAAAGGATTGGAATTTCCCATTGTCTTTGCAACTGGAATGAGCCAGAAATTCAATACCCAGGATGGGAAAGGAAGTATGCTGATTCATCCGGAGCTGGGAATGGGAATGGACGCTATTGATTTAAAGAGAAGAACGAAAGCACCTACTTTTTTAAAGAAGGTAATGAAACAGGAAGTACTGAATGAAAACAGAGGTGAGGAGTTAAGGGTGCTCTATGTGGCACTGACAAGAGCAAAAGAAAAGCTGATTATGGTAGGTACTATGAAAAATGTATCGCAGAAGCTGATCGAATATGAAAGCGTGCGATTACAAAAGGAAATACCATTGACCTTTAGCCGTTTGACCAAGGCAAATTGCTATTATGACTGGATTATTCCGGCACTCATTCGGCATGGTTCTTTTGGGGAACTATTGGCAAAATATGAAATTGAAGTTCCCTTTACCAACCCTTTATATCAAGAAGAAGTACCCATTTCCTGCAGAGAAATCCAAAGGTGGGACATTGCAGATACCCAGGTTTTTAAAGAAATGCAAAGTGTGATCAGCCGTGTACAGCTAGAACAATGGGATACTACGAAAATCTACGATGAAAAAATGAAACAATCCATGCAAGAGCAATTTAGCTATGAATACCCTTATCCGATGGCACGTGATATGAAACTAAAATTTACGGTCTCGGAATTGAAAAAACGGGAATATATGGAAGAAACAGGAGAGATGGTCTACGAAGAGCCCGAAGTGGTGCCATTGTTACCTAAATTTTTGCAAGGGGAAGAGAAATTACAAGGTGCAGGGAGAGGAACTGCTTATCATAAGTTTTTGGAATTGCACGATTTCACACGGAAAGAAACGAAAGCATCACTGGAGCTGGAAATCAGAGATTTCTTGGAAAATGGGAAATTGTCACAATCAATGAAAGACGCTATTTCTACGGATGATATGCTGGAGTTTTTTCACAGTCAACTGGGTATACGAATGCAAAAAGCGGCAGTGAAAAAACAATGCTACAAAGAGCAGCCGTTTGTTCTAGGTGTGGATGCCAAAGAGCTGTATGCAGGGGAAACCGGAGAAGAAATCATCTTGATTCAGGGAATTGTGGATGCTTATTTTGAAGAAGATGGCCAACTGGTGGTTGCAGATTACAAAACAGATCAAGTGAAAAATGGCTTCCAACTTTCTGAAAAATACCATAAGCAATTAGAATATTATGCCCGTGCACTAGAGCAATTGACTGGTAAACCGGTAAAAGAGAAAATTATTTACTCTTTTACTTTAAAAGAAGAAGTTAGTTTATAGAAATTTTCGAATAGTTTCGAATTAATTCATTTATAATCTTTTTGCATGTGTTATGCTAAGGAGTATTAAAAACGGAAGAGGAGACACTATGTTTGGATATGTCATGATTAACAAACAAGAATTAAAGTTCAAAGATTTTGATTTTTATCATGCTTGTTATTGTGGATTGTGCAAAACTTTAAAGGAGCGGTATGGCCTGTCTGGGCAACTTTCATTAAACTATGACATGACATTTGTAATCTTACTTCTTGGTGGCTTGTATGAACCGGAGTCAGAGCGCTTAGAAACCAGATGTATTGCTCATCCCTTGGAAAAGCATCCTTGTCTGGTGAATGAATATACCCAATATGCAGCAGATATGAATGTGTTGCTGACGTATTATAAATGTCAGGATGACTGGGAAGATGAACGGAAAAAAAGCCGTTTGCTATATGCAAAATTGTTAGAAAAAGATTGCAAAAGAGTTTCTAAACAATATCCCCAAAAGGCAAACGTGATTACAGAAAAATTGCGGGAGTTAAGCATACAGGAACAAAAAGGAACCATGGATATTGACTATATGGCAGGGCTCTTTGGAGAAATTATGGCAGCTATTTTGGTATATAGAGAAGATGAATGGAAGCCACTGCTTCAAAAAATGGGAATGTATTTGGGGAAATTCATCTATTTGGCAGATGCTTATGAAGATATTCGGGAAGATGTGAAAAATCACTCCTATAATCCGTTGAATTTCGCTTATCAGCAGGGTGATTTTGAGCAGGAGTGCAAAACCATACTCACGATGCTTATTGCGGAATGTTCCAAAGCATTTGAAGAACTGCCAATTATTGAAAATGCCGATATTTTAAGAAATATATTATATTCAGGGATATGGTACAGATACGAAAAAGTAAGGGAAGAACGTAGGAAAGAGAAGGAAAAAGAACATGACTGATCCGTATCAGGTGTTAGGAGTATCCCAGGATATGTCCGATGAAGAAATTAAAAAGCAATATAGAAGCTTGAGCAGGCAATACCACCCGGATGCGAACATTGACAATCCCAATAAAGCCCAGGCCGAAGAAAAATTTAAGCAGATACAGCAAGCGTATCAACAAGTGATGAAAGAACGTACTGAAGGACCGAGTTTTGGAAGCAGTCAGGGCAGTTCCGGTTATGGATATGGACAACAAGGGAATGATCCATTTAAGGACTTTTTTGGAGGCTTTGGCTATGGTGGTTACCAGCAAAATCAAGGACAGACGTCCCAAGAAGAGGAACGGGACAGCCATCTAAAGGCAGCAGCAAATTATCTGGCAGGTGGATATTATCAGGAAGCCAGAACGGTGTTAGACAGTATAGTCACGGGAAGAAGTGCACGGTGGTATTATCACAGCGCAAGAGCGCACCAGGGACTGGGGAATCAAGTGGCAGCCTTGCAGGATGCCAGAACAGCGGCATCTAAGGAACCGGGAAATCCGGAGTATCAAAATTTAGTGCGGATGATAGAAAGTGGCGGCGTCTGGTATCAACAAAGACAAAGTGAATATACCAGTCCCTTTGGAGGTGGCAATAATTTCTGCCTGAAGCTTTGTGTAGCCAATATGATTTGTAATTTATGCTGCGGTGGTTCGGGAATGTGTTTTGGTTCACCATACTAAAAATCAGGAGGATTATTTAAATGGGAAAAATCATTGGAATTGATTTGGGTACGACAAATTCCTGTACGGCAGTATTAGAAGGTGGAAAACCGGTTGTAATCCCTAATGGAGAAGGATTTCAGACCACACCATCGGTAGTTGCTTTTAAAAAGGATGGAGAAAGATTGGTGGGAGATATTGCGAAAAGGCAGTCCGTTACCAATGTAGAACGAACGATTTCCTCCATCAAGCGAGAAATGGGAAGTGACTATCAAGTGGCTATCGATGGGAAAAAATATAATCCCCAAGAACTGTCTGCGATGATTTTGCGGAAAATGAAAAAAGATGCAGAAGATTATTTGGGGGAAGCAGTGACAGAAGCGGTGATTACCGTTCCGGCATATTTTAGCGATGCACAACGTCAAGCAACGAAGGATGCAGGAAAAATTGCCGGACTAGAGGTGCGGCGCATCATTAACGAACCAACGGCGGCTGCATTGGCCTATGGTCTGGAAAATAGTAGCGCACAAAAAGTAATGGTGTATGATTTAGGTGGCGGAACATTTGATGTATCCATTATTGAAATTGGAGCAGGCGTGATAGAAGTATTAGCAACTTCCGGAGATAATCATTTGGGTGGAGATGATTTTGACCAACGCATTGCACAGTATATGATTCAAGAGTTTAAAAAACAGGAACGGATTGATTTGTCGAAAGACTGTATGGCGGTACAAAGAATACGGGAAGAAGCAGAGCGGGTGAAAAAAGAATTATCCTCCGCCAGTACTGCAGAGATGAACCTTCCGTTTATTACAGCCACAAAAGAAGGTGGAAAGCATCTGAAAATGTCTTTTAATCGAGCCAAGTTTGATGAATTGACCTACGATTTAGTGGAACGAACAGCCATTCCGGTGAAAAATGCATTGCAGGATGCCGGTATAGATGCTTCACAACTAGGAAAAGTGCTTATGGTAGGTGGCTCTACCAGAGTCCCTTCGGTACAGGAAAAAGTACAGCAATTGACGGGTCAGATACCCAGTAGAAATTTAAATCCAGACGAATGTGTGGCACTAGGTGCAGCGATTCAAGGTGGAAAGCTGGCAGGAGAAGAAGGCTTGCATGCAGTATTGTTGATGGATGTGACGCCATTGTCTCTTTCCATTGAGACCGTAGGTGGAGTGGCAACCAGATTGATGGAACGAAATTCCACTATTCCAACCCGCTACAGTCAAGTGTTTTCTACGGCAGGAGATTTCCAGACTACAGTAGAAATTAAGGTGCTTCAGGGAGAACGCCCTATGGCAAGGGATAATAAATTAATTGGAAATTTCAAATTAAAGGGAATCAAACGGGCGCCCAGAGGAGTTCCACAGATTGAAGTCACCTTTGATATTGATGTCAACGGAATCTTGAAAGTATCTGCAAAAGATTTGGGAAATGGAAAAGAACAGCATATTACCATTACAGCCAATTCAAATATGTCTGAAGCCGATATCGAACAGGCGATGAATGATGCGGTGCAATATGAATCGTTAGACCGGGATAAGACGTCATCTCTGGATACATTGAAAGATGCTCAGACTATTTTGTATCAGGCAGAACAGGGGCTTACAAAGAAAAAGAAAGAAATGGGAAAAGAAGAAAAGATACAGATAAAGGCAGAGGTGAAGACACTTCGGCGACTGGTGGGAAAAGCAAAACCAGAGTCGGTTACACTGCAGGATGCACAACAGATCAAAGAATCCAAAGAAAGATTAGAAAATCTGATGAGTGGATGGGATCTTTCATAAAATAGAACGAAGCACGTTATTTGTCTTTTGGAAAATAACGTGCTTTATTTTA
>JAVWVS010000014.1:0-21458 GCA_036666555.1 Lachnospiraceae bacterium | reverse complement strand
AATATTATACGCTATATAATATGAATATAAAAACAGTATTGCCAATGGAACAATATTATAGAAAAGGAGTGAGAATATGGTATTTAATACAGGAGCGGCGCTATTAGACGCAATCGTTCTCGCCGTTGTATCACGGGAAAGCGAAGGGACTTATGGCTATAAAATCACCCAGGATGTTAGACAGGCTATTGAAGTGTCAGAGTCCACATTATATCCGGTACTGCGAAGACTTCAAAAAGATGAGTGTCTGGAAGTTTACGATAAACAGATAGATGGGAGAAATAGAAGGTATTACAAAACCACGGAAAAAGGAATGGCACAGCTGAATTTGTATAAAATAGAATGGAAGAACTATTCGAAAAAGGTATCGGGATTGTTTGAAGGGGGTGTGACTGCATGAACCGCACAGAATATATGGTAAAATTAGAAACGGTATTAACCGACGTTTCCGCAGAAGAACGTTGTGAGGCGCTACAATATTATAATGATTATTTTGACGAGGCAGGAGCAGAGAACGAGGCACAGGTCATAGAAGAATTGGGAAGTCCAGTGAAATTAGGGGCAACGATTCGAGCAGGGCTACGAGGAAATGATGAAGAAAGTGGTGAATTTAGAGAAACCGGATATACGGATACTCGATTCGAGGAAAAAGAATCTCCCGCAAAAAGGGGAGACACAGGGTACTTTCCGGATGGTGCCAAGGAGAAAAACAAAAGAGATATTTGGAAAATCGTAGCGATTATTTTATTGGTGTTGATTGTATCTCCGGTGGCGATACCAATTGTATGTTGTGCAGTAGCAATTGTATTTGGAATTATCGTAGCGGCATTTGGAATCTTTATTGGAGTGCTTGCAACAATGGTGGCATTGGTTGTTGCGGGGTTGGTAGTTGTGATATGGGGCCTAGCAAAAATATTTCCTGCTCCTGCGGTGGGTCTGGTATTTGTAGGGAGTGGATTGATTTTACTTGCCATTGGACTAGTAGGGAGTGTCTTAATGGCGAAAGTATGCATGGTGGTATTACCGGGCATGTTTCGATTTATTGTGGATCTTTGTAGAAAACCATTTCATAAAAAGGAGGCGCAGGTATGAAAAAAGGCTGGAAAATATTTGCAATTGTCTGCAGCTCTATGGCAGGGGTAGGATTGATTCTTTGTATAGCTGGATTTACCATGGGTGTTACCCGGGAAGATTTTGGGATATATCGTAATCAAGAGGATTTCTATTACGACGATCCGGAAGAGGGACAGGAACAAGTTATGGCATCCAATGAGTTTGACAATGTCAAATCTCTGGATGTGGATGTACAATGGATATCTCTTTCCATTGAGCAGTATGATGGAGCGAAAATCAAAGTGGAAAGTGATATGGAAGAACCATTTCAGAGTTATATAGAGGAAAATGAGCTTCACATTGCGACGTCGAAAGGATACAGAGACAATCTGGAGAGTAGCATTACCATTTATGTACCTCGAACCATGGAATTGCAGGAGGCGTCTATTCAGGTGGGAAAAGGAGAACTGTTTATCGATGGGATAAAAGCAAATGATTTGGAATTGACCGTTGGTGCCGGTAGAGCAGAAGTATCACAATTTCAGTCCAATCAGTTTTCCATTACCGTAGGAGCAGGAGAAGCCAATGTGACAGGGAGTGTGGCTTCGGAAGTGGACGGCGAATGTGGTGTGGGAACTCTTGACTTGACTTTAAGCGGAACGAAACAGGAATATAATTATGAAATAGAGTGTGGTTTAGGAGAAATCCGCATTGAAGAGGAAGAGTATTCCGGTATTTCGGATAAAAAGGTAAATAATCAGGGAATGAAAAATATAGATCTTACTTGTGGACTCGGCACGGTATCTGTGGATTTTGATACACAACAAAAATAGGAGGAAAAAGTGATGGAAGAAAAAGGAATGAAAAAGTTATATCGCTCCAGAGAGCAAAGAATGTTATGTGGAGTATGTGGGGGAATCGCAGAATATTTTGGAATGGATCCTACATTGATTCGACTGGGAATGGTACTATTAGCTTGTACAGGTACCGGAATACTTGCCTATTTTGTGGCAGCCATTATTATTCCAGATTGTCCTCGAATCGAGTAAATAGCTATACACAACAAGGGGAAAGCGTATGCTTTCCCCTTGTTGTGTATAGCTATTTGGGAACTTCTTGATTGGTGAGAGTCTGGTCCCGCAGGGTCAAGAGTTTCATATATTCAAAAATCTCTTGTTTGGAATGAAAGGAGAGTTTTTGGTATAGACTTAAAATATGATGATCTAAATGTCGTTCCGATATTTCTTGTGGAAGGGTAGTACAAGGGGTTAACGGAGAGTCTTCCTGTCCGGTTAATAGATAATCTACGGAAACATTAAAATATTTTGACATTTTTAATAATTTTTCAAAATCGGGTTGACGGCTTTTGGTTTCATAACCGGCAATGGTAGGTCGAGATACTTTTAAATAGAGTGCAAGATCTTCCTGGGTAATGTGCTTAGCTTCTCTTAAATCTTTTAGTACGGATGCAAAATTCATAAGTAACTTCCTCCTTGCGTATATGCGATATTTTACCAGTTCTAAAATGGAAAAAAATGGAAAGTGCTAAATATCAACAACTGGATGAAAAGGTTCCAAAATGTAACCACATAAAAAATGAAGAACATCTGCTTAGGGCGTTGACATGTTACTACAAACTCCGTATAATCTAGAATATAGCTAAAAACAAGCAAAACCGAGAGGATTAACATAGATGATAATTGCAAAAAATGATGAGGAAAAAAGAAGTAAAATATGGAAAATCGTTACATTAACCACCACTGTTTTGATTATTTTAATTGCAGTGTTTTTTATTACGAAACTTTTTACTGCGAACCCATTGGAAGGAACATGGCAGCAGGAAGACAGTGATTTTAGTTTTACCATCCAGGGAAGTGGTTTTCTGACTGCAAAATGGGCAGAACTGTTAGAAGGAAGTAATGTGAGAATTAAGATGACTTACTCTATGAACAAGGATGTAAAGACCCTTACCATTATGGCAGATGAGGCACAATTACAAAAAGTGGCGGATCATTCAGATGGTCAGTACACCAAAGAAGGATTGGAAGCAGCCGTGAGTCCTTTTACCACCACTTTCGATTATAGTATTGATAAGAATAAATTGACATTAACAGAACGAGAATACGGTGAACAGATGGTATTTGTAAAAAAATAATAGGTAATAAAATCCCTCTATGATGTCACTTTGAAAGAAAGACTCATCATAGAGGGATTTTTAAAGGATGAAAGGATGAAACCATGAAAAGAGAAGAAACAAAAACAATCAGAGTCGGAGAAACTTTAATCGGTGGAGGCCATCCCATTGCCATACAGTCTATGACCAATACGCCCACGGAAGATATTCCAGCAACGGTAGCTCAGATAGTAAAGCTGGAGAAAGCAGGGTGTGACATTGTACGATGTGCAGTACCAACACAGGAAGCGGCGGAAGCATTGAGGGAGATAAAAAAACAGATTCACATTCCACTTGTGGCGGATATCCATTTTGATTACCGCCTTGCCATTGCATCTATATTAAATGGGGCAGATAAGATTCGCATTAATCCGGGGAACATCGGAGATATATCCCGGGTGCGTGCCGTAGTAGAAAAAGCAAAAGAATATCAGATACCCATTCGTGTAGGGGTCAATAGTGGATCTTTGGAAAAGGAATTGGTAGCGAAATATAAAGGAGTAACGGCAGAAGGAATTGTGGAAAGCGCACTGGATAAAGTGAAGATGATTGAGAACTTGGATTACGATCAACTGGTGGTTAGCATTAAATCTTCAGATGTGATGATGTGTGTCAAAGCCCATGAATTGCTTGCAAAAGTCTGTCCTTATCCTCTCCATGTGGGAATCACAGAATCCGGCACACTATTATCCGGAAACATTAAATCTTCAGTGGGACTGGGTATTATTTTATATCAGGGAATTGGAGATACCATCCGCGTATCACTTACAGGAGACCCAGTGGAAGAAATCAAATCTGCAAAATTGATTTTAAAGGCATTGGGACTTCGAAAGGGTGGCATCGAGGTGGTATCTTGTCCCACTTGTGGTCGTACTAAAATTGATCTGATAGGATTGGCGAATCAGGTAGAACAAATGGTGGCAGAGATTCCTCTGGATGATGTAAAAGTGGCTGTGATGGGCTGTGTAGTGAACGGGCCAGGGGAAGCAAAAGAAGCGGATATTGGAATTGCAGGAGGAATTGGAGAAGGACTGCTAATTAAAAAGGGACAAATTATAAAAAAAGTAAAAGAAGAAGAACTATTAGAAACATTGAGACAGGAATTATTGCACTGGGAAAGATAAATGGAGCAGATGGGTATGAAAAAAGTGTTTTTTGATGTGTTTCCAACCCTAAAGGTAGGCAAAGAAATACAGATGTTATTGAAAGACGTAGAAGTGAGCAAGGTAACTACCACTTCTGCACGGGATTATATCAAAGTACATATCGAAAGTTCCCATCTGATTATGAAACAGTATATTTATCAGGTAGAGGAGGCAATCAAAGAGCAATTGTTTCAAAAGACCAATATTCAGATTCAGATGATAGAAGCCTTTTATTTATCCAAACAATATACTCCGGAGAACTTGATGGAGGAGTATCGGGACAGTATTTTGCTAGAACTGAAAAGAAGAAGTGCAGTGGAGCAGAATATGTTTGCAAAGGCACAATGTACATTTGAAAATGAACATATATTATGTTTGCAGATGGCAGATACCATTGTGGCAGAAGGAAAAAAAGATGCGATTGTTTCATTACTTCAGATGATTTTTAATGAACGATGTCATATGCCGATAGAAATTCGTGTGGTTTATAAAGAAGCAGCTGAAAGTAAAATGAAACAAAATAATGAGCTTAGGCTGCGTCAAGAAGTGAATGCAATCTTAGACTTAAATGAAGAAAAACAATTGGGGAAACAAGAAGAAACAACGAAAGAAAAAGAGCACAAACAAAGTAAACAAGAATCATTTGGAAAACGGGATTTTCAAAAGAACAGTTATTATTATCCTAAAAAATCAGACGATCCCAATGTCATCTATGGAAGAGATTTTGAAGACGATGTGATAGCGTTGTCACAAGTAGAAGGTGAGATGGGAGAGATTACCATTCATGGGAAGGTAATCAACCTGGAAACCAGAGAAATCCGCAATGAAAAAACCATTGTTATGTTTGCAGTGACGGACTTTACAGATACAATTACTGTGAAGATGTTTACCAAAAATGAACAGCTCCCGGATATTTTAGACGGGGTCAAAAAAGGTGGGTTTTTAAAAATCAAAGGAGTGACCACCATTGATAAATATGACGGGGAACTGACAATTGGATCAGTTACAGGAATGAAAAAAATTCCGGATTTCACGGTTTCTAGAAAAGATACTAGCCCCGAAAAAAGAGTAGAGCTACATTGCCACACGAAGATGAGCGATATGGACGGAGTCTCGGAAGTGGCAGATATTGTCAAACGCGCCCATGATTGGGGGCATAAAGCCATTGCTATTACTGACCATGGTGTGGTTCAGGCGTTTCCGGATGCCAATCATTACATAGAAACATTACCGAAAGAAGATCCTTTTAAAATTATTTACGGTGTAGAAGCTTATCTGGTAGATGATTTGACGGAAATTGCAGTGGGGGCAGGCAGCCAGACACTGGATGATGTTTATGTAGTCTTTGACTTAGAGACCACGGGATTTAGTGCCATTCAGGATAAAATCATTGAAGTGGGTGCAGTAAAGGTGCATAACGGAGAAATCATAGATCGTTTCAGTACCTTTGTAAATCCAGGTATGCCCATCCCGTTTCGGATTACGCAACTGACCGGAATTTCGGATGATATGGTGATGGATGCACCGGGGATAGCAGTTGTTTTGCCACAGTTTTTAGAGTTTTCCGAAGGTTCGGTATTGGTAGCACACAATGCAGGATTTGACGTGGGATTTGTGGAGCAAAACTGCAGATACCAGGAGATCGAAGCAAAATTTGTGTCGGTGGATACAGTGGCATTGGCCCGAGTGCTATTGCCGACACTTTCCAAGTACAAGCTCAATGTAGTGGCAAAAGCATTGAATGTGTCATTGGAGAATCACCATCGTGCAGTGGATGATGCAATGGCCACGGCAGAAATCTTTTTGAAATTTGTGCAGATGCTGAAAGAACAAGAAATCACTACCTTAAAGGGAATCAATCGATTTGGGTCTATGAATCCGGATAATATTCGTAAACTTCCGACTTATCATGCCATTATTTTGGCGAAAAATGAAGAAGGCAGAGTCAATTTATATCGCCTGATTTCCATGTCACACTTAACTTATTATGGAAGGCGTCCCAGAATTCCCAAAAGTGAGTTTAATAAATACCGAAAGGGATTAATTCTTGGAAGTGCTTGCGAAGCAGGAGAATTGTATCAAGCAGTTTTGAATCGCAAGTCAGAAGAAACCATTGCAAAATTGGTAGATTTTTATGATTATCTGGAAATTCAGCCATTAGGGAATAATGAATTTATGCTGGCTAGTGAGAAAATCAGCAATGTGCGGACCGAAGAAGATTTGAAGGATATCAATCGAAAAATTGTAAAATTGGGAGAAAAATTTCATAAACCGGTGGTAGGGACTTGTGATGTGCATTTTTTAGAGCCGGAAGATGAAGTATACCGACGGATTATTATGGCAGGCAAAGGGTTTAGTGATGCGGATAAACAGGCACCTCTTTACTTGCGTACAACGGAAGAAATGTTAGAAGAATTTACGTATCTGGGTTCGAAAAAAGCCAGGGAAATTGTTATTGATAATCCTAATAAAATTGCAGGCCAAGTGGAAAAAATATCTCCGGTGCGACCGGATAAGTGTCCTCCGGTGATTGAAAATTCCGATCAGACGCTCCGAAAGATTTGCTATGAAAAAGCATATAGTATGTATGGGGAGATGCTTCCGGAAGTAGTGACGGAACGGCTGGAAAGGGAATTGCACTCGATTATTACCAATGGATTTGCAGTGATGTATATCATTGCACAAAAGTTGGTGTGGAAATCCAATGAAGACGGATATTTGGTGGGTTCCAGAGGTTCAGTGGGCTCTTCCTTTGTTGCGACCATGGCAGGAATCACAGAAGTGAATCCACTGAGTCCACACTATTACTGCAAAGAATGTCATTACAGTGAGTTTGATTCCGAAGATGTGAAAGCATTTGCCGGTGGCTGTGGTTGGGATATGCCGGATAAAATCTGTCCTCATTGTGGAACGAAGCTGATCAAAGACGGATTCGACATTCCATTTGAGACATTTTTGGGATTCAAAGGAAATAAAGAACCGGATATTGACCTTAACTTTTCGGGGGATTATCAGAGTAATGCACATAAATACACGGAGATTATCTTTGGGGATGGGCAGACCTTTCGTGCAGGGACCATTGGTACCCTGGCAGATAAAACGGCTTATGGATTTGTGAAGAATTACTTTGAAGAGCGGGACAGCAGAAAACGAAAATGTGAGATTGATCGTATTGTTGGTGGGTGTACCGGTGTGAGAAGAAGTACCGGACAGCATCCGGGAGGCATTATTGTACTTCCCCATGGAGAAGACATCAGTTCTTTTACGCCGGTGCAGCATCCGGCCAATGACATGACCACAGATATTATCACAACGCATTTTGACTATCATTCCATTGACCATAATCTGTTAAAACTGGATATTCTGGGTCATGATGATCCAACCATGATTAAGATGTTAGAAGAGTTGATTTCTTCGGATGCAATGGAAAACGAATATCATGCATTAGAGAATCCATTTGATGCCACGAAAATCCCTCTGGATGATCAGGAGGTGATGTCTTTATTTGATAATACAAGGGCACTTGGGGTAACACCGGAAGAGATTGGAGGCTGCCCGGTAGGGTGTCTTGGTATTCCGGAATTTGGAACAGACTTTGTAATCCAGATGGTAGTGGATACGAAGCCAAAGACTTTTTCCGATTTGATTCGAATTTCCGGCCTGTCCCATGGAACCGATGTATGGTTAAATAATGCACAGACTTTGATTTCGGAAGGAAAGGCCACTATTTCCACGGCTATTTGTACCAGAGATGATATTATGACATTTTTAATTCATACGGGTATGGAAAGTGAGCTGTCTTTTACGATCATGGAGTCCGTTCGAAAAGGAAAAGGCTTAAAACCGGAATGGGAAAAGGCAATGTTGGAAGCAGGGGTACCGGACTGGTATATCTGGTCTTGTAAAAAAATCAAATACATGTTCCCGAAAGCCCATGCGGCAGCTTACGTCATGATGGCTTATCGGATTGCCTATTGCAAAGTGAAATATCCGTTAGCCTATTATGCAGCTTATTTTAGTATTCGTGCCAACGCATTTTCCTATGAACTGATGTGTCAGGGGAAAGAAAAACTGGAGTATTATATCAAAGATTATAAGAAAAGATCCGATATTCTTACAAAAAAGGATCAAGACACCTTGAAAGATATGCGCATTGTTCAAGAAATGTATGCCAGAGGATATGAATTTATCCCTCTGGACATCTATTCAGCAAAAGCAACGAAATTTCAAATTATCGGTGAAAAACTGATGCCACCTTTGTCCAGCATAGATGGAATGGGCGATAAGGCAGCAGAAGCGGTGGAAATGGCAGCAGTGGATGGCCCCTATCTATCCAGAGATGATTTTCGCCAAAGAACGAAAGCAAGTAAAACAGTCATTGATTTCATGGATGATTTGGGAATGTTTGGAAATCTTCCCGCAACGAACCAGATGTCACTGTTTGATAAATTAATGCTTTAAATCGCGAAAGTATTGTGCTATAATAAATGAGTTACCAATGAAGTGAACAAAAATAAAAAAAGATGGAATAGAGGAGGAAACGGCGATGATTTGGGCAAAGGAAGAAACTCTGCCAAGGATTGAAATTGAAAAAATCCAGTTACAGCGATTACAGGAAACGGTTACTTATATTTATGAGAAAGTAGCACCTTATCGTAAAAAAATGGAAGAAGCCGGTGTAAAACCGGAACAAATTCAATCATTGGACGATTTAAAGAAAATGCCGTTTACATATAAAGCGGATTTTCGGGAAAATTATCCCACCGGATTATTTGCAGTAGATAAAAAGGAGATTGTAAGGTTTCATGCTAGTTCCGGAACAACAGGAAAACCTACAGTAGTAGGCTATACGAAGAACGATTTGGATGTATGGTTAAACAATGTGGCCAGAGTTGCCTGCATGGGTGGTGCGAACCCAGACGATGTGGCACAGATTGCATTTGGCTATGGAACATTTACAGGAGCGCTTGGTCTTCATGGGGGATTAGAAAAATTAGGTGCAGCAGTGATTCCGTTATCTTCCGGAAATACCAATAAACAAATTATGTTTATGCAGGATATGGAAACCACACTATTGGTTGCAACGCCTTCGTATGCGCTTCACCTTGGAGAAGAATTAAGAAGTCGGGGCATCCATCCTCAAACGGACTTGAAGGTGAAAATTGGATTGTTTGGCGGAGAAGGTATGACAGAACCTATGCGTGATGAAATGCACCGGGTATGGGGAGAACAATTTATCTGTACACAAAATTATGGAATGAGTGAATTGTGCGGTCCCGGGGTCGCAGGAGAATGTACCTGTTTATGTGGAATGCATATCAATGAGGACTGGTTTATTCCGGAAATTATCGATCCGGAGACGGAAGAAGTATTACCGGCAGGGGAACGTGGTGAATTAGTCGTTACTTGTCTGGGAAAAGAAGCGATTCCTCTCATTCGGTATCGTACAGGAGATTTGACCCGGTTGTTTTATGAGCCATGTCAATGTGGAAGAACTACTGTAAGAATGGAAAATCTATCGGGACGTGCAGATGATATGCTAGTGATTCGTGGAGTGAATGTATTCCCAACACAGATCGAAGAAGTCCTATTAAAAATCAAGGAAATCGGTCCTCATTATGAAATCGTGGTAGAGCGCAAGAATCGTTTGGATGTGATGACTATTCGCGTGGAATTGATTGACGATAGGTTGCTGGACAGTTATGCAAAATTAAGTGAACTGGAACAAAATATCAAGAAGGGGTTAAAATCTCAGTTGGGACTTGCAACGAATTTGAAATTAGTGGCACCTCATACCTTGCAGCGCTTTGAAGGAAAAGCAAAGAGAGTAACCGATTTACGAAAGGATGGATTATAAACCATGTCAGAACATACAAAAGTTATTATGCTTGGCAACGAAGCCATTGCCAGAGGAGCTTATGAGGCGGGAGTAAAAGTATCCGCAGCTTACCCCGGCACACCAAGTACAGAAATCAGTGAAAACTTAGTCCGATATAAAGAGGATATTTATGCAGAATGGTCTCCCAATGAAAAGGTGGCAACGGAAGTCGCCATTGGTGCAAGTGTCGCAGGAGTACGTTCTCTGGCGTGTATGAAACACGTAGGTCTGAACGTTGCTTCAGACCCACTTTATACCGTATCCTATATGGGTGTGACCGGAGGATTGGTTATGGTCGTAGCAGATGATCCGGGACTTTACAGCTCTCAAAATGAACAAGACACCAGAATGGTGGCAAGAGCGGCACAAGTGCCGGTATTGGAGCCATCGGACAGTGCAGAAGCAAAAGAATTTGTGAAACTGGCTTATGAACTCAGTGAACAGTATGACCGCCCTGTAATTTTAAGAACCACTACCAGACTGGCACATTCTCAAGGAATGGTCACCTTGGAAGAACGGCAGGAAATCGAAGATAAACCCTATATCAAAAATGTGGCAAAAACCGTGATGATGCCGGGGAATGCAAAAGGACGTCATATAGAAATTGAAAAAAGAAATTTAGAATTGGCGGAAGCGGCAGATACATTATCCATAAACCAGATAGAAATGCAAGATACAAAAATAGGTGTGATTACCAGTGGAATTCCTTATCAGTACGTGAAAGAGGCATTGCCGGAAGCGTCCGTATTGAAGCTTGGCATGGTGAATCCTCTTCCTAAAAAATTAATACAGGAATTTGCACAAAAAGTAGATTGCCTTTACATTGTGGAAGAGTTGGATCCGGTTATCGAAGAGCAAGTGAAATCATGGGGAATCAAGGCCATTGGAAAAGAACTATTTACCGTTCAAGGGGAATATAGTGCCAATATGATTAAAAAAGCAATCCTTCATGAGGAGATAGAAATCAGTGCACCTGCGCAGATTCCCAATCGTCCACCCATACTGTGCCCCGGGTGTCCTCACCGAAGTGTTTATTATGTGCTCAACAAATTGAAAAAACATGCAGCAGGTGATATTGGTTGTTATACGTTAGGGGCGGTACCACCATTAAGTGTAGTAGACACCACTATTTGTATGGGGGCAAGTATTTCCAGTTTGCACGGAATGGAAAAGGCAAAAGGAAGTGCGTATGTAAAAGACTGGGTAGCAGTCATTGGAGATTCCACTTTTTTACATACCGGTGTCAATTCTTTAATGAATATGATGTATAATAAAGCAACGGGAACGGTTATGATTTTAGATAACTCTACCACCGGTATGACCGGTCACCAAGACCATGCAGCTACCGGAAAAACACTGCAGGGAGATGCGACCTATGCCATTGATATCCCAGAGCTTTGCCGTGCAATCGGCGTAAAACATGTGATTGAAGTAAATGCATTTGACATCGCACAGTTGGAACAAGTCATTCGGGAAGAAACCGATAGAGAAGAAGTATCGGTCATCATTACCAAATCCCCGTGTGTACTTTTGGATAAATCAAAAAAGCCATTCTACATTGCACTGGAAGATAAATGTAAAAAATGTGGAATGTGTATGAAACCGGGCTGTCCTGCCATGACGAAAAATGCAGATGGAACCATTCATATTGATGATACCATGTGTACCGGTTGTGGTTTGTGTAAGACCTTATGTAAATTTGATGCAATTCAAAAGGCAGGTGACAGATAATGACAATAAAAAATATCATGATTGTAGGTGTGGGTGGTCAAGGTACATTACTTACCAGTAGAATTTTAGGTGGACTAGCGATTGCAGCTGGCTATGATGTAAAATTGTCAGAGGTTCACGGAATGGCTCAGCGAGGTGGAAGCGTAGTAACCTATGTCCGCTATGGTGAAAAGGTTGCAGAACCCATTGTAGAAGAAGGGCAGGCAGATGTGATTATTGCATTTGAACGCCTGGAGGCATTGCGCTATGCTCATTTTTTAAAAAAAGACGGCGTATTGATTGCCAATGACTGGCGCATTGATCCTATGCCGGTGGTGATTGGCGCAGCGACCTACCCGGAACATATTTTAGAAGAGTTAGCAAAACAACATAAAGTGTACACGGTGAATGCAACGGAAGAAGCAAAAAAACTGGGCAATTCCAGAGTGTTTAATATGATTGTGCTGGGGATTGCTGCTCAGCATATGGATTTTACCAAAGAGCAGTGGTACGATGTGATTGGACGTACGGTACCACCTAAAACCATTGAAATCAATAAAAAGGCATTTGATGCAGGTTATCATTTATAGGAGGACAATATGATTAAACAATTATCTATATTTGTGGAAAACAGGCCGGGAAGTTTAATGGATGTAACCCAGGCATTGACAAAAGCCCATGTTAATATTCGTGCCATTGCTTCTTTTGATACGCCGGAGTTTGGCATCTTAAGATTGGTGGTAGATAAAAGTAAGGAAGCAAAAGAATATTTAACACAGCAAGGATTTGTAGTTCGGATTCATGAAGTGATTGGTGTAGAATTAAAAGATGAAAAGGGAAATCTGAATCAGATGTTGTCCTTGTTGGCAGAAGGTGGCGTGAATATTAATTATATCTATTCCTTTGTAATTCGAACCGGCGATGCACCGGTACTAGTCTTTAATACAGATGATTTTCAAAAGGCTGCGGATATCTTAAAGAAAGCAGATGTAAAAATAGTGGAAGAATTAGACTTGTAGATGATAAAACAGGAAGGACAGGCATGAGATACAATGGAGTGGAAAGAAAGAATTAGAGATCCCAAAGCAGAATGTATGGGTTTAGAAGAACGGGCAGAACTGCAAGGAAAAAAATTAGTCGATTTGGTAAACAGAGTTTATGGAACTGTTCCTTTTTATACAGATAAGATGAAAGAAATGGGGATAGAACCGGGAGATATTAAGGGAATCGAAGACATTCACAAGCTTCCATTTACAACGAAGGAAGATCTTCGCAGCAATTATCCATTCGGGTTTGTAGCCGTACCACAATCGGAAATCGTAAGAGTACAGGGAACATCTGGAACTACCGGAAAATTGACACTTGCTTCTTATACACAAAGCGATGTAGACCTCTGGGGTGAGTGTGTGGCAAGATGTCTCACGATGGCAGGGATTACCTCTGAAGACATGATTCACATTTGCTATGGCTATGGGTTGTTTACGGGCGGAATGGGTATTGATTTCGGTGCAAGAGCGCTGGGAGCTACGTCCATCCCCATGTCTGCAGGAAATACAAAAAGGCAGATGATGTGTATGGAAGATTTTGGAGCCACGGCATTTGCCTGTACCCCATCTTATGCATTGCATCTTGCAGAATCTATGGCAGAAGCAGGTGTTGTGGACCGAATGAAAATCAAAGTAGGCATTCATGGTGCAGAACCTTGGACCAAGGAAATGCGAGAAAAGATAGAAAGTATTCTTCACATTAACTGCTTTGATATCTACGGATTATGCGAGATTATGGGTCCGGGAGTGGCACAAGACTGTATTCATCACAGTGGTCTTCATGTACAGGCGGATCATTTCTATCCAGAAGTATTAGATGTTGCTACACAAAAGCAATGTGCGCCAGGCGAGACCGGAGAATTGGTATTTACGACCTTGTCGAAAATGGGAATGCCACTCATTCGTTATCGAACCAAGGATCTCACCAGTATTTCCTATGAAACATGCGCATGTGGCAGAACAACGCCTCGTATATCTAAATTTACCGGACGTACCGATGATATGAAAGTCATCCGTGGTGTTAATGTATTCCCAACACAGGTGGAGACAGCACTGCTTGGTATGGGTGGCGATGTTGCGCCACATTACCTCATGATCGTGGACCGTGAAAACAACATGGATGTACTAACCGTGATGGTCGAAGTGGATGAAAAATATTTTTCAGATGAAATCAAACGTTTGGATGCTTTGAAAAATAAAATTGGAGCAGTATTAAAACAAGCACTGGGAGTATCTGCAAGAGTAAAATTAGTAGAGCCCAAGACCATTGAACGAAGCGAAGGAAAAGCAAAGCGTGTCATTGACAACAGAGAGGGAATCTAAGGAGGAAAGCAAAATGACCATTCAACAATTATCCGTTTTTTTGGAGAACAGAGAGGGGAGACTGGAGGAGGTCCTTGCCACATTAGGAAAAAATGATGTGAATATCGTTGCCTTAAGTCTTGCTGATACTTCTGACTATGGAATGCTTCGCATGATTGTATCGGATCCACAAAAAGGGAAAGCAGTATTAAAGGAAAAAGGAATCACCGCAATGCTTACGGAGGTAGTTGCTATTCGCGTTCCTCATGCCAGCGGTTCTTTGAGTAAAGCCATGCATTTATTATTGGAAAATAATATTAATGTGGAATATATGTATGCATTTGCCAATGGGCAAGACGCTTCGGCAGTGTTAAAGACGGAAGCCCCACTACAGGCAGTTGATATTTTAAAAGAAAATGGTTTCGATGTGTGGACAGCTCAGGAAGCATATACAGCCAATAAATAACAAAAAAAAGGTGCACCGCATTGAGCGATACACCTTTTTTAATCATGTCGTTTTAAGAACTGCTTTTTAATTATTAAATCTAAGTCTAGTTTTATATAAATAAAAGGCACATTAAAAGTCTGATTAAAGTTTTGTTACATTGACTGCCTGAGGTCCTTTAGCACCATCGGTTACGTCAAACTCTACTGCTTGACCTTCTTCCAATGCTTTGAATCCATCCATATTCAGTCCTGAATAATGTACGAATACGTCGTTTCCAGCTTCATCAGAGATGAATCCATAACCTTTTTGGTTGTTAAACCATTTTACTGTACCTTTGCTCATGTTGTTACCTCCATAAAATAAAAAAATAATTAGTGGTGTGTATCATCAAATGCAATCTACATAAGAGAATACCACGTCAGATTAGCATATTTTCCTATAAATGTCAACGGATTTGGTTAAATATTCACAATAAGTACCAAAGATTTACGGAAACGGATTCTAAAAATGCTTATTGTGTGTAATTGGTTTTTCGTGTACAATAAACAATGGAAAGATTGTAAAAAACTACATTAGGAGGAAATCATATGGGCATGATATATCAAAGTGTTACAGAATTAATTGGTCATACACCACTTTTGGAATTGGCAAAACTGGAACAGATAGAAAAACTGCATGCAAAAGTGTTGGTCAAGTTAGAGCTCTTTAATCCAGCAGGAAGTGTGAAAGACCGAGTAGCTAAAAAAATGGTGGAGGATGCAGAAGAACAAGGGTTATTAAAACCGGGTGCAACCATTATTGAACCAACCAGTGGGAATACAGGAATCGGCCTGGCAGCAGTGGCTGCTTCCAGAGGATATCATGCGATATTTACCATGCCGGAAACCATGAGTGTGGAGCGAAGAAAATTGTTACAAGGATATGGAGCTTCCATTGTGTTAACAGAAGGAAAAAAGGGAATGTCCGGTGCTATTTCACGTGCAGAGGAATTGACCAAAGAAATCCCGAATTCTATCGTACTGGGTCAATTTGTCAATCCATCCAATGCGCAGGCTCACATGGCAACGACAGGACCTGAAATATGGGAGGACACCGATGGAAATGTGGATATTTTTATTGCAGGTGTAGGTACAGGAGGTACTATCACCGGTGTAGGAACTTATTTAAAACAGCAAAAGAAGGATGTAAGGATTATAGCAATCGAACCGGAGAAATCTGCGGTATTGGAGGGCAAACCATCGGGACCTCACGGACTGCAAGGAATCGGCGCAGGATTTATCCCGGAGATTTTGGATACCGAAATTTATGACGAAGTGATTCCGGTAAAAGAAGAGAATGCTTATGAGGCAGCCAAATTGCTTGCAAAGCAAGAAGGAATATTGACCGGAATTTCTTCCGGTGCAGCGCTTTATGTGGCTTTGTTATTGGCAGGAAAAGAAGAAAATGCAGGAAAGACGATTGTAGCATTGCTTCCAGATACGGGAGAACGCTATTTATCAACTGCACTTTTTGAATAAAATCAAATGAGAGAAAGGTAGAATAAAGAGGTGGATATTTTGATAGAAAAAGTTTTTAAACTAAAAGAGAATAAAACAGATGTGAGGACAGAAATTTTAGCGGGGATTACAACATTTATGACCATGTCCTATATCTTGGCAGTAAATCCAAGTATTTTAGCGGAAACAGGGATGGATCATGGTGCAGTATTTACAGCAACCGCACTTGCAGCGTTGATTGGAACCTTATTGATGGCATTTTTTGCAAATTACCCATTTGCATTAGCACCCGGAATGGGATTAAATGCGTATTTCGCTTATACCGTGGTTTTGGGAATGGGATATTCCTGGCAGATGGCGTTGACAGCAGTGTTTGTGGAAGGTATTATTTTTATGATTCTGTCGGCGACCAGTATCCGCGAGGCAATCTTCAATGCCATTCCGGGGAATTTGAAATCCGCAGTGAGTGTGGGGATTGGTCTGTTTATTACTTTTATTGGATTACAAAACGCACATATTGTCATTGGCGGAAGTACATTGTTACAGTTGTTTTCTTTGGATAAATATAATCAGGCAAATAAGGCAGCAGCATCTTTTCAGGATATAGGAATTACCGTATTGCTTGCCATTATTGGACTGCTTATTATTGGATTACTGGTAATCAAAAAAGTAAAAGGAAATATCTTATGGGGAATGTTGATCACTTGGATTTTGGGAATTTTCTGCCAACTGATTGGATGGTATGTCCCGAATGCAGAGGTAGGATGTTTTAGTTTACTTCCGGATTTTAGCAATGGGTTAGCTATTCCAAGTCTGATGCCCATACTGGGGAAATTAGAGTTCAAGGGAATTTTCTCTTTGGAATTTGCCGTAGTGGTATTTGCATTCTTATTTGTGGATATGTTTGATACCATCGGAACATTAATTGGAGTATCTTCGAAGTCCGGCATGTTGGATGAAAACGGAAAACTTCCACGCATTAAAGGAGCATTGATGGCAGATGCAGTAGCTACTACCGCCGGTGCAGTTCTTGGAACATCTACCGTAACAACCTTTGTAGAAAGTGCTTCCGGAGTATCCGAGGGAGGACGTACAGGATTAACTGCATTTACAACGGCTGTTTTATTTGGTTTATCCCTGTTTCTAGCACCGATTTTTCTGGCAATTCCGGCCTTTGCAACAGCACCTGCACTGATTATTACTGGATTTTATATGCTTACAAATATCGTAAATATTGATTTTGAAGATTACAGTGAAGCAATTCCAAGTTTTATTTGTATCGTTGCAATGCCATTTTTCTATAGTATTTCAGAAGGAATTGCAATGGGTGTTATTTCCTACGTGGTTCTTAATGTGGTCACAGGGAAAGTGAAAAATAAAAAGATCAGTGCACTGATGTATGTGCTGGCAATCCTATTTGTATTAAAATATTTTCTTTTGTAGAATGGGTTATCACACATTGTATTTAAAGAAGCAGTCATGTATAATGAAACCACAATAAAACAGTGGAGGGAAATTGCGATGACGTTGGATCAAGCAATTAGAAAGATATTAAAGACCTTGTCGTTTGGTAAAATAGACGTGGAGTCATCAAGAACTTTAGCAAATATAAAGGCGATAGATCCGTTAAAGGTCTTTCATAAAACCATTGATTATAAGGTTTCAAATAAAGATTACAAAGTACCTGTTCGTATTTATCTTCCGGACGAGAAAACCCTGGCACAAGATGGAAAAAAAGGGGATCCCTTTCCCATCTTGTTGTTCTTTCATGGCGGTGGTTGGGTGACCGATGGTATTGAGAATTACGAACGGATTTGTGCTAAATTGGCAAGGGATGCAAGACACATTGTCATTTCTGTGGAATATCGATTGGCACCGGAACATAAATTTCCAATTGGTTTAGAAGATTGTTATGCTGTGGCAAAAGCGATTTTTACGAATCAATCTATTTTAAAGGCAGATCCAAATAGAATCACATTGATTGGTGATAGTGCAGGGGGAAATCTTACGGCAGCACTTTCGTTAATGGCGAAAGACCGAAAAGAATTTATGCCCAAGCGACAGATCCTTATCTATCCAGCTACCAATAATGATTACACAGAGCATTCCCAGTTCCCATCTGTCATGGAAAATGGAACAGATTATTTGTTGACCGCAAGGAAGATGCGAGATTATATACAACTATATAAAAGAACCGATGCGGATTTACAGAATCCTTATTTCGCACCTATTTTGTCGAAGGATTTGTCAGGGCAACCGAAAACGCTGATTATGACATCGGAATTCGACCCCTTGCGAGATGAAGGAGAAGCTTATGGAAAGCGTTTAGAAGAAGCGGGAAATGAAGTGGAGATGCATCGAATTAAAGGTGCGTTGCATGGATTTTTTGGCTTGGGAATGAACTCCCCACATGTACAGGAAAGTTTGAAATTGATTAGAGAGTTTTTAAGGGAGGTCTAGGAAATGTTTAACGCAAAACGCGCCTACTGGAGAAAATTAGACAATACTGCGAAAATATTTCCTGCTACCAGCAGCAAAAAGGATACCAGGGTATTTCGTTTTTATTGTGAATTACGAGAGCAGGTACAAGAGGACATGCTTCAGGAGGCACTCAATCAGACCATTAAGAAATATCCAGTGTTTTTGTCGGTGATGCGCAAAGGCCTGTTTTGGCATTATTTGGAGCGGAGCAAACTAAGACCGGTGGTAAAGGCTGAATGTAAAGAACCTTGCAGTAACATCTATATACGGGATAAAAAAATATTATTATTTGAAGTGACTTATTACCAAAATAGAATTAATTTTGAAGTATACCATGCGCTGACAGATGGGACTGGTGCAATGGAATTTTTGCGGGAATTAGTAAAAAATTATTTACTTTTGGCACATTGTGAAACTAAATTGCCGAACATCCCGTTGACCGATGAAACCATTACCATTCAAGATCAGGAAGCAGATAGTTTTACAAAATATTACTCCAAAGATACACCGAGATGGAATAAAAAGAAGATACGGGCATTTCAGATTAAAAAATTAAAAAAAGAATACGGAGAAATGCAAATTACAGAAGAGACCATTTCTGTGGAACAAACCCTTGGAAAAGCAAGGGAATATGGTGTCTCCATTACGGTTTTATTGACTACGGTACTGCTGTATGCGATTCATGAGGAGATGACAAAATTTCAAGAGAAAAAGCCGGTAGTACTTATGGTGCCGGTGAATTTACGCAAATTTTTCCCCTCGGAGTCTATGCTTAATTTTTTTGGCTGGATTGAACCGGGTTACCAGTTTGGTACGGCAGACCCTTCCTTTCAAGCAGTATTGACTCATGTGAAGGAGTTTTTTCAAGAAGAACTGACCGGAAAACAGATTGCGGCTCATATGAATGATTTAGTTGCATTAGAACGTCACCCCATTTTAAAATTTGCACCATTGGATTTGAAAAATGTATGTATGAATGCAGGGGCAAAACTGTCTGCACGAGAAGTAACCGCCATCTTTTCCAATATGGGAGTTGTGAGCATGCCGGACCCTTATGCATCTTATATTGAGCGATTTGGTGTCTATACCAGCACACCCAAAGTGGAATTGTGTATGTGTTCGTTTGAAGATAAAATTTCTCTGGGATTCACGTCTAGATTTGACAGCCTAAATATTCAACGGAATTTTTTCCGCGTTTTGAAAGAAATAGGTATTGATTTTGAAATTAAGGAACCCAGTTATCCACCGGAGAGAGAGGAAAGTTATCCGGGTCTTTCGTTTTTTAGGACGTTTTCCTTTCTTTGTATTGTGGCTGCAGTGGTGGCGGCAATCATCAATGTATCAGTCACTCCGGACAGATACTGGGGTGTGATTATTGCGGCGGCAATATTGACCATGTGGAGTTCTTTGGCGGTTGGATTTTACAAAAGACACAATTTGCTTAAGAATGCTATGTGGCAGTTAATTCTAGTATCTATAGTTAGTGTTTTATGGGATGTGGGAACCGGATGGAATTTATGGTCGGTCAATTATGTGGTGCCTGGAGTCAGCGTCACAATTATGATATCCATGATTATTATTACGAAGATTCAATCCCTGACAGCCAGAGAGTATATGATTTATTATATTATGGCAGCCGGGTATGGAATGCTTATCCCATTCCTTTTATTGTTCACGGGAGTTGCAACCATCAGATTCCCATCGGTTATTTGTATTGGTTTTAGCTTTTTGTTTTTCATTGCATTGGCAATGTTTCGGCATCAAGAACTAAAGGAAGAACTCAATAAAAAGTTTCATGTATAAAATGAAAAAATATTCGGACAGGAAGATTTGTGGGATTGCCGAAAAATGTCGAAAGATGTCGAAATAAGACTAATAGTGTGGGAAGTTGACGAATAATGTCGCAAGCTAAAAAAGTAGCAAAAAAATATGCTATAGTAATAGCACTTCATTATTTGTGAGGAATGGTGCGGAACACTATTCTTTGGAATTTCTCTTCCAATAAAAAAAAGAGTATTGCAGATATATAGGATTCTGCAATACTCTTTTTCTGTCCGTTTTATTTTTTTTGCGCTTTTTCCGCATATTTGGTAGTGACTAAATCTTGGTAAGGGACACGATGTTTTAACTCTTTTGCGCCTTCTAAAATATCTTGTAGTAAATCAAAACTGTCTTTGGTAAATATAAGATTTTCATTCCAGGTGTCCTGGTCATAGTATCTCGTTACGATTGCAGTTAATGTTTTCATATCGGTCTCCTTGAACTGAGGAGTAATTACTTTTGCAATTTCTTCGGGAGTATGATTTTTCACGTACTCCATTCCTTTTTGCAATGCATTGGTAAACCCTTGAATGGTCTCATCATTTTCTTTTAAATAACTGTTTTTTGCACAAAATGCGGTGTAAGGAACATATCCGCTGTCCGTTCCAAGAGAAGCGACAACGTGCCCTTTTTTGCCGGTCTCAAGCGTAGTTGCGCCAGGTTCAAATTCAATAGAGTAGGAGATAATACTACACCACAAGAATTTAGAAATCATAGTGCGACCACAAACTTAGATGGACACTCCCCACAGCTAAAGCAGGGGGAGTGTCAATTCCTATTTTTAGTCATATACTTCTCTGCGGTGTCCAACTGTTAATGCAAGTATGACCAGTCCCTCGTCCTCTATCGCACAAATTAAACGATAATCGCCTATTCTATATCTCCACTGCCCACTACGATTAGCT
>JAVWVS010000013.1:0-63506 GCA_036666555.1 Lachnospiraceae bacterium | reverse complement strand
TGTTAAGCACGCCGCCAGCGTTCATCCTGAGCCAGGATCAAACTCTCGTATAAAGACTTCACACGGTATTCTACGTGTGCTAGTCGGTTTACGCTTCTTCTTTGTTAGTGAGGTTCTTTCGAACTTACTAAGAAAAAGCTACCTTACTTGGTTTGTTCCGAGTCAGAATTAACTACTAGCTAATTAATTCTATCCCTTTTTACTGTTTTTCTAGGTTGACATTGACCACTCCATTACATTCCTGTAATTTTGTCTCAACGTCCGTTCTTAAAATTTTCTCTTTTCGAAATTTTCAAGGTTGTTTGTCTATTGTTTAATTATCAATGTTCTGCTTGCTTGTCCCTTACGGGTCAGCTTAGATATAATATCATCTGTGCTATATGATTGTCAATACCTTTTTCAAAGTTTTTCAACCTTTTTCGTATGTATCTTTTCTACATACAAAATACAGTGTTTTTACACTCACAGCATACTAATTTCAGCTTACAAGCGAACGGAGAAGGAGGGATTTGAACCCTCGCGCCGCTATTAACGACCTACTCCCTTTCCAGGGGAGCCCCTTCGGCCAGCTTGGGTACTTCTCCAAAAACAAAACCACCGTGGCTTTTTATGGTGGTTTTCAATAACTACTTCAAACGGAGAGGGTGGGATTCGAACCCACGCGCCCTTTCGGACAAACGGTTTTCAAGACCGCCTCGTTATGACCACTTCGATACCTCTCCACGTTATGAAATTGTTTGTCACTGGCATAGCGACAAGTTGTATTTTAGCACAAACCCAAAACATATGTCAAGGTATAATTGACAAGATTTTCATTTTCTCTTACAACAAAATATTCTCGCAATTTCCAAATCTTCCGGCGTGGTGATTTTTATGTTTTCATAAGACCCTATTACCAGCTTTATCGGATAGCCCGACATCTGTTCCAGCACCATCGCATCATCGGTTACTTTAATCTGCGGTTTTTTCATTAATTGGGCATATGCTTCCGAAATGAGTGGAACGCAAAATACCTGGGGCGTCTGAATCATCCATAAGGTTTCTCTGTCCGGTGTTTCCTTGGCAAATCCTTTGGAGTCACTTACTTTAATCGTATCTTTACAAGGCATTCCCACTACACAAGCCCGGTGTATCTGCACTTCCTGATACGCCCGCTCCAAAATCTCCTGGTCTACAAATGGACGTGCACCATCGTGAATAAAGACATAGCCTTCATGGGAAATTTTCTGAAGTCCGCAGAAAACAGAATGATAACGTTGTGCACCACCAATCACAATATCACTGATTTTTTCAAAATGGTATTTTTCTACCACTTCCTTCCGGCAATAACTTTCCTGTCCTTCACCCACCACTAAGATAATGTTATCTATCATCTGTGCATCTTGAAATGCTTTTAGGGCATAATACAAAACTGGCTTTCCCTCTAATTCTAAATACTGTTTTTGTATGTCAGACTCCATTCGTTTTCCTTGTCCTGCTGCCAGAACAATGGCCGTACACGGTTGTTTTTTCATCCCTTTATCCCTCCAAGCACACGTCTACCGTTCACCTAATTTCAGATTTGGCACTGCATTGAGATCCCATCCATGTCTGGTTCCACGGATGTATTCATAATAAGCAGCCGTACCAATCATCGCTGCATTATCCGTACAAAGAATCGGTGAAGGATAATAAAACGCAATCTGTTTTGCTTCACACGCTTCTTTCATTGCACTTCGTAATGCACTATTAGAAGCTACTCCACCGGCGATTGCCAGTTTATTCATCTGATATGCTTCCGTTGCCTTCATGGCATTTTCCACCAGAACATCCGTAACTGCTTTCTGAAAAGAAGCTGCAACATCTGCCTGTTGGAATGTCTCGCCCTTCATCTGGCAGCCATTAATATAATTTAACACCGAAGATTTCACTCCACTAAAGCTAAAATCATAAGGAGCATCTTCCATATGCGCTTTTGGAAATACAATTGCATTGGGATTGCCTTCTTTAGACAGTTGATCTATTTTAGGACCACCCGGATAGCCAAGCCCGATAGCTCTGGCCACTTTATCAAATGCTTCTCCCGCTGCATCGTCTCTGGTTTTTCCAATAATCTCATAGGTTCCATAATCTTTCACAGATACCAGATGCGTATGCCCTCCAGATACCACCAGACACATAAATGGTGGTTCGAGTTCTTGATTCTCTATAAAGTTAGCGGAAATATGGCCTTCAATATGATGTACTCCTATTAATGGAAGGTTTTTTGCGTAAGCAATGGCTTTTGCCTCTGCAACCCCCACCAGCAAAGCCCCGACCAGACCGGGTCCATAAGTAACCCCGATGGCATCTATATCATCCAATGTCACCTTTGCGTCTTCTAATGCTTCTTCAATGACTTGATTGATTTTCTCGATATGCTTTCTGGATGCAATTTCAGGAACCACACCCCCATATAATTTATGAAGTTCAATCTGAGAAGAGATCACATTCGATAACACTTCCCGACCATTTTTCACCACCGCTGCTGCAGTTTCATCGCAAGAGCTTTCAATTGCTAAAATCAATACTTCTTTTTCTTCCTTCATTTTTTTCCCTCTATGATATTATTCTTCAAAACCCAGTTCGATGGTCATGCGATCCTTTCCTGCTTTCGCTGCCGGAAAAATCTCTTTCACTTCCTCCATAAATTCCTCTGGTCTTGTCAGTGACGGACTATAATGTGTCAGCCACATTTCTTTTACCCTAGCTTCTTTGGCAAGTCTGGCCGCTTCATAAAAAGTCATGTGTTTATATTCCACCGCTTTTGCTGCCTTTTCTTTTTCGCCATACATCCCTTCACAAATGAACAGATCCGACTCCACTGCATTGTTTCGGATAGAATCTGTGGGTCTCGTGTCGGTACAATAGGTTAGTTTAATCCCTTTTCTGGGGGCGCCAAGAACCATATCCGGAGTATAAGTGATTCCATTTTCCTCCACGGTTTCCCCTTTTTGCAAATGCTTCCAATAAGGTTTGGGGATTTCTCTTTCCATTGCCTGTTCCACGCAAAATTTCCCCCCTCGGTCTACTTCCAGCGTATACCCATAACAAGTAACATTATGATTCACTCGAAAAGCTTTCAGCCGGTATCCATTTAATTCAAAGGTCTGTTGTGATTCTGTGATTTCCTGATAACGTATTGTAAAAGGAAGTTCCGGCGCAATAACCCGAAGAGCAGTCACCACCCGCTCCAATCCTTTGGGGCCGATCAAAGTCAGAGGCTCTGTGCGATCAGCATTGCCCATAGTAAGTAATAGACCCGGCAATCCGCTAATATGATCTCCATGATAATGCGTAAAGCAAATCACATCAATGGGTTTAAAGCTCCATCCTTTTTCTTTAATTGCAATTTGGGTTCCTTCTCCGCAATCGATTAACAGATTGCTTCCGTTCAATCGAACCATCAGCGAAGTCAACCATCGATACGGAAGGGGCATCATCCCTCCCGTTCCTAACAAACAGACATCTAACATATTTTTCTCCTATTTCATATTCCTTCTATTCTTTCTCCACCGGAATGACAAAGGACTGAATCCATTTATCATAGCAGTCTTCACATAACTCCCATCGGTGCACTTCATTATCTTTGCCGGAAAAATATCCCCAGCGTTTCTCCACGGACAGTACATCTTCCTGCGGTGTTCCATTGGATACATGGATTTCTTTCCCACATTGATTGCAATAGATTCTTACAACTTCTTTTGTTTTTTTCATTTCAAACTGACGCATCATGTTCCTCCTGTGAAATATGGATATTGACTGCTACTTCTTTATTATATCTTCCTCTTAAGGCAATTCCTAGTGGAAACTGTTCCCTCAATTAGGATATATTATGGAAGTTGCTTGCTCATCAGCAATGCGTCTTCTTTCGGTTTTTCATAAAATCCTTTTCGAATCCCATCTTCTGTAAATCCTAAATGCCGGTAAAAAGAAACCGCTGTCTGATCTCCATTCCTGACATCCAATAACAATTTATGCGCATCCCTTTGGATGCACCATTCACAGACCTTCTCTAGCAGAGCACTGCCCACCCCTGCTTTTCGAGACGATTCTGCCACTGCAATTCTAGCAATTTCCGCTTCTCCTACAACATCATAGACAATGGCATACCCTTGGATGCTTCCCTCTTCTTCTGCCACTTCTAAAAGAGCTCTTGGCTGTGCAAATGTTTCCCGCAATCCATGAAGTGACCAAGCATCTGTAAAAATCAATCTTTCCAATTCCGCAATCTGTAAAAGATCACTTTCCATTCCCTCTCGAAGCAGATACATATTCGTCGACTCCTTTTTGGCATTCCTTGGCACGAATGCGTTCTTCTCGTTCCCGTTCTGCTTGAGATACGCGCAAATAATCCGGCTTATGCTCTACTGCAGTCTCTATTTTCCCTTGTTGATAATATTTCATCCCCAACGTACCTACCGCACCCGCCCTTTGACGGTTCATGTGAGCCGGTGCAAATGTCACCGCTACCTTCAGACCTGCCAGCAATTGTTCCCGATAGACCGGCACCCCATCTCCTAAGAAAACCACTTCCATTTTTAAGTCGTTTAATTTTGCAATTAATGTTTCCACCGGAATGGCCATTTGCTCTTCTATCACTTCAAATTCTTTTTCAAAACGGTATAATCCGGTATATACTTGATTTCTTCTTGCATCCATAATCGGACAAATCAATCCTTTTGCTCCATATAAATTATAAGCAAGGGCATCTGCCGTAGGAACATGGATTAACGGTTTATGAAGAGCCAATCCCAACCCTTTTGCTGTAGCCGAACCAATTCGAAGTCCGGTAAAAGATCCGGGACCTCCGGATACCGCAATCCCATCCATGGTCTGCAAGTCAAGATCTAACATCTTCACCAGTTCATCCAACATGGGAAGTAAGGTCTGAGAATGGGTCTTTTTGTAGTTGACCGTATACTCCGCCAACATCTGATCATCTTCCAACACTGCCACAGATGCAACTAATCCCGAACTATCAAGTGCTAATATCTTCATCTTCTTCATTCCCTTTCCATCATCGTAATATTTCGGTAATCAAATCCCTTGTCCAAATTTTTTTCAATCCTGATTTCCGTTCGTTTCTCCGGTAAAATCTCTTCTATCAAATTAGCCCATTCAATCAAGGACACTCCCTGCCCATAGATATAATCTTCAAATCCCACTTCATCCATTTCCGAGCTGTCTCCTATGCGATAGACGTCAAAATGATAAAAGGGTAGTCTGCCTTCTTCGTAAATCTGAACAATGGTGAAAGTAGGACTGCTAATAGGCTCTTCAATCCCTAAGCCTTTTGCCAATCCCTGTGTAAACACGGTCTTTCCCACACCCAAATCACCTACTAGGGTATATAATTGTCCCGGTTTTGCCTCTTCTCCAATGGTTCGTCCAACCCAGTAAGTCTCTTCCGCACTAAATGTCTCTATATTCATTTCTTTTTCCTCAAACTTGCCTACATTTTCCGTTCCATCCTTCTATGTTACTACCAAAAAGAAGGGTGTGCTATAAGATTATAGCACACCCTTCTTTTCGTGACAACTGCCTCCTCCAACGGAAATCTAGTTGTGATTCATTTTAAACACCGGACTAATTTTCTTATAAATAATCAGCACCACCATTGATACTACAATCCCTTTCAAAAGATTAAAAGGTGCAACTGCAAATAGTACAAATGTGGAAATACTTGTAATTGCAGGATTAACCTTAGATCCAAATCCCACCAATACATCTAACGGAAGTTCCATTACCTTTGCGTAAATCGGAAGCAACACATATGCATTCACCAAACAGCCAAATACTGTCATCAATACGGTTCCCACTGCCATTCCTGTCAAAGCACCTTTTTTCGTACGTTTTCTCCTGTAAATAATTCCTGCCGGCACACAGAACGCACATCCAATCAAGAAATTCGCTACTTCTCCAATTCCACCTGTCATGGTTCCATTAATCACAAAATTTAAAATAATTTTCACTAGTTCAATGACAGCACCCGCTACCGGTCCCATGGCAAAACATCCAATCAACACCGGTACTTCACTAAAATCCAGCTCATAGAAACTAGGTGCAAAGGGAAGGGGTATCTCAAACAGCATTAAAATAGTTGCTACTGCTGCAAGCATCCCCACTTGTGCGATTGTTCTTACCTTCGTTCTGGACGCACCATGTGCGTTTTGCATTACATCTGTACTTGTACTCATTTTTTTCTCTCCTTTTTCTTTTACATTGTTTTTTTATAAAGGAAAACTTCTGGAAAGTTATGTGATAAAATGAATAATTTCCCCTTGCAACTAAAAAGCCCCGGATAAAAATATCCGGGGCTTGGGATTTTACTTCTATTCATAACACAATCTTCTTCTCGTATCCAGACTTTACTGTCGGTTTTGGAATCACACCAAATCAGCCACTTGCGTGGGTCGCGGACTATACCGCCGGTTGGGAATCACACCCTGCCCCGAAGAATTTCTTTTATTATGTGTCCTAGTATAGCACCTTAAAGTGCCCATTTCAAGGCTTTTTAAAAATACTTTTCTATTTCTTTTCAAGCACTTTATAATCTCGGTCCAGCGTAAATCCTCGTCCCCGTACTTCATTGATTCTGGAAATGGTGATAAATGCTTTGTCATCCACTTTTTGAATTGCTTCATTGAGCCCATAAAGTTTTCGGTTAGAAACGATGCACAGTATCGCCTGCTGTGCTTGTTTCCCATATCCGGTTTCCACATTCACAAGAGTTACTCCTACGTCCATACGCTGCAATAAAAGTTCTCTGATTTCCATATATTTATCCGAAATCACAAAAAGCTGGATCTGGGATTCGCCGGACAAAACTACCCGGTTGAGTACAATCGAGGATAATAAGGTCAGTAAGATTCCATACAGCACTCCTTCTGTATCGGAAAATAATAGCTGCGATGCCAATACGGCAAAATCAATCACATAATTGCATACTGCCAGCGGAAAGTGAAGATTCTTATTGGCAATCAATGAAATAATATCGGTTCCTCCAGTAGAAGAGCCCATTTTAATAACAATGCCAATGCCCAGTCCTAATAGAACTCCCGCATAAATGGATGCCAGCAGTCGATTGGTTGTTAAATGTTCCAAAAGCGGAATTGCCCTCATCCCGGATAAAAATATAGGATAGGATAGACTGCTTAAGATGGTCGTAAGTGCAAATTTCTTCCCCAAAAAAATTCCACCTAATATAAATAAAATTGCATTCAGTCCTAATACTACCAGTGAAATGTCCATCCCCGTATAGTGGTTAATGGTAATACCAAGTCCGGTAGCGCCACCCATAATCATATTATGGGGCAATATAAAGGCCGCAACCGTAAATGCTAAAATTAAATTTCCTACTAAAACCCCTGCTATAATCTTGATAGATTTTTTCATGACAAAAGCACCTCTCTATTTTCCTTTTAGGAAATACCTTTCATCGTTAACTGAATTCTTTTTTTCTGTAAATCCACGCTCATCACTTTCACTTCCACCACGTCCCCAACGCTTAATACTTCCAGTGGATGCTTAATAAATTTTTTATCTGTAATCTGGGAAATATGCACCAACCCATCTTGATGAACACCGATGTCTACAAAAACACCAAAGTCAATCACATTTCTCACTGTGCCCTTTAATATCATGCCTTCTTTTAAGTCTTTCATCTCTAATACATCCGTTCTCAAAAGTGGCTTTGGCATCTCGTCTCTTGGATCACGTGCCGGTTTTTCCAGTTCTTTTACAATATCTCGAAGGGTAATCTCGCCGATTCCAAGTTCCTGCGCTAATTTTTGATAGTCTTTTATGGTTCTGGAAAGTCCGGCTAATTTTCCTTCTGCAATGTCTTTGGCCGCAAAGCCTTGTTTTTCTAATAATTGCGTAGCAGCTTCATAGGATTCCGGATGTACACTGGTTGCATCCAATGGATTTTTCCCACCTTGAATACGCATAAATCCTGCACACTGTTGGAATGCTTTCGGTCCTAATTTAGGAACTTTTAGTAACTGCCTGCGATTGGTGAAACTGCCATTTTCTTCTCGGTATACCACAATATTTTTTGCAATTACATTGCTAATACCGGAGATATTGGCCAATAGTGGTGCTGAAGCAGTATTTAGGTCTACTCCTACCCGGTTTACACAATCCTCTACCACACCAGATAATGCTTCTGTTAATTTTTTCTGATTCATATCGTGCTGATACTGACCCACGCCTATGGACTTGGGATCAATTTTAACTAATTCTGCCAACGGATCTTGAAGACGCCTTGCAATGGAAGCTGCGCTTCTTTGTCCTACATCAAAATTAGGGAATTCTTCCGTTGCAAGCTTACTTGCAGAATATACCGATGCTCCCGCTTCGTTGACAATCACATATTGCACATTGGCATTCATTTCCCGAATAAGGTCTACAATAATCATCTCGGATTCTCTAGATGCAGTCCCATTTCCCACTGAAAATAACGTAATTTTATATTTTTTCACAAGTTTCTTTAAGGTCTCTTTCGCTGCCTCAATCTTCGCCGGTGTCGTAGGTGCCGTAGGATAAATCACCGTTGTATCAAGCACTTTTCCGGTAGGATCTACTACTGCCAGTTTACAGCCGGTGCGAAATGCCGGGTCCCATCCCAGTACTACCTGTCCTACAATGGGTGGCTGCATTAACAGTTGATGCAGATTCTTTTTAAATACTTCTATGGCTCCATCTTCCGCTTTTTCTGTTAAATCGTTTCGAATCTCACGTTCAATGGCCGGTGCAATCAGACGTTTATAACTATCTTCCGCCACTTCCTGCAATAATGGAGTGGTATACACATTATCCTCATGAATCGTCTGTTTTGCTAGGAAACGAGTGATTTGCTCCTCCGGTGTATCCATCTTCACGGTTAGCACCTTTTCTTTTTCTCCCCTGTTCAGTGCTAATATCCGATGCCCTGCTAATTTTTGAATGGGTTCCTCAAAATTATAATACATCTCATATACTGATTCTGCCTTTTCATCTTTGGCTGTGGTGGAGAGCTTTCCTTGATTGGCGGTGGCTGAGCGAATATAACTGCGATATTCCGCTACATCCGAAACCGATTCTGCAAGAATATCCTTGGCTCCTGCGATGGCTTCTTCCACTGTATTGACTTCTTTTTCCTGAGACACATATTCCTGCGCCAATTTCTCTATGGGCTCCTTTACATGCTGTAGGAAAATAAGGTTCGCCAATGGTTCCAATCCCTTTTCTTTCGCAATGGTGGCTCTCGTTCTTCTTTTCGGACGATAAGGGCGATAAAGGTCTTCCACCACTACCAGCGTTTCCGCTGCCACCACTTGATTGTGTAATTCCTCAGTCAACTTTCCTTGTTCTTCAATGCTTGATAACACTTGTGTCTTTTTTTCTTCTAAATTACGAAGATATATCAGACGTTCATATAGTTTACGTAATTGTTCATCATCCAGTTCTCCGGTTGCTTCTTTCCGATATCTGGATATAAAAGGAATGGTATTCCCCTCATCTATTAAATTCACGGCAGCATCCACCTGCCATCTTTTTACCTTAAGCTCTTCTGTTAATTTTTGGTTCATATCCATATTATACAATTCCTTTCTTACGTTTATCGCATCGTATTATTATAACTGATAATCTTTCTATGTGCAACGGAACGGAATAAAATAAGAAGATTCCTCAAGATAGAAGGAATCTTCTTATTTTATATTACCCTAAAATTTTATCAATACTTACTAACTTTACACTTAATACAAAAATTTCTGCCGCTACTGCTAGCTCTTCCGGTGTTGGATAAGACGGTGCAATTCGAATATTGCTGTCCTTTGGGTCTTTTCCATAAGGAAAAGTAGCTCCTGCTTCCGTCATAATCAGACCTGCTTCTTTGGCTTTTTCTACAATTGCCTTTGCACATCCTTCCAAAGAATCAAAGGAAATAAAATACCCTCCTCTTGGGCTAATCCAAGAACCAATCTCCAATCCTCCTAGTTCCCGCTCCAAAACTTCTAATATGGTTTCGAATTTTGGTCTCATAATATCTGCATGTTTTCTCATATGTTCTACCATGCCGTGAATGGTTTTATAATAGCGGGCATGACGAAGCTGATTCAGTTTATCATGTCCAATGGTCTGTATCTTCATCTGTTTCCGGATGCCTGCTAAATTATCTGTAGATGCCGCAATGGCTGCCACTCCCGATCCTGGGAAACTAACTTTCGAAGTCGAACAGAATTTATAAACAATGTCCGGATTGCCTTCTTTTTTACATTCCATTAAAATTTCAATCAGATGATCTTGCTTATCATCATAAAGATGATGGATACTATATGCATTATCCCAATAAATTCGAAAATCTTTGGCTGCCGGTTTGAGTCTGGCAAATCGCTGTACCGTTTCATCCGAGTAAGTAATGCCCTGGGGATTGGAATATTTGGGAACGCACCAAATCCCTTTAATTTCCTCGTCTTGACTCACTAATTTTTCTACCATATCCATATCCGGTCCATCTAATGTCATGGGTATGTTAATCATTTCAATTCCAAAATGTTCTGTAATTGCAAAATGTCTGTCATAGCCCGGTACGGGACATAAAAATTTAACTTTATCTAGTTTACACCATGGGGTACTTCCCATCACACCATGAGTCATGGATCTGGAAATCGTGTCGTACATAATATTCAAGCTGGAATTGCCGAAAATGACAATATTATCTTTTGGTACTTCCATCATATCTGCAAGTAACTGCTTTGCTTCTTTAATTCCATCCAGAACGCCATAGTTTCTGCAGTCTACTCCCTCCTTGCACTTCAAATCCGAATCACTGTTCAACACATCCATCATGCCCATTGCCAAGTCGAGCTGTGCGGTAGCCGGTTTTCCTCTAGACATGTCAAGTTTGAGCCCTTTTCCCTTTACATCCTCATACTGCGCTTCTAGTTTACTTTTTAATTCCAACAGTTCTTCTGTTTCCATCTCTTTATATGCCGTCATAGTCGACCTCCCTGATTCTTTTTTCCTAATAGTTATTTTATACGATGTGAGCTGTTTTTGCAAGAATTGATTTCATTTCCTTCAAATTTGTTTATTTTTCACGTTTTTAGAGTCCGCTCTGTTTTCTTGAAATCTCTAGGCGTTTATGTTATACTTGCCTTAAATATAAGAATAAGAGGCGATATTATGCATACAATAGAACCGCTGTCAAAACAGCAGCAAAAATCAAAAGAGACAAAAGAGCGAATTTTTCTTGCAGCCAAACGCATTCTACAAAAAAAGGGATATGAAGAACTTTCTATCAAAAACATCTGTGAAGAGGCCGGCGTGTCCAATGGGAGTTTTTATCATCATTTTAAAACCAAGGATGATTTACTTTCCTATTATATCGAAGACCAGCCAAGCATCAATCCCGATTTATTGGATATGCCAAAGAATGCCGGCGAAGCTACGGTTGCCATTATACATGTATATCTAAACTACGCAGAATACTGTCGAGAACTAGGAGTAGAATTTATGTCCGGTTATTATAATCCGAAGAACCAGGCATTAAACCCTTCCATTCGTACCGAACGGCCTTACCCCATTGTCACCGTACAACATTATCTGCAAAAAGCTTTCGATGCCGGACGAATCAAAACAGAACTTCCCCTAGACGCAATCACCACCGATATCCGAATGTTGGTTATCGGAAACGTATTCGAATGGTGTTTACGGGAAGGAGAAGCTGATTTAGAAGCCAATATGAGACGTTCTCTGGAACATTATTTAAAGGGAACTATTTACTAGGAATTTGCAAAATCGAATCACTGTATACACAACAAATACCACGGCAATCACCGTTTCTATCAACGCAATGTAGTGCAGAACGGGAAGGGACCGACCCATGCCGGCTAAGTAGTCCATCATTTGTTTGGATGCAGTAGCACTTACTACAAACGGAAACGTAAAGGATGCACAGCTTGGGTGAAATGGAAGTCTTAAATATCCAATTGCTTTCACTAAGGCAAATAGATACAGCATTGTAATGGTACTATAAAGTATGAGCACGAATAAATGCGATTTTGGCGTAACCGATTGCAGATAGCCTACCGTGCACAAGCTAAGAGGAGCAGTATAGATACAAATCAAAGGTTTCTCCGCCTCTAATACTTTTGGAATGGTAATATAGCGATATGTAACGATTACCATCATAACCAAAACGCACGGAAATGCCACCCAAAATGCTACATTTCCAAGTGCCCTTTTCCCATATACCGGCGCCGTAGCTGCTATCATCGCAATTCCGGCATATACAATAAAATAACTGCCAAATACTCGTGGCACCTGCAGCTTGATTACAAAGGTGAGCGTGAAGTAAATAAATAACGTCACTTGCAGTAAAATAGCAAAATACCAAAGGTAAATTGCCGCCCTGCCAACCATTGGTGCGGCATAGGTACTCAGCAGCATCAGTGACATCGGAAACGTAGCCGATACACTAGCCATAATGGGATTTTTCATATCCGCTTTGACCGCTTGCGGTGCTATCATCAATTTCAGCAGAAGCAGTACTAGACAAATAACTGCCACCACTGCACACATATGCCTAATCCCTTCGGAATAGCCCTCTAATAAGTTCCCTAATGCTGCACTTCCCAGCATCACGGCCGAAAGCGGAATCGGCACTTTTTTTATCCTATTTTTCATGACCGACTCCTATAGAAAAAAGCGATAACTGGTCTTCGTTACGTAGGTTTCTCCCTGATGGCACACTGGGTTCTGGAAATTCTTTTTGTTCACTGCGTCCGGATAGTACTGTGTTTCAAAGCAAACTGCCTGACGTCGATGATAAATCGCCCCTTCTTTTCCCGGTTCTTCTGAAATGAAATTGCCTGTGTAAAGCTGAAGCCCCGGAAGATCTGTATACACTTCCATGGTAATTCCACTTTCATCTCCGGTCATTTCTGCTACTTTTTCATATTCTCGATAGTTGTTTAAAGTATAATTATGATCATATCCCCCGCCAAAGTTCAATGCTTCATAATCTTGTTCTATATCTCTTCCCAATTTCTTTTTTTCCCGAAAATCCATAGGTGTATCTGTAACATCCACCAGCTCCCCCGTAGGAATAGACTGCTCATCACTTCTAGTGAAATAGTCTGCCAAAAGCCACACTTCGTGGGAAAGAATATCACCGAAAGCATGTCCGTTCAGGTTGAAATAGCTGTGATTCGTCATATTAATAATGGTATCTGCAGAAGGTGTTCCATAATAAGAAATCTGCAATTCATTCTCGTTCGTCAGTTGGTAGGTGACTTCCATATCCAGCGCACCCGGATATCCCTGATCTCCATCTTCGCTATGCAATAGGAATACCACCCGATCTTCCGATACTTCCTTCACATCCCACATCCGTTTACTATAATAGTCATTTCCACTATGTAGGTTATTCCCATGATCATTTTCATCCAATTGGTAAGTCGTTCCATTAAGTGTAAAGCGGGCATTTCCAATTCGATTCGCACTTCTTCCTACCGTTGCGCCAAAGAACATCCCCTGACTTTTTTCGTAGCCCTCTGCATCATCGTATCCCAGTACCACATCCTTTTTGTCTCCATTTTTATCTGTCACAAAAACATTGACCAGTGTCGCACCGTAATTACTGACACGAATTTCCATTCCTGCTGCATTTTTGATGGCATACAATTTTGTTTCCTGTCCATTTTCTAATTTTCCAAAATCCTCTATTTGGATACTCATCTTTCGTCAACTCCCTTCGCACTTCTTCCCTTACAATGTTTGAATGAATTTTCTAAACGCCCCTCGTCCTTCCGGGGTACATTTATAGACACCCGCATCTTCCAATACATGTGTAAATACCATTCCGATTTCTTCTTTTAAAATATCCATAATGTTTTCAGAAGTAATCGTTTTATATTTTGGTTTAAATTCTTCCACCCAATCCGCATGTTTCGCAATCTGCTCATGGTCTCTTGGATTTTCTCCTGCTAATATAGCATTGGCAAGCAATTTCATTTCTTCTTCCAATCTAGCCGGCAATACTGCCAATCCCATCACCTCAATGAGTCCAATATTTTCCTTCTTAATGTGGTGGTACTGGGCATGGGGATGATAAACCCCCATGGGATGTTCTGTGGTAGTGATATTATTGCGAAGTGCCAGATCCAGTTCGTAAGTATCTCCCACCTTTCTGGCAATCGGTGTAATGGTATTGTGAGGTTCTCCTTTGGTTTCGGCATAGATAAATGCTGCTTCATCTGTATATTTTCGCCATGTATCTAAAATATGAGTGGCTAATGCAATCAGTCTGTGTTCCTCTTTGTGGCGAATACGAATCACTGCCAGCGGCCAATGAATCATGCCCACTTCCACATCTTCATAATGTGGAATGGTAAAGTTCTCTTCCATAGGTGCCTTCGCCATAGCAAATGTGTAATGACCTCCTTGAAAATGATCATGACTTAAAATAGAACCACCTACAATTGGCAGATCCGCATTGGAACCCAGCATATAATGAGGGAACAATTTTACAAAATCAAATAATTTTACAAAAGTGTTTCTTTCAATCTTCATAGGGATGTGTTCCCCGTTAAATACAATGCAATGTTCGTTGTAATAGACATAAGGAGAATACTGAAATCCCCAGGCTCCTCCTGCAATGGTAATGGGAATAATCCGGTGGTTTTCTCTGGCCGGATGATCGACTCGTCCCGCATATCCTTCATTTTCCATGCAAAGTTGACATTTTGGATAGCTGCTTTGCTTTGCATGTCTGGCTGCTGCAATGGCTTTTGGATCTTTTTCCGGTTTAGAAAGATTAATGGTTATATCCATCTTTCCATAAGGACTGTCCACTGTCCATTTTCTGTCTTTTTTTACTCGATAACGACGAATGTAATCACTATCCTGACTAAACTGATAAAAATATTCCGTAGCAAGTTGGGCAGATATTTCATACTTTTTAGCAAACTCTGCCTGTACCTGTCCAGGACGTGGTAACAGACAATTCATCATCTTGGTATCTAGCAGATCACGGTATACAATACTGTCTTCTATGATTCCTCTTTGACACGCTTCATCTAACAGTGCAGAAAGTACCGTTTCCAGTTCTATTGTTTGTCCTTCTATGCAGACATCTTCATAGTCCTCTTCGTGAAACAACTCCAGGAGAAGATTGATCGTGTAAATCCGTTCACATGGAGGTGTTAATCCTGTATCAATACCATATTGTACTAGTTTTGTAATATTTTCACATAGTGTATGCATCCATCTGCCTCCTATTTAATTTTATGAGCTCCATCACCAATTTCCACCACATAAAATTCCGCAGTGATTCCGGTTTTTTCTTGATATGCTTTGCCAATAGAAGCAATAAATCCTTCTACTGCATCATTTTCTACAATGCTTACCGTGCATCCACCGAATCCGCCCCCTGTCATTCTAGAACCAATGACACCCGGGGTCTCCCATGCCAGTTCTACTAAAATATCGATTTCTTCACAAGACACTTCATAATCATCTCGCAGCGAAACATGAGAGGCATTCATCAGACCACCAAATAATTGAAGGTTATTTTCCTTCAATGCCTCCACGGCTCTGACCGTTCTTTGATTTTCATAAACGGCATGCTTTGCTCTGCGAAATGCAGTTGGATCTTGAATGGCACGTTTACAGTGGTTGAACTCCGCTTCTGATAAATCGCCCAACGTTTCAATCTCCACCACTTTTTTTAAATCTTTCAGTGCTTCTTCACATTCTCTGCGGCGGTCATTATATGCCGAGTCTACTAAACTATGTTTTACTTTACTATTGGTAATCACAATTTTTGCATTTTTCAACACCATGGTTGCATATTCATACCCAAGGGTTGCGGTATCTAAGAAGATGGCGCAGTCCTTCTTGCCCATAGCACTGGCAAATTGATCCATAATTCCACAATTCATCCCATTGAATTTATTTTCCGAATACTGTCCAATTAAGGCAATATCAACCATGGCCAGATCTTCCAATCCAAACATATCCTTTAACATTAATCCGGTCAGAACCTCTAAGGACGCTGAAGAGGATAGTCCGGAACCATTGGGAATATTGCCATAAATTAATATATCCCATCCACAGGGAAGCTGATATCCCCGTTCTTCAAAGGCCCACATCACTCCTTTCGGATAATTCGTCCACATCGCTTCTTTATATGGTTTCAAATCATCCAAACTGGTTTCGATGATTCCTGCACTTTCAAAATTCAGAGAATAAAACCGCAGCTTGCGATCTGTTCTTTTTCTTGCTACACCATAAGTTCCCAGAGTCAACGCACACGGAAATACATGTCCTCCATTATAATCTGTATGTTCTCCTATCAAATTCACACGTCCCGGTGCGAAATAGATATGATATTCTCCTTCTTTTCCAAAAAGTTCCTCAAATTTTTCCTGTAATTTCTTTTCCATGTGACCACTCCTTCTCTATCATTTCTTCCAGCAATATTATTTTAACACGCTCGTGAATATTGTATCTTTTTTAGAATTACACGTCAACTATTATTCTTTAGTTGTTACACCGTCCAACTCGTATTATAATAGAAACAGAAGCAAAAAGGAGGCCACCTATGTATCATTTTATTGTGAATCCCCATTCCCGTTCCCAAAAGGGAAGAGAAATATGGACACGCATCATGCCCATATTAGAACAGCGGCAGATTCCCTATCAAGTATTTTTTACAAAATATCGAAATCACGCATCTGCAATTGCAAGTAAGCTTACCTGTGATGAGCAGGAACATATTCTCATTGCCCTCGGTGGAGATGGTACGATTAATGAAGTATTAAATGGAATACGCGATTACAGCAAGGTGATTCTAGGTTATATTCCCACTGGTTCCAGTAATGATTTTGCCCGTGGTTTAAAACTTCCTACCGATCCTATCAAAGCCTTGGAATCCATTTTGTCCTTAGAACATATTCATTCTATCAACATTGGAACTTTAACCTATGGGAATAAGCAAAAGCAACGGGACTTCGCGGTCAGTACCGGTATTGGCTTTGACGCTTCCGTCTGTCATCAGGCAGCGATTTCCAAATTGAAATTATTCTTAAACCGCTTGCACCTTGGAAAACTTACCTACGCAGGCATCGGCATTCATCGTATCTTTTTAAGCCCCCTGGCGCAGCTTACACTCACCTTGGATCAAGAACAACCACTCGATTTCCCCTCTACCTATTTTGCAGCAGTCATGAATCTCCCTTATGAAGGAGGTGGCTTTAAATTTTGTCCCGCTGCTATTGAGGATGATGGCTTTCTAGATGTGATTGTAGTGTCCCATATTTCCAAACTGGAAATTCTGCTTTTACTTCCTGCAGCATTTTTAGGGAAGCACACCTATTCAAAGAAAGTGCACCTATACCGGTGCAAAAAGGTTTGCATTGAGACTGACATACCACTGCCCGTTCATGCTGATGGGGAACCGGTCATCTTGCAAAAACAAATAGAAGTCGCCTGTGGTGAAAAGTTGCTTCGCATTATTAGCACACATTGATTTTCTCAAAGGAGTTTTTTATGCCCATTTTACTTATAATAATCACCCTTTTGTTTCTGTTTTTATGCTATCTTTTTCTGCTGTTTCCTCGGTTTACAAAAAAGGAAGAGATTCTTTCTCTAACACAAAAAGATTTTGCACACCGTGGCCTCTTCAGTCAAGAAAAACTGATTCCGGAAAATTCTATGTCTGCTTTTCGGGAAGCCTTAAAATATTCTTTGGGAATTGAATTAGATGTACATCTGACTAAGGACCAACAAGTAGTTGTCTTTCATGACGACACTTTACTTCGTATGTGTAACGTCAATCATTCTATAGAAGAGCTGACTTTTGCAGAACTTCAGAAACTATACCTGCAAAATACTTCTGAACGTATCCCTTTATTAACAGACGTGCTTTCCTATATCCATGGAAGAGTTCCATTGCTTATCGAAGTAAAACTTCCCACAAAGAACACAAAATTGTGTGAAATTCTTTATTCCCAATTAAATTCCTATTCTGGTGTGTATTTGATTCAATCTTTTAATACCATGGTACTTTATTGGTTTCGCCGACATGCACCGGAAGTACTTCGTGGTCAGCTATCTTCCAATCTTATGAAAGATCGCAAAAATAATTATTTTTTTTTATGTGTATTATCTCGTTTTTTACTGTTCAACGTGTTTGGACGTCCTGATTTTATTTCGTACAAATTGAAAGATGCACAAAACATTAGTCTGTTTTTACTACAAAAACTATTGAAAATACCCATAGCAGTATGGACCCTTCGTACAAAAAAAGCCTATTATTACGGAAAAACCCATTATGATATCTGCATTTTCGAAAATTTTCAAGAAAATTATTAAGATACTATGAACCGCCTTGAGACCTATTATTTTTCATGCTATAATCGTAAAGAAGAAACTCAATCTGTACATTCATATGAAAAGGAAGCGTCTCACATGAATATAAAAAAATCATTACAAAAGTATAAACATGCCTGGGTGTTTTTATATGTTCTTATCTATCTGCCTTGGTTTATGTATTTGGAAAAACATGTCACTTATGGATATCATTTGATTCATGTTTCTCTAGATGACAAGATTCCTTTTATTGAATACTTTATTGTCCCTTATCTACTATGGTTCGCGTTCATTGCCCTCACCACTGGCTATTTCTTTTTTACCGATAAAAAAGGGTTTTATAAGTTGGTCACCTTCCTATTTACCGGGATGACTTTATTCCTTATTTTCTCCACTTTTTATCCCAATGGCTTAGCCCTTCGGCCCGATACCTTTGTACGGGATAATATATTTGTAGATATGGTCAAGGCCTTATACCGCACGGATACACCTACCAATGTGTTACCAAGTATCCACGTATTTAACACTATTGGTGCCTACGTGGCGATTTCACAAAGTGACCGCTTGAAGAATAAGAAGGGGATTCGTTATGGCTCGTTAGTCCTAAGCATTTCCATCATCTTAGCCACCATGTTTTTAAAGCAACATTCTGTAGTGGATGTGGTGGTTGCCGGCGTTATTGCAATTGTGCTTTATCAGGTGGTCTATGTGACCGAACCAAAGAAAGTGACTAGCCTTTCCAAGCAGCCCATATAAAAAAAGGTTCTCCGAAAATCAATCGGAGAACCTTTTTTTATACTAGTTTTTCACTTAATTCCAATGCTTTTTCTACCATCTTATCAATATTATAGTATTGATATTCCGCCAATCTCCCTAACAAATAAAAATGATTAACCGCTGCAACTTCTTCTTTATATCGTTCATAAAGTGCTTGATTTTCTTGATTGGCAATTACATAATAAGGAATCTGCCCTTCTTCTCCGGTATAAGCATAAGGATACTCCTTGGAAATAGTCGTGCCCTCACACTGCTGTCCGGTCAAATGAGAATACTCTGTAATCCTTGTATAATCCTCATCCACCGTATAATTAACTACGGAATGACCTTGAAAATCCGAGGTGTCATAGTGTTCAAAATCAAATCGAAGAGTCCGATAAGGCAATCGTCCATACTTACAATCAAAGAATTCATCCAATGGTCCTGTAAAAATCACGGTTCCCTCAAAATGTTTTCCCTCATAAAGCACTTGGTTGTCTACAATCGAAATGACCTCTTTTGCTTCGGTGTTCAGCTTCATGGTAATATTCTCATGATTTAACATGGCTTCAAATACCGGTGTAAATCCGTCCTCGGGAAGTCCTTGGTATTTATCCGAAAAATAGCCACTATCATAAGATACGTTCACCGGAACTCTGGCAGTCACTGCCGGATCAATTTCTTCCGGTTTTTTTCCCCATTGCTTCATGGTATAATACACGTATATATTGTCATATACATAGTTCCCAATTCGTTTCAAATCTGCATCTTCTTGTTCCATCAATTCCAGAATCGGCACTTTGGTTCCCATTTTATATTTATCTATTAATTTTTTCTTTAGCATTTCGGCTTCTTTTCCAAATGCTTTTTCCAGAGTATAAAGGTTAAAAGGTACCGGCATCAATGTTCCATGCACATTTGCTACTACTTCATGAGTAAACGCTCTCCACTTTGTAAACCGGGATAAATATGTAAATACCTTCTCACTATTTGTATGAAAGATATGGGGCCCATATAAATGAATAAGCACTCCATGCTCATCCTTTACATCATAACAATTTCCACCAATATGATCTTTTTTTTCTATTAATAATACTTTCTGCCCTTTTTCAGCCAGCTCTCTGGCTGCTACACTTCCTGCAATTCCTGCACCAACAATGATTGCATCATACATATGATGGCCCTCCCTATTTCTATTCTCTGTATAGTATACCACCTTGAGGAATGTTATTCTAATTGATATTCTCTATATATATATTCGAATTATCAATTTGTATCTATGACTCGCTGTTAGTATAATAATGAAGGTTCATCTTACTAAAAAGATGCCTAATGGGAGGAGAAAAAAATGAAAAAGCGTATTTTAAGTGTATTACTCTGTGTTGCAATGGTCGCAACACTTGCCGTAGGTTGTGGCAGCAAAAACAAAACAGATTCTTCTGGGGAAGAAAAATTACTGGTATGGGTGCCACCTCTTGATGATGACACTACGAAAAGTTGGACTCCTTTATTGAAAGATTTTGAGAAAGAAAATAATTGTAAAGTGCAATTGGAGATTATCCCTTGGGAAAGTTATGAAGAGAAATACTCTACCGCATTAAATTCCGGAGATGGTCCTGACATTGGATATATGTACGCAGAAATGTTCCCTTCTTATATTTCTTCCGGTACCGTTTCTGACATGTCTAAATATCTTACGGACGAAGATTACAAAGAATATACCTATCTGGACCGTGGAAAAATGATGGATGGTACCTATGGTTTTCCAATTGTTACCGGTGTTCCATTTGTTTTATACTACAATCAAGACATCTTGGATTCTCTTGGAGAAAAAGCTCCTGAAACATGGGAAGATTTTGAACGTATCTGCAAGGCTGCAACCAAAGACACCAATGGTGACGGGAAAATTGACCAATATGGATATGCTACCGGTATGAACCAAGGTGAAATGAGTTCTTTATATCTTTTAAATTCCTATTATTACAGTGCACTGTGGCAAGCAGGTGGTGACATCTACAATACCGATTTAAAGAGTGTCCGTTTTAATGATAATGCTGGTCTGAAAGCAGTTGAATACCTCAAAGGCTTAAAACCATATATGCCGGAAAATATGCTTTCTCTATCTGCACAAGATGCCTTCTCAACTATCTTCGGACAAGGTCAATCTGCTTTTGGCGTCACACGTTCTTCTCAGACACAAGACACCGAGTTCAAAAAATCTTATCCTGACTTGAACTGGAATTATGTAACCTCACTAAAAGGAGAAAATTACGGAACCTTTGGAGCTGTGGATTCTCTCACACTAATGTCCGCATGTAAAAACAAAGAATTAGCAGTAAAATTAATGAAATACATTGTCGGCACCGACTTCATGACTGAATATCACAAAATTGCTCCTGGCGCACCAATGACAGCCGAAGAGCCTTATCAAGGCGACGAAAAATTGCAACGCATCGTAACCGAGGACGTTGATAAATATCGCGCATTACAAGTAGGACCTTGTGGCAGTGAAATCCTTGATAACCTGGCATCCGAGTTACAAGCTGTTTTTGAAGATAAAAAAGAACCGCAACAAGCATTAGATGATTCTGCCAAATATGCCAATGGACTTTTAGATGAATATTGGGCTGATCACAAAGAATAGGACTGTCATGAAAAATAGAAAAAAAGTTTTTGCAAGTATTGCTCCTTATGGATATATTATGCCAATAAGCCTTATATTACTCACGTTTGTTGTAGGCTCTATTGTGATTTCTCTCCTATTTAGCTTTACAAAATATAATATCCTAACGCCACCTGAGTGGAATGGGTTCTTTAATTATAAGAAAATGATAGGCGATCAAAAATTACATATTTGCATTGCAAATACATTGAAAATCATGGGGATGGTTGTCCCTCTACAAGTGATTCTCTCTACGCTACTAGCCACTTTAATTGCTTCCAAAAAGAATTCTTTGATTGGAAAACTGTCAAAAGCCGTTATATTTATTCCGGTATTATCTGCAAATGCAATTGTTGGAACAGTCTGGAAATCCATCCTAAATGGGCGGATTCCGGCTGTTCAAACATTTTTTTCTGTGTTTGGAATTGATCCATCTATGCTGCTTGGCAGTAGCGTCACTTCTATTATTGTACTGGCTATCATTATTGTCTGGAAAAACCTCGGGTATTATATGGTTCTTTCCATGTCCTCATTGCTTAACATACCTGAAAGTTATTATGAAGCCGCTAAAGTAGATGGCAGTTACCGGCTTCACACATTTTTTCATATTACTCTGCCACTTTTAAAACCAACCATTATTATGAATACCTTTTTAAGTATTGTAAGTTCTCTACAAGCCTTTGACATTGTGTATACCATGACGGGAGGTGGACCTTCCATGTCTACTACCACGCTGGTTATGTACGCTTATGATCTTACCTTTAAAAGTGGGAAAGCCGGTTATGCTATGGCGGTATCCAATGTACTGTTTATCATTGTACTAATTGCTGTCATTTTACAGAAAGGCTTTATGAGACGTGAAGTATCAGATATTTAGGAGGAATCTAGCTATGAACAAATTAATTAAGATTACCACGGATTTACTATTATTATTTATTGCTGCCATATGCGTGCTTCCTTTTATTTACATGATCGTCATGTCGCTTCGAAGCACTCTAAACGCCTACGATTTTGGGATTTCCTTCTCCTCAATCACCTTCAAACACTATATCAGTATATTTTCAAAATCCAATTTTGTCCGTTACCTTTTAAATAGTGTGATAGTAGCCCTTTTAGGTGTTTTATTAAGTTTGTTCTGCAGTTGTGCCGCAGGATATGCTTTTGCCAAATTAAAATTTAGAGGAAATGACAAACTGTTTCTATTCTTGATCATGACTATGGTTGTTCCCTCTGAGGTAATTATCGTACCTCTTTACCTAATCGTTCGTGGTTTTGGATGGTTGAATACCTTTAAAGCACTGGTCCTGCCACTTCCAACTGCTTTCGGCGTCTTCATTATGCGTCAGGCAATTTTAAATGTTCCGGATGCCTTGTTGGAATCTGCTAAAATAGACGGTGCCGGAGATTTCAAGATTCTGTGGAAAGTTATTATTCCCCTTGTCAAATCTTCACTCCTAACACTCTCCATTTTCACCTTCATCGGGGCCTGGAATAACTTTCTCTGGCCACTTGTCGTTTCTTCTAAAGATACCATGCGCACTCTTCCAGTAGCGTTAAGTAGCATGAAAACGCTATATCAAGCCGACATTGGGCTTACAATGGCTTGTGCCTCCGTTAGTTTCTTACCGCCTTTTATTTTTTATCTGATATTACAGTCAAAATTCGAAGCCGGTGTTACTTTAAGTGGCATAAAAGGATAAAATGCAGCCGGAACCGGATATTCCTTGGCAATATCCTCCGGATGTATGAATAGCATATCCTTTTCACTCGCTTTTTCCAGTTCATCCACTCTTACTTCGTATCCAATCATCTGCCATTCAATATGGCTAAATATGTGTTTTGCCGGTGGCAGTTCCTTAATTCGAAGGGGACTCAGTCCAATGCTTTTACTATAAACAATTGCTTCCTTTTTCGTCAAATGTCCCGGTACGTTTGGAAATTCATACATGCCTGCTAGCAGTCCTTTTTTAGCACGTTTCTTTAATGCTATATTTTCACCATCTTTAAAAATAAAGATGGTTTTTTCTTCTATTTTTCTGGATTTTGCTTTTGATTTTATCGGAAGTTCAGCTACCCTGTTTTCTGCTTTTGCAAGACACAGATGAGAAAGGGGACATTCGTCACATTTCGCCACTCCATTTGGTACACATACAATTGCACCCAGCTCAATGAGTCCTTGATTAAAATCACTGGCAGAACCTTCCGGAATGATTTGTTCTAATTCTTGCTCCATCTTGGTTCGTACACTTTGTTTCATAATGTCTTCTTCTCTTGCCAAAAGTCTGGAAATAACCCGAAGCACATTCCCGTCTACGGCAGGTTTTGGAATGCCATATGCGAAAGAACCAATGGCACCTGCAGTATAATTCCCGATTCCGGTCAGAGAACGGATTTCTTCATATGTGTGGGGGAATTCTCCTCCGTATTCTTCCATAACCTGTATCGCCGCTTTTTGCATATTACGGACACGATTGTAATATCCTAAACCCTCCCATAATTTCAATAATTTATCTTCTTTCGCTTCTGCTAACTCCTTGACCGTCGGCAATTCTTCCAAGAATCTCTTATAATATGGTTTTACAGCCTCCACCCGAGTCTGCTGCAGCATAATCTCAGATATCCACACTCGGTAGGCACTAATATGCTCTCTCCAAGGCAGATTACGCTTATGTTCCCGGTACCATGCCACCAGAGGTTCTGCCATTTCTGCTAAAATAGGATTGCCTAATATCACCGGTACTTCTTTTCGAATGGAAATACTATCTTTTGTTACATTGCAATCATAGGCCAACACATGTACTCCTTGTACCTGTGCTTCTTCTAATGCTTCTCCAAATGCCCGATGCATCTCCATGTTGGGTGTAAAATAGCGCACGCCTTTCATCTGAATCACTAAAAAAACATAAGCTTCATATCCTTCTTTTACAGCTTTTGCAAGTTCTGTAACATGTTTTACTGCCCGCTCACTGGGTGCGTCTGGAAATAATGCCACTCCCCCACGTTCCAATGTTACACCCTTCACCTCCATGAAAATTTTTCTTCCATCTGCTTCTATATATAAATCAAATCTAGAATTTCCATAAGTAGTCTCTGGTTTGATCTTTGTAATATGTTCAAAAAGATGCCCTTCTTCCAGCCATTCTTTGACCACTTGATTTGGCACTTGAGAATCCATATTAATCATACGGACTTCCTTTTTTACCCCAATCAAATCCCACTTTGTTTTACGCTCTGGGTTCACCGCTTCTTGCACATATACCCTTGCCCCCGGAACCAAAAGTTCCTTACAGCGCCCCGTATTTTTCACATGAACCGTTTCTGTCTGCCCTTCTATTTCTATATAAGCAATAAATCGATTGGGACGCTCCAGAAACTTTCCTTCTACGACTCTTTTATATTTCATGCAAACTGCTCCATTCTTGTTCCTTAAATTCAGTCATTTATTTTTTCTTTTATTATCATACCATATTGTTTTTATATTCACCACTCTATTGACCGTTCCTATATAGTTATTATATTTTTCAATACCTTTATCCATTTCAAATTCCGCCCTTTTATACTATACTGATGATAGTGATTCATAAAAAGAAATGAGGTATGTAAATGAAATTTCCAACTCCAGTTTATCACATGAAATTAGTCAGTTCTCTTACCAAGGTTTTCCCGGATGAAGAACCAAAATATCAACCGGAATGTTTATCTTTAACCGCCCTGAAAAATGAAACCGTTTCCTTCCAGGTCGCTTATACCGGAACCGGCTTTATGAGAGAGCAGTTGCATGTATCCGTTCTTTCTCCGCTTCAACCATATATTCACGTGCGAACTGTAGAAAATGTTCCGGTGGGGCGTGCTTATAATGGAATTGCTGACGACAACTATCTCAAAACCACTTCCGGAATGTACCCCGACCTTCTTCGGGAATTGAAAAATGAAAGTGCTTTGATCTATACCAAACAGTGGCGAAGTCTTTGGATTGATGTAGAAGTATCCGAATTGGTCACCGCCGGAACCTATTCCATTGAAATTCAACTGCAAAAAGAAAACGAAGTAGTCTGCAAGGAAACGATGAACATCACCATATATGAGCCGGTTCTTCCAAAACAGACATTGATGCATACGGAATGGATGCACGCCGACTGTCTTGCCGATTATTATCATGTACAACCCTTTTCCGAAGAACACTGGACAATTCTGGAACACTTCTTTTTAGAATACGTAAAACGAGGCTGCAACATGATGTTAACACCCATGTTTACACCTCCTCTGGATACCGCTATGGGCGGAGAACGGACTACGGTCCAGCTAGTAAACATTAAAGTAGAAGGAAGCACCTATCTCTTTGATTTTGATAACATGAAACGTTGGATTGATTTATGCAAGAAATGCGGAATTGAATATTTTGAAATGTCTCATTTATTTTCCCAGTGGGGTGCCAAATATGCTCCAAAGATTATGGGGACTGTCAACGGAAATGAAGAGAAGATCTTTGGATGGCATACTCCTGCTGTAGGAGAATATACCAATTTCCTTCACAGTTATTTGCCACAATTAATCGAGAAATTAAAAGAATGGAACATTGATCAAGTCACCTATTTTCATATTTCCGATGAGCCAAGAGAATCTGATTTGGAAACATTTCGTCAGGCAAAAGAATCTGTCTCCGATTTACTCCAAGGATTTCCCACCTTTGACGCGCTTTCTAGCTATGAATTTTACAAACACGGACTCATTGACAAACCCATTCCGGGTAATAACGAAATTGACCAATTCTTAGCCAACGGATTGACGGACATGTGGACATATTATTGCACAGGACAGTTTTATGAAGTCAGTAACCGCTTTATGTCCATGCCTTCTGCCAGAAACAGAATCTACGGAATACAGCTTTACAAATACGACATCATCGGAATTCTCCATTGGGGATACAACTTCTATAATAGCCAGTTCTCTTACGAACACATTAACCCCTATGAAGTAACAGATGCCGGAGGCGGCTTCCCATCCGGAGATGCCTTTCTCGTGTATCCGGGTGCCGATACCTACCCAGAAGAATCCATACGCATGATGGTTCATAACGAAGCACTCAATGATCTACGTGCCTGCCAATTGTTAGAATCCCTGACCAGTAAAGCATACGTCATGGGACTATTGGAAAATGAATTGGCGTTTCCTCTCACCTTTAAAGTTTATCCTAAATCCGATATGTATCTCATCACCCTAAGAAATAGGATCAATCGTGAAATTGCGAAAAGGCTAGACGGAATCCCGTCTCCCGTATAACCTTCCCGCCTCCATAAACCAATCAAGTTTTTCAAATGCCGTCTGATATGGGACATCACACCCGGTGGTAAGCGTATATCCTTTTTCGCTTTCTATGCCGTCTTCTATGCACTGCTTCACCGATGCAAATATTTCTTCCTTTGTGCCATCCAGTACTACTTCCACTGGTGGCACATTTCCAAGAATGGCAAACGTATGCCCCAGTTCTTCCCGTGCTATTTTCATGTCTATTAAATTATCCAGACTCAGCCCGCTGATAGACAATTCTTTCAAATATGGCCAAATCTTGTGTGTATCCCCACACATGTGCAAAGATGGTTTCTTTCCGGTTTTTTGAATACTATACTGTACCAGTTCTTTCATATAAGGTAATACAAAGGTCTCGTAACATTTTGGTGAAATCATATTGGGGCAAGCTACCGGATCGGCAAATGCAATCACCACTCCAAACGGTGCCACTGCATCGATACACATTTTTGTGCTATCTGTTACAAATTGCATCAATTCATGCACCCTTTTGGGTTCCCTTCTGCAATCTTTTAGAAACTGCTCAATTCCTCTTAACTGGGATGCAATGGTAAAAGGGCCTCCCATGCTGGAACTCACTGCTACCACTTCTTCTGCTGCTTGCGTAAGCTTTTCAATGGCTTCTAAGTACATCGGTAATCTTCCATCTTTACTTGGATTTAGAATATCCATCTGGGAAAGCATCTCATAGTCCATAAGAAATGGTTCCCCTACATGGGGCAGTGCCACTTTCGAATAAATGATCGGTGCTCCTATTGCCTCTGCAATCCCACAAGTATTTGGTCCTGTACCTACAATGTCATGACCTAGTCGGTGAAATGCTGCGATTTCAGACTGCACAATATCATCGGCGTTGTGACAGTATTCTTCCACAGGGACTCCGATTAATTTTCCACTGATTTCCTCAATAAAAGGAAAACACGGAATTCTATCATATGCATTTCCCACGGCAATGGCTTTTCCTCGCTCTATAGGTGTCATTTCATCTTTTTTATGTGTTTGCATCTTCATATGATATCCACTCCTTTTTTTCCATTTATCATAGCATTTTGTATTTTCATACACAAATAGAGAGTATCTATATACTTATAGATGCCCTCTATTTCTTTCTTACTGTTTACTTATAATACCTTGGACAAGAATTCTTGTAGTCGCTCATCCTTCGGATGTTCGAAAAACTCTTTTGGTATTGCTTCTTCTTTAATTTTTCCTTGGTCTATGAACAACACTCTAGTGCCAACTTCTTTGGCAAATCCCATCTCGTGAGTCACCACCACCATGGTCATACCATCTTTTGCTAACTTACGCATAATCTCTAACACTTCTCCTACCATTTCCGGATCAAGCGCCGAGGTTGGTTCATCAAACAGCATCACGTCCGGGTCCATGGCTAAGGAACGCACGATGGCAATTCTCTGCTTCTGTCCACCGGATAATTTAGATGGATACGCATTGGCTTTTTCTTGAAGTCCTACCATATCTAATAGATTCATGGCTTCCTTCTCTGCCTCTTCTTTACTTTTTTTCAAAAGCTTGATAGGGGCTAATGTAATATTTTCTAAAATGGTCTTATGAGGAAATAGATTGAAATGTTGAAACACCATTCCCATTTTTTGACGATGCTGATCAATGTTTGTATTTTTATCCGTAATATCCACACCTTCAAAATAAATATGTCCACTGGTGGGAATCTCTAATAAATTAAGAGACCGTAGAAAAGTAGATTTACCTGAACCGGAAGGTCCTACGATAACCACCACTTCTCCTCTTCTGATTTCCTGGGAAACGCCATCCAAGGCATGAAACCCTCCAAAAACTTTATGTACATCTTCTACCTTAATTAAAAGTTCTCCTTGATTAGTGGTCACTGTTTCTCAGCCTCCTTTCCAACATATTTACAAGTTTTGTAAATATGAGTACCATGACAAGATAAATTAATGCCACAGCTAACAAAGGCATAAATGCAGAATAGGTTCGACTTCGAATAATATCTCCGGCTTTTGTTAAATCCTGTAATGCAATATATCCTGAAATTGATGTTTCTTTCAATAATGAAATAAACTCATTGCCAAGTGCCGGCAAAATATTTTTAAATGCTTGTGGCATGATAATAAAAATCATCGTCTGGCTATAGTTAAATCCAAGACTTCTTCCTGCTTCAAATTGGCCTTCATCCACCGCCATAATACCGGAGCGAAATATTTCCGCTACATAAGCTCCCGAGTTAATTCCAAATGCCATAATAGCCACTATGGTTTTGCTGATATCCGCACTTCCAAAAATAACAAAATAGATAATCAGTAACTGAATGAGCACTGGCGTTCCCCGAATGACCGTAATATAAATATTGCAGATGAAATTCAATATCTTCATCTTGCCGGTCTTATCGTGGGTAGAACGGATAATGGATACCGTAAATCCCAGAACAACACCTAGAATTAATGCAAAGAATGTAACCGTTAAAGTCACCTTCAATCCATTGACAATATAGCGCCACCGGTGATCCACTATGAAGTTCAGTATAAAAGTTTGTTTTAAGCTTTCCATGATTTTCCTACCGTTTCTTTTTATTATTTATCGCTGACAATAATGACTTGACGTCCTGTATAGTAGCTATCAGAAAAATCAACTTGTGACTTCCTTTCATCCGTTACGGTCATACCCGCTGCACCGAAATCTGCTTTTCCACCCTGTACTGCTGTAATGATGGAGTCAAAAGCCATATCTTCGATTTTTAAGCTCATTCCCAACTTCGCAGCGATTGCTTTTGCAAAATCGGCATCAATTCCTTTAATTTCTTCGCCTTCGTAGTATTCGTAAGGAGGAAACTCTGCGTTGGTTGCCATTACGAGTTCACCTTTGGTCGTATCTGCATCTGCAGGAACTTCATAGTAATCTTTTCCTGCTGTTTCTCCAATATAAGAAGCCAGTATCTTATCGAAAGTACCATCTGCCTTCAAAGCTTTAATAGCATCGTTGACTTTGGCAACTATTTCATTGTCTTTTTTAAAGCACATTGCATAATCTTCTTCTGCGTATGCCATATCTAGAACTTTCAGTCCTTCGTTCTCTTCTACAAATGTCTTTGCGGGCTGGTCATCGATTACTACTGCATCTATCTTTCCCTGCTGTAATGCCTGTACTGCCTCAAATCCTTTGTTATAACGTTCTACCGTTGCTTTTCCTTCATCTTCTAAATCCCCGGTCATATAAAGATCTCCGGTGGTTCCAAGCTGTACACCAATTTTCTTTCCTTCTAAATCATCTACCGTTTTAATCTCTGCGCTTGCTTTCTTGTCTTCTTTTTTATCCTCTTTTTTAGAACCACACGCTGCCATAGAGAATACACACGCTGCCACCAATGTGACACATAATACTTTTTTCATTTTCATAATCTTCTCCTCTTTCTTCCCGCTTATAAGCTATTTGTATATTTTACCACGTTTTATGCAAAAATCAAGTATTTTATGCAATTTTTATGTATTTTTATTTTATTTAATCAAAAAATACAATAACACAATCGCTCCCAGCACAATACGATAATATCCAAATGCTTTAAAATCGTGTTTCTTAATATAGCCCATCAAGAATTTAATAGCAAATACAGATACGATAAATGCAACCAAAGACCCTACAAGTAAGATGCCAACTTGAAGTCCGGTATAGTGAAAACCGAATTTTACCATTTTTAAAAAGCTAGCTCCGAACATAACCGGAATTGCCAGATAGAACGTGAATTCTGCTGCCACGTATCTGGAGGTTCCAAGTAAAAGTGCACCAATAATCGTTGCTCCGGAACGGGAGGTACCCGGAATCAATGACAATATCTGAAACACCCCAATCAGTGCCGCAGTGGAAAATGTTAACTCTGTCAACTTTTCCACCTTGGGTTCCACACCTGCGTTACGGTTTTCAATAATAATAAACAATATACCATAGATAATCAACATCAATGCAATCACTACCGGTGTATGTAAGTGTGCATCAATATAATCGTCAAACAAAAGGCCTATGATTGCCGCAGGTACCGTGGCTACCAGTACCTTCCCCCACAATATGAATGTATTTTTTTGTTGCTTTTCCGTCTTTTTAGGTGAAAATGGATTCAGCTTATGAAAATACAAAACGACCACAGCCATAATTGCACCCAATTGAATCACAACAAAAAACATATCCTTAAATGCCGTGCTTTGATTTAGTTTGATAAACTCATCCACTAGAATCAAATGTCCGGTACTGCTAATTGGTAACCATTCTGTAATACCCTCCACGATACCCAGTATGATTGATTTTAAAATATCTAACATAATAACGCTCCTTTCTACTGCAGTACAAATTTCTCAATTGCCTGCGCGACCCCATCTTCTTCATTCGTTCCTGTAACGTAATCTGCCTCTTTCTTAATGCTTTCCATTGCATTGCCCATAGCTACTGCAAATCCCACTTCTTTCATCATCGCCAGATCATTTAATCCATCTCCACAAGCCATGATCTCCGCCCTTTCAATTCCTAACAAAGCACCAAGGGCTACTAATCCAACTCCTTTATTCACCCCTTCGTAATTGACTTCAATATTATTCGAAATTGCACCTGTTACTTCTATATGAGGAATCGCCTCTAATTCAATCAGCGCCTTCGCCTTATCACCCAAATGTTTAAAAAGCCCCTGTACCTTATCAAGACCTCCTTCGAGTTCCTCCATTTTTTTTCGAATATCTTTGACCGGTTTTCTTGTACTTGCTATATACTTTGCCATGGCCGGATTATCCATATATTCATAGATATGCTGAATAGATTCCTCATTGGCATATCCGACCCCTTCAAAATAAATTTCCTTGATGGCATCATACGGTTCAAAAACATCCAATACTGCTGCTGCCGTTTCTTTGGGAAGAAGGGATTCATAGATTGCCTTTCCCCGTTCCTGATCAATAATCCTAGCTCCATTGGAAGATAAAATATACCTCATCCCCGGGAATTCTCGCAGTTCACTGGGAATACCTGTATAAGGGCGTCCTGTGGCAGTCAATACTACTACCCCTTTGGCAAGTGCTTTACGTATTGCTTCTTTAGAACATTCGCTCATACTTTTATCTTCTTTTAATAAGGTTCCGTCCAAATCAAGTCCAATCATCTTAATGCTTTTCATACGTAGTCAGTTCCTTTCGTTCTCGTGAATATAGAAATAGAGATTGACTTACTTTATTCAAATTACGGCGAAATGCTTCCTCTCCAAATTCTTTCATGCTTGCAATCTGTGCTTGATTACTCAATGGTACGAACAGCACCATATCCTTGGACGGAGCCATAATCACAATGTCATCTTCTAATTTTTCGCAACACAACTCCCAAATATGCTTAAAGCAAAGCGAACTTGCTTCGTGGTGTCCATCCGCAACAATTCCAAATCCGCCATACATGGTCTTGGAAATGACAAATTTCACATCCCTCACTAAATTCTCACATGCCGTGTGATAAAGTTCTTCCATATCGCAATCTGGGGGCAGCATACTATCTTTGATAATTTCAAATCGATCCTCTCCTCGCTCAATGACAAATATAATCATGAGATCGCCTACAAAGGAAATAATTGGTGTATCCTTTTCTGAAATTAATTTTCCATTTAATGCCTGGTGGTCTACCAAAGATTCTTTTACCCATGGATAGATATGTTCTTTGATATGTTCAAAAAGATAATGCTCTTCTTCATACTTTTTCATACTCATTACCATCCTTATTTTTCTGTGCCATTCTACTATCATAACAAAATTTGCTTAATTAAGCAATTTATAGTATAATACAAAAGCAACATTTTTGTAATATAAACGCAACATCTTTCAACGAAAGGAACTACAGATAATGAGAACGAAAATAAAATGCAGATTACGTGCCTGTTTCATTTTCGTCTGCGCCCTTTTACTGGCCATTCCCAATATCCCACTATATGCAGAAGATTCTGTGCAAAGTCTAGAGAATACCACGTCAGGACTCCAAGGGGAATTAAGTACCTTGAATAGTGAACTTGCCACATTAAGTTCCGAAATCGATTCTGCCATGGAGAATATCACTACGACAACTGCACAAGTCGAACAAACAAAGGTTGAATTAGCCACTGCCCAAGCAGACGAGCAGCAACAATATGAAGATATGAAAATACGAATTCAGTATATGTACGAGGAAGGGAATTCTTCTTTATTGGAATTAGTGTTTTCAGCAAAGAGTATGGCTGATTTCTTAAACAAAGCAGAGTTCGTCACAACCATAAGTGAATATGACCGCGACATGCTGAATCAGCTTCATGAAGTACAAAATCAAGTGAAAGCAAAAGAAGATGCTCTTCAGGCCGAGCAAGCTTCTCTCACTACATTAAAAAGTAATTTGGATGAAAAAGAAACAGCTCTTACCAGTAAGATTTCTTCTACTTCCGGAGAACTGGCACAGTATTCCGACCAGCTTGCCCGAGCAAAAAAAGCGGCGGCGGCCGCACAGGAAGCACTGAACAAACCAGTCACTCCGGCGCCAGTAGCACCAACACCCTCACATCCGGAAGCAGATGCAGGTAGTTCCTCCAATAACAACAATGATAATGGAGGTGGCAGCACAACCCCTGGCAACCCGGATGCGTCCATTGATGCCAATGACTTAGAACTCATGGCTGCAATTCTGGAGTGTGAAGCGGGAACAGATCATTATGAAGCACTGTTGGCAGTAGGTTCTGTTATCATGAACCGTGTGAATCATTCTGCTTACCCGAATACCATCCACGGTGTCATTTATCAAAAGGGGCAATTCAGTCCTACCTGGTCCGGGAAACTTGCCCGTGTCCTTGCAAGAGGTGCCGCTCCATTATGTTATGATGCCGGACGAGATGCCATGGCAGGCAAGAATAATATTGGTGGCTGTCTTCAGTTTCGAATGGTAGGCACTCCCCATCAGGGAATTACCATTGGCGATAATGTATTTTTCTAATCAGCATTTAAAAAGCTGTAACCCTACAACTGTTTTTCCAGTTGTAAGGCTACAGCCTTTTTTATATTTTCTATCTCCCTTTATCATCAAATATGATGTCACCCTCATAATGACATTTCTATTTTCAATAACTTTATTGATAACAATATCCATAAGGTTTGCATTTCTGCCAAACACCTTTTCCACGTTCTCCAACAAACTTTCCGTCATGAGCAATTTCTGTTCCACGTAAAAATACCTGCTCAATCTTACCTTCTACGTCGAAGCCTTCAAATGGACTATAGTCCGTTCCGTGCAGGCTGTCTGCATTAGTAATCTTTTCTTGGAAGTTTGGATCAAAAATAACAATATCAGCATCCGAACCAATTTCAATGGCACCTTTTTGTGGATACAGTCCCAGTATTTTTGCCGGTTTTGCTGCAAAAACATCCACAAATCGTTGGCGGCTGATCTTTCCTTTGCATACGCCATAGGTCCAAAGCATACGTAAACGATCTTGTACTCCAGGACAACCATTTGGAATCTTAGAGAAGTTACCGATTCCCTTTTTCTTCGATTCAAACCCACCCGTAATAGCACAGTGATCCGAACCTACTGACAGAATCCAATCTTTATCCACTGCTTCCCATAATGCATCCAAATGTTCTTGTGGACGAAGTGGCGGAGCACAAACATATTTTGCCCCTTCAAAGTTTGGCAGTGCTAATTTATCGGTAGTCAAAGTCAGATAATGTGTACAGGTTTCTCCATATACCGGTTGATGTTCCATATATGCATCGCGAATAGCCAGCATTGCTTCCTTTACACTGACATGTGCCACAAAAAGTGGACACTCTGCCAAACGTGCAAGATAAATAGCGCGTTTAGTTGCTTCTTCTTCTGCTATTGGTGGTCTAGAATAATAATGGTATACAGGATCTGTTTTTCCTTCTGCTAAATACTGGTCTTGTAACACCTGTATCATATCCGGATTCTCTGCATGCACCATCAATGTAATACCATATTTTTTCGCTTCTCTCATGGCAGTTAAAATAGCGGTATCATCACAATAGAAATTGCTTCCCTTATATGCCATAAATAATTTTAACGTTCCTACACCAACCCCCGGAAGGTCCTTGATTTCTTCGAATACCGATGGTTTTGGATCCATAATAATACTGTGAAATGCAAAATCCACACAAGCATTTCCCGTTGCTTTTTCTGCTTGCAGTTTGATTGCATCAATCAAAGATACCCCTTTATCCTGTGGCGCGAAATCAACGATGGTTGTGGTTCCACCCACTGCAGCAGCATCTGTAGTGTCAAACAAAAGGCTCCCAAATGATCCATAATGAACATGCTCATCTACTCCACCCGGAAAAACTAATTTTCCCGTCGCATCTATAACTTTATCCACTGAATCCGTTAGGTTCGACCCTATTTTTTTTATCGTTCCATCTTCAATTAAAATATCAGCATTATATTCATTCACTTCTGAAATGATTGTTCCATTTTTTATAAGAGTGTTCATATCTGTCCTCCTCTTTTTCAAAAAGGGAGACACCAAATTGCAGTGTCTCCCCGTTAAAATGCTGCCCTTTATTTGTCTAATTTTCTTTCAGGTGTACGATAAACGCTTGAGTCGATTCCTTCAAGATATTTTACAACTTCTGCAACTGGTGCAACATCACAGAACTTAGCTTCCATATCAAATAAATTCCATTCAATAACTCCAGGAACTCTATCACCAACTGTTCCTTCTGGAACGATTGTTTTAAACCCGTATCCGGTAGAATCCATTACGGTATGTCTTACACATGCACAAGAGGTTGCTCCCATTACGATTAGGGTATCTACGCCAAGGTAATTCAATGTTGCTGCTAAATGTGTTCCAAAGAAATTAGATGCATATTTTTTATGTATAACTGGTTCTTCTTTTCTTGGTTTTAACTTCGGATCAATATCCATCCATTCAGAATCAATATCAAGTGTGTTCATTGGAATTTTTTCATCCCATCTTGGAAGATCCCATTGTCTAGCGTCTGTATAACCAGTTGTTGTATGGAAAATAGGAACGCCTGCTTTTCTTCCTGCTTCTAATACTTTTAAACTTTCAGCACAAACTTCTACTGCATGATTACATGTAAATGGGTGACCTTCACTCATCCAAGCTTTTGCCATATCTACTGTTGTAATAGCTGGAGCTTTTCCATATCCCATTTTTCTCATAAATCCACGTTCTTTATATACTTTTCTTGCTTCTGCAAACGCTTCTTTCAAGTTTGCCTCATCAAAACCATAATTGTCTACAAATTTAAAATCTTTATTGTCCATTTTGAAACTCCTTTCATGCTGACCAAACATACATATGATAGTAGCTGTTACAATTTTTCTGTGATATAATCAACTTATCACATTCACATGATGATTGATTGTTTACTTTCAGTTACAGGAAATTTAGCTAAATTTCTTTGATGATTGTATTATATTCGATGGAAGTACTTTTGAAAAGAGGGTAAGCCGTTTTGTCCTGAAGGATACCATGACAGATATTTGACACATCATTGACACATCATTCGCAGAAAGGTGATAACAACATGAAAAAGCTTTCTAACCTAGGTTACATCACAAAATTATTGCAAATCTCTTCCACGGAACTTTCCCGCCACTTGCACGTAGACACAAGTCTGGTAAGTAAATGGAAAAGTGGTGCAAGACAACTTACGAACAAATCCGGTTATTATGAAGAGGTAGTCGCATATCTACTGGAGAAGAATTTTAAATTAGGGAATCGGATTTTACAGAATTTCTTTGACCACGTTTATCCTGATGAAACGAAGAATTGTATAGAAGATATGCAGCACTGTATGGTACGTTTTTTGAATGACACTTATGTGGAGATTCCAAAGGCTTATCGCAATGACCAAGAGGCCCTTTACACGGCAGAAATCAGTATTTACAGTGAACATGATGGGCGCAGAAAATCCATTGACCGATTGCTGGCCGTTGCCGCTAAACAAGAGCAGCCTTGTAAGATGATTACCATTGACTGTGAACAATTTCAGTGGTTAGTGGAAAATGAATCCTATGCAACCACATGGACCAATCAAATGTATGCCCTTTTAGAGTCCGGCCATACTTTGGAGATGATTCTACATTTTTCTTTATATCAGGAGAACTTTGTGCGCCTTTTTCTCAATTGTGGCAAAGTACTTTTTCATAAAAATGTACTCATTTATTATCATAAATACTTTGATGAAGATATTTATTGGTTTTCCTTCTTTTGTTTGGAACACACCATGTCTGTCATGGGACTTTCCATGTCCAAAGGACAATCTTATTCCACCGTATTTACAGATACTTATAGTATCATGCAGCACCAAGGTATTGTAGAATTTGTGAAAAAAAGCTGCAATCCCATGTTTCGAGAGTGTAGTGCACAATACCTTTTAGCACAACCCAAGCTTTCTATGGCTCCTATTGTTTATTGCAATTTTTTTATACCGGAGCTTTTGTTTATCAAAGATTTACTGATAGAAGTGATGGAAGACAATCAACTGGATGCTCAGCTGATACAAACTTGTTTGACTTTTCGTGACTATCTTTTGGACTCTTGGAATGCTTGTCTTACAGAAAGCGTAAAAACAGGCCTTATTTTCTTTTATTCCAATCGTATTCTTGCACGTGTGCAGAAGCAAAATGAGATTTCCTGCGACTTAGTAGCCTACCTGGTAGGAAAACCCGTCACCATGAATGCAGAACAATTGAGCCGTTTAATGATTCACACCAAAGAAATGATTGTATCCCATCCCAATATGATGGGCTGCTTTCTAAATGAGGGCGAAGAGCATTTGGTACCTTCCGAATATTGTTTTTGTCCACAAGATGAATGGCTGTTTACTCTACATACCGATTATGCTAAAATTAGTACCCAGTCCACCTTGTTAGACACTGCAACTGTAGTATTTGAGCAAGCTTGGCGTAAAATTCCATCTACCCGTAAAATTTAACCGCATTTACATAAAAAAAGTACACTCAAAAGGTGTACTTTTTTTATGTGAATCTATTCTTCTGTGATCTCAGCAATTTCTTCGATAACAGTTTCTTCAACTTCTTCATTCTCTGCTTCTTCCAGTAAAACTTCCGGTACTTCCGGCTTACCTATATCTAGCTTTACATCACGGTATTTTCTCATACCGGTTCCTGCAGGAATCAATTTACCGATAATAACATTTTCTTTCAAACCAATCAATGGATCAATTTTTCCTTTAATTGCCGCTTCCGTCAGGACTTTGGTTGTCTCCTGGAAAGATGCTGCAGATAGGAAAGAATTGGTCGCCAAAGATGCTTTTGTAATTCCAAGCATCACTTGTTCACCTACTGCTAGTTCTTTTCCTTCTTCTTCCAGCACTCTGTTGGATTCATCAAACTCAAGGTAATCTACCATGGTACCCGGAAGGAATCCGGAACCGCCTCTTTCCTCAACACGAATCTTTTTCAGCATTTGGCGTACAATCACTTCAATATGTTTATCATTAATTTCAACACCCTGAAGACGATATACACGCTGCACTTCTTGAATCATGTAATCCTGAACTGCACGAAGCCCTTTGATTTTCAAAATATCATGAGGATTTACACTACCTTCGGTTAACTCATCTCCGGCACCTAGTTCCGCGCCATCCTGAATCTTAATCCGAGAGCCGTATGGAATCAAATATGCCTTTGATTCTCCTGTTTCATTATTCGTAACAATAATTTCACGTTTTTTCTTCGTATCGCTAATCACTGCTGTTCCGGCAAATTCTGTAATAATTGCAAGTCCTTTGGGCTTTCTTGCCTCAAAGAGCTCCTCCACACGGGGAAGACCCTGTGTAATATCATCACCGGCAACACCACCGGTATGGAATGTACGCATTGTAAGCTGTGTACCGGGCTCTCCGATAGACTGTGCCGCAATAATTCCCACTGCTTCACCGACCTGTACCGCTTCTCCCGTTGCCATGTTGGCACCGTAACATTTTGCGCAAACACCGGAATGAGATTTACATGTTAAAATGGTACGAATCTTGACTTCGTCAATTGGTTTTCCATTTTTATTTACGCCCTTTTTCATAATGAGTTCTGCACGTCTTGGAGTAATCATATGGTTTGATTTTACAATGACATTACCATCTTTATCCATAATTGTCTCACAAGCATAACGTCCCGTAATACGTTCCTGAAGGCCTTCAATCTCTTCATTCCCATCCATAAATGCTTTGACATACATACCTGGGATTTCTCCCGTCTCTTCTCCACAATCTATATCACGAATGATCTGTTCCTGGGAAACATCTACCAAACGTCTGGTCAAATACCCTGAATCGGCAGTACGAAGTGCGGTATCCGACAAACCTTTACGAGCACCATGTGCAGACATAAAATATTCCAATACATCAAGTCCCTCACGGAAATTTGACTTAATAGGAAGTTCTATGGTACGTCCACTGGTATCGGCCATCAATCCACGCATACCCGCAAGCTGTTTAATCTGTTTATCAGAACCACGGGCTCCGGAATCGGCCATCATAAAGATATTATTATACTTATCCAGTCCGGACAACAACGCTTCTGTTAATTCATCATCGGTTGCTTTCCATGTCTCTACTACTTCTTTATAACGTTCTTCTTCGGTAATCAGACCACGTTTATAGTTTTTCGTGATTTGATCCACTGTTTCCTGTGCCTGTTCAATCATTTCCGGTTTCTGCGGAGGTACTGTCATATCTGAAATAGATACGGTCATTGCTGCCCTCGTAGAATATTTATATCCGATTGCTTTTACATTATCAAGCACTTCTGCTGTCTGAGTCGAACCATGTGTATTGATTACTTTTTCTAAAATTTGTTTTAATTGTTTCTTCGCAACAAGGAAATCAACTTCCAGTAATAATTCATTACCATCTATACTTCTGTCCACAAAGCCAAGGTCTTGTGGAATAATCTCGTTGAATAAGAACCGTCCAAGTGTAGACTCAATGGTACCGGTTTTCACCGTTCCGTCCGGCATATCTTTTGTAACACGAACGTGAATTTTGGAATGCAATGTCACTACTTCATTTTCATAAGCAAGAATAGCCTCACTTAAGTTTTTAAAAGATTTTCCTTCTCCTTTGACTCCCGGTCTTTCCTGGGTAAGATAATAAATACCCAAAACCATATCCTGTGAAGGAACCGCTACTGGACCACCATCCGATGGTTTCAGTAAGTTATTCGGAGACAAGAGTAAGAAACGGCACTCTGCCTGTGCTTCTACAGATAGTGGAAGATGGACTGCCATCTGGTCACCATCGAAATCGGCGTTATATGCAGTACATACCAATGGATGAAGTTTAATTGCTTTTCCTTCACATAAAATTGGTTCAAATGCCTGAATCCCAAGTCTATGAAGCGTAGGGGCACGGTTTAGCATCACTGGATGTTCTTTGATAACATCCTCAAGGACATCCCATACTTCCGGCTGTAAGCGCTCTACCATTTTCTTTGCATTCTTAATATTGTGTGCTGTCCCATTGGCAACCAATTCTTTCATTACAAATGGTTTAAACAACTCAATTGCCATTTCTTTTGGGAGTCCACATTGGTAAATCTTCAGTTCCGGTCCTACTACAATAACGGAACGTCCGGAATAATCCACACGTTTTCCTAATAAGTTCTGGCGGAAACGTCCTGATTTTCCTTTCAGCATATCCGAAAGAGATTTTAATGCTCTGTTACCCGGTCCTGTAACCGGACGGCCACGACGACCGTTATCAATCAATGCATCAACTGCTTCCTGCAGCATTCTTTTTTCATTACGAACAATGATATCCGGTGCTCCAAGCTCCAACAATCTTTTTAGACGATTATTCCGGTTAATGATTCTCCGATACAAATCATTTAAATCAGATGTAGCAAAACGACCACCATCTAACTGAACCATAGGTCTTAAATCCGGTGGGATGACCGGTACAACAGTCATAATCATCCATTCCGGTTTATTACCGGATTCACGGAATGCTTCTACAACTTCCAGGCGTTTTACAATTCTGGCACGTTTTTGTCCCGTTGCACCATTCAGACCTGACTGCAATTCATCATATTCCTGATCCAGCTTAATTGCCGCCAATAGTTCCTGAATGGATTCTGCTCCCATTCCAACACGGAAAGAACTCCCCCATGTTTCTCTTGCTTCTTGGTATTCTTGTTCCGACAGCACTTGCTTATATTGCAAATCCGTATCACCCTTATCCAATACAATGTAAGAGGCAAAATACAATACTTTTTCAAGGGTTCTCGGAGATAAATCAAGGATCAATCCCATACGGCTTGGAATTCCCTTGAAATACCAGATATGAGACACCGGTGCCGCAAGGTCAATATGACCCATACGTTCACGGCGCACACTTGCTTTCGTAACTTCAACTCCACAGCGGTCACAGATAACCCCTTTATAGCGGATTTTCTTATACTTTCCACAGTGGCATTCCCAGTCTTTACTTGGCCCGAAGATTCGTTCACAAAACAATCCGTCCTTCTCCGGTTTCAGCGTTCTATAATTAATGGTTTCTGGTTTTGTCACTTCACCATGTGACCATTCCAATATCTTTTCCGGTGATGCTAATCCAATCTTAATTGCATCGAAGCTCATCGGTTGATAAGATGTTGCATTATTTGTTTCTGGCATATGTGGTACTCCTTTCAGCTTTTATTCTTCATCAAAGCTATCATCAAAATCAATTTCTGCTACACTCAGACTTTCCAGTTCTTCTTCTGCATCTTCTTCGTCTACTACATCTACCAGTTCTTCACCCTCGAATTCCTGTTCGCTGAAGCCATGATCTGCATAAGATTCTTTTTCCTGATTATAACGACTATCTCCTTCAATGATAGAGTGTAAGTCTGTTTCACCAAAATCCACTGTCTCCATAATATCAACTTCGGTCTGGTCTTCTCTAAGGACTTTTACATCCAGACACAAGGACTGTAGCTCTTTTAGAAGTACTTTAAAGGATTCCGGAATACCTGGTTCAGGGATATTATCTCCCTTGATGATGGCTTCGTATGTCTTCACACGGCCAATAACATCATCTGATTTTACAGTCAAAATTTCCTGCAGAGTATAAGATGCACCATACGCTTCCAGTGCCCATACTTCCATCTCTCCAAATCTCTGTCCACCAAATTGGGCTTTACCACCTAATGGCTGTTGTGTAACCAAAGAGTAAGGACCCGTTGAACGCGCATGAATCTTATCATCTACCAAATGATGCAGTTTCAAATAATGCATATGTCCAATCGTAACTGCGCTGTCAAAATATTCTCCGGTTCGGCCGTCTCTTAGGCGGACCTTACCATCACGGGTCAATGGTACCCCTTTCCACACTTCTCTGTGGTCTCTGTTTTCAGACAAATAATCCATAACTTCCGGAAGTAATTCCTCTTTGTATTTCTTTTCAAATTCTTCCCACTCTGAATTCACGTAATCATTTGCCACATCTAAGGTGTCCATAATATCAATTTCATTTGCTCCGTCAAATACCGGTGTCGCAATGTTAAATCCCAATGCCTTTGCAGCAAGACTCAAATGAATTTCCAGTACCTGCCCGATATTCATACGTGAAGGCACACCAAGAGGATTCAGTACAATATCAAGCGGTCTTCCATTTGGTAAAAACGGCATATCTTCTACCGGAAGTACACGAGATACAACACCCTTGTTACCATGACGCCCAGCCATCTTATCTCCTACCGAGATTTTTCTCTTCTGGGCAATATAGATGCGAACTGCCTGATTCACACCCGGAGATAACTCATCTCCGTTTTCTCTTGTAAAGACTTTTGCATCTACTACGATACCATATTCACCATGAGGTACTTTTAAAGAAGTATCTCTTACTTCTCTTGCTTTTTCTCCGAAAATAGCACGAAGCAGTCTCTCTTCTGCTGTTAATTCCGTTTCACCTTTCGGTGTTACTTTTCCTACCAGAATATCTCCGGCACGTACTTCCGCACCAATTCGGATAATTCCTCTGCTATCTAAGTCTTTCAGTGCATCATCACCAACACCCGGAATATCCCGCGTGATTTCTTCCGGCCCCAGTTTTGTATCTCGGGCTTCCGCTTCATATTCCTCAATATGGATAGAGGTATACACATCTTCTTGTACAAGTCTTTCACTTAATAGTACCGCATCCTCGTAATTATAACCTTCCCACGTCATAAATCCAATCAGTGGGTTCTTTCCAAGCGCAATTTCTCCATTGGCAGTAGATGGTCCGTCTGCAAGTACTGCACCTTCTTCTACTCTTTCTCCTTTGAATACAATTGGTCTTTGATTATAACAGTTGCTCTGGTTACTACGTAAAAATTTGATTAATTTATAAGTTCTTTTCGTTCCATCATCTTGTTTTACAATGACTTCTCTAGAAGTAGCACGTTCTACTACCCCTGCCTGTTCTGCCAGTACACAAACGCCTGAATCCGCAGCTGCCTTTGTTTCCATACCGGTTCCTACTACTGGAGCTTCCGTCATCAAAAGTGGTACTGCCTGACGTTGCATGTTAGACCCCATAAGCGCACGGTTCGCATCATCATTCTCGAGGAATGGAATCAATGCCGTTGCTACTGAAAAGACCATTTTCGGAGATACATCCATATAATCAAATGCTGTCTTTTCGTATTCCTGGGTTTCTTCTTGGAAACGTCCGGATACATTTTTGTGTTTGAAATGACCTTCTTCATCCAATGGCTCATTCGCCTGTGCTACGTGATAATTATCTTCTTCATCTGCAGTCATATATACAACATCTTCGGTTACGATCGGATTCTTGATATCGGTTTTATCAATAATACGGTACGGCGCTTCAATAAATCCATATTCATTAATCCTTGCATAAGTAGCTAAGGAGTTAATCAGCCCAATGTTTGGACCTTCCGGTGTTTCAATCGGACACATTCTTCCATAGTGAGAATAGTGTACATCTCGCACCTCAAATCCTGCACGATCTCTGGAAAGACCACCAGGCCCCAATGCAGACAAACGTCTCTTATGAGTCAACTCACCCAATGGGTTGTTCTGATCCATAAACTGTGACAACTGTGAAGAACCAAAGAATTCTTTCACTGCTGCAGTAACCGGTTTAATATTAATCAAAGATTGAGGAGAAATTCCTTCCAAATCTTGAGTCGTCATTCTCTCACGAACGACACGTTCCAGTCTGGAAAGACCAATTCTGTATTGATTCTGTAGTAATTCCCCTACCGCACGAATACGTCTATTCCCTAAATGATCAATGTCATCTTCATTCCCAATTCCATATTCCAAATGAATATTATAATTAATAGAAGCTAAAATATCTTCTTTCGTAATATGCTTCGGAATCAACTCGTGAATATTCTTACGAATTGCTTCTTTTAATTCTTCGATATCTCCTGCTGTTTCTTCCAATAGTCCTGCGAGTACCGGATAATAAACCAGTTCTGTTACACCGACTTCCTTCGGATCGATATCTACTACAGCGCGTAAATCTACCATCATACTGGAAAGTACTTTGATATCGCGCTCTTCGCCATCTATGTTCACCCATACATAAGGAACAGCCGCATCTTGAATCGCATCTGCCATCTCTCTGGTAAGTGTTGTACCCTTTTTGGCAACCACTTCACCGGTAAGCGCACTTACTACATCCTGGCCAAGAACATGACCTGTAATACGGTTCCTTAAAAGCAATTTTTTATTAAATTTATAGCGTCCTACTTTTGCAAGATCATAACGTCTTGGATCAAAGAACATACTTGTAATCAAGCTTTCTGCGCTATCTACTGCAAGAGGTTCACCCGGACGGATTTTCTTGTACAGCTCTAAAAGACCCTCCTGATAACTCTCGGCAGTGTCTTTTCCAAAACTTGCTAAAATCTTTGGTTCCTCACCGAATAACTCGATGATTTCTGGGTTGGTTCCGATACCAAGTGCACGAATCAATACGGTAATCGGCACCTTTCTTGTTCTATCTACACGTACGTAAAAAACATCATTGGAGTCTGTTTCATATTCAAGCCATGCGCCACGGTTTGGAATTACAGTAGCAGAATACAGCTCTTTTCCGATTTTATCATGTGCTTTCCCATAATAAATTCCTGGAGAACGCACTAACTGACTTACAATAACACGTTCTGCACCATTGATTACAAATGTTCCTGTAGCTGTCATCAGTGGCAGATCTCCCATAAAGATCTCATGTTCATTAATCTCATCTGTTTCCTTATTATATAGTCTTACCCGTACTTTAAGAGGTGCTGCATAAGTTGCATCACGTTCTTTACACTCTTCGATGGTGTATTTCACATCATCTTCGCATAACGTAAAGTCTATAAATTCCAGACTCAGATGACCGCTGTAATCAGCGATTGGGGAAATATCCTCAAATACCTCTTTTAATCCCTGATCCAAAAACCATTGGTAAGAATCTTTTTGGACTTCAATTAAATTCGGCATTGCTAATACTTCTTTTTGCCTAGCATAGCTCATACGCGAACTTTTTCCGTTTGTGATGGGACGAATTCTGTTTTTCTCCATTGACGTTTCACTCCTCGTACTAAATTTTTACTGAGTTACATATACATCAAGAAAACACTCGTTTTCCTTAATACTTTATAGAAAAAAGGTTTTGTGATACCCGTTTTCATGACACACATCATGGCATACAACTCCACAATAGTGCATTTTTAACTATATCACAAAACCTTTCAGCTTGTCAATCTCTCAATTCACTTTTTTTACCATTTAATCATAAATCGTCATTTAGAGTTATATTATCATAAATCTATCTTTTACATTTTCTTTTTACCAAAATATTCCACATTTTACTATATTTAGCATATTTTTACCGTTTATATACTGTTTACAGCCTTGCCTAATGTGTTAAAATAAAAACAGTATATTTGTTTGGGAACTAGGAGGACTTTTATGAATATCGCTGTAGTAGACGACAACATCCCAGAGCAACAGGAATTGTCCAATTATATTAGCAAGTATTGTACCGATAATCAGATTCACGCTCAAATTGACACCTTTGAAAACGGAACACAATTTTTGTCTGTTTTTTACAAAAAACAGTTTGACTTAATTTTTTTAGACATCTATATGAGCGGAGACAACGGTATTCAAATTGCCGAGAAAATACGGCAGATCAATCCGGATCTTTTAATTGTTTTCTCCACCACCAGTCGTTCTCACGCTATCGAAGGTTTTCGTGTTCGTGCCTTTGACTATCTGGTAAAACCGTATTCTTACGACCAATTTGTTAGAACAATGGATTTTTGCAATCGTGCCATTTTAAAACACTCCCATTATATTGAAGTGAAAGAAGGACGCTATTTTATAAAAATTCTGTTGTGTGATATCATTTATACCGATTACTACAATCATTATATTCAAATACATACGAAGACCCGTATTATTCGTTCTTATATGCCGTTTTCTGATTTTGCACCTATCCTCAATCCATATCCACAATTCCTTGCATGTTACCGCAATTGCCTGGTAAATATGGACAAGGTGGAATCTTTGGATGAAAAAGATTTTATTATGACTACCGGTGAACGCGTTCCTATTTCCAGAGGGCTAAAATTGGAAGTCCGGCAAGCCTACGCTGATTATATTTTCAATTGTGTAAACAAGACCATTTAGTTCACTTCACAAGCCAAAAAGATGTTGCCCTTAGGACAACATCTTTTTTATGCATCAAACTCAAATTATTTAAGGTTTACTTCTGCGCCTTCGCCTTCAAGTTTTGCTTTTAATTCTTCTGCTTCTGCTTTAGATACGGCTTCCTTCACTACTTTAGGTGCTCCGTCTACTAATTCTTTTGCTTCTTTTAAGCCAAGTCCTGTGATCTCACGAACAGCTTTGATTACTTTAACTTTAGAAGGACCTGCTGCAACTAATTCTACATCAAATTCGTCTTTTTCTTCTGCCGCTGCTGCTCCGTCACCTGCTGCTGCAACTACTACGCCTGCTGCTGCAGATACACCAAATTCTTCTTCACATGCTTTTACTAATTCGTTTAATTCTAATACGGATAATTCTTTGATTGCATCAATCATTTCTGCTGTTGTTAATTTTGCCATTTTATTTACCTCCAATTATTTTTTATTATTCTTCTGTTGCTGTTTCAGCAACTGGTTCCGTTGTTACTTCTGCTGCGGCTTCTGCCGGAGCTTCTTCTACTGCTTCTGCTTCTACCGGAGCTTCTGCTACGCCGTCTTTTTCAGCAATTTGGTTAAGAACACGAGCAAAGTTCGTGATTGGTGATTGTAAACTTCCAAGTAATTTGGAAAGCAATTCGTCTCTGGATGGAATCTTAGATAATTCGCTAAGTCCTGCTGTATCATATACATTTCCTTCAACTACTCCACCTTTTAATTCAAGAGCTTCTGCGCCTTTTGCAAATTTGCAAAGGATTCTAGCTGGAGCGGTTGCATCATCTTTCGAAATTGCAAGTGCGCTTGGTCCTTCCAAATATTCATCCAGACCAGCAAACTCCGTTCCTTCGAACGCTCTTTTCATCATTGTGTTTTTGCATACTTTATAAGAAACGCCAGCTTCTCTTAATTGTTTACGTAATTCTGTGTCTTGAGACACTGTTAAACCACGATAGTCAACTAATATTGCTGCTTGCGCGCCTTTTATATCTTCTGCGATTGCCTGTATAACAGGTTGTTTTAATTCAACTTTTGCCATGAATAGTGCACCTCCTTATAATATTTTTTGCACTGCCAAACAAAAAATAAAACCTTCTTGTCCCAAGACAAGAAGGTTCAAAATTCTTTACGAATTCAATTCTCCTCGGTAGGCGTTTTCACCTTATGCCTTACGGCACCTACTGTCTTCGGCAGTTTATTGCGTTGTTAGTATAACATCATATGAACCTTGTGTCAATCTAAATTAGCTTAATTTCGCAGGATTCAGTTTTACGCCAGGTCCCATTGTAGAAGTAAGTGTCACGCTCTTAAGATATTGACCTTTTACTGCTACCGGTCTTACTTTATTAATTGCATTGATAAGCGTCTGGAAGTTGTCCGCTAATTGTTCTTCGGTAAAAGATGCTTTTCCTACCGGAACATGGATAATATTTGTTTTGTCCAATCTGTACTCAATTTTACCGGCTTTGATATCCGTAATTGCTTTTGTAACATCCATGGTTACTGTTCCCGCTTTTGGATTTGGCATTAAGCCTTTTGGCCCAAGTACACGTCCAAGACGTCCAACAACACCCATCATGTCCGGTGTAGCAACTACAACATCAAATTCAAACCAACCTTCATTCTGGATCTTCGGAATGAGTTCGTCTCCTCCAACATAATCTGCGCCTGCTGCTTTAGCTTCTTCTGCTTTAGCATCTTTTGCAAATACTAAAATACGAACTTTTTTACCTGTACCATGTGGCAGAACTACTGCGCCACGAATTTGCTGGTCTGCATGACGTCCATCACAACCTGTTCTGATATGAGCTTCGATTGTTTCATCGAATTTTGCTACTGCAGATTTCTTTACTAATGCTACCGCTTCATCTCTTTCATAAAGAGTTTCTCTATTGATTAATTTAGCAGCTTCTGTATATTTCTTTCCTCGTTTCATATTCAATAACCTCCTAGTGGTAATATCGGGAGCGAGCCCTCCCACATTTTTTCGTTTACAATTATTCTGCTACTGTAACGCCCATACTTCTGCAAGTGCCTTCAATCATGCTCATTGCTGCTTCAACCGTTGTTGCATTTAAGTCTGGCATCTTCATCTCGGCAATTTCTTGAACCTGTGCCTTTGTAATGGTTGCTACTTTTGTTTTATTTGGCACACCCGAACCAGATTTTAGGTTGCATGCTTTTTTAACGAGCACTGCCGCCGGTGGTGTCTTCGTAATAAAACTAAAGCTTCTGTCACTGTAAACTGTGATTACTACAGGAATAAGCAAATCGCCTTTGTCTGCAGTTTTAGCATTGAATTGTTTCGTAAATTCAACAATGTTTACACCGTGCTGTCCAAGTGCAGGACCAACCGGTGGTGCTGGTGTTGCCTTTCCAGCCATAATTTGTAACTTGATATAACCTTCTACTTTTTTTGCCATTTTAAGTACCTCCTCGTGGTATTTGCGGGGTCTTCCCTCCCACTTTACTGATTACATTTTTTTGACTTCTGTGAAACTAATTTCCACTGGCGTTTCACGACCAAAAAGCTCTACATTGATTGTAAGACTTTGCTTTTGCATATTGATTGCGTGAATAACTCCCACCGTGTCTTCCCAGGCTCCCGAAACAACGGTTACCGTATCTCCTACTTGGAAATCCACTACAATGCTTCCTTGTTGGATGCCCATTGGTGTCATCTCTTCATCTGTAAGTGGAACCGGTTTAGAACCAGGACCTACAAATCCGGTGACTCCTCTGGTATTTCTCACTACATACCAAGTATCATCATTCATCAACATATGAATCATCACATAACCTGGGAACATCTTTTTGGAGACTGCTTTTTGTGTTCCGTTCTTCACTTCAACAACCTCTTGCATGGGAACTCGAACTTCCAGAATCTGGTCCTCTAAGTGCCTGTTCTCGATTGTCTTATCAATGTTTGCTTTTACTTTGTTTTCATACCCTGAATAAGTATGAACTACATACCATTTCGCCTCTGACATAAAATCACCTTTCATAATTGCTGAACTATCGAACTAATAAGTCCACTCCGTATTTTACAATGATATCTACGACAGTTATAATCGCTCCTAATAATACAGAGACAGAAACGACTGCCGCCGTCTGCTTTGCAAGTGTATTCTTGTCTGGCCAAATTACTTTGTTGAACTCCGCTTTAAGCCCTTTAAACCAACTTTTTTTGGGAGCCTTTGTTTTTGTAGATTCGCCCATAACATTCACTTCCTTTCAACGACTATTTCGTTTCTTTGTGCAATGTGTGTGATTGACAGAACTTACAATACTTCTTTGTTTCCATGCGTTCCGGATGAGTTTTCTTATCCTTTGTCATGTTGTAGTTACGATGTTTACACTCTGTACATTCCAATGTTACTCTTGTGCGCACAACTTCCACCTCGCTTCATAATTCTAATTTACGTGTTACATTTGGCAGCTTGCGAGACTGCTCATTTTTAGGCATAAAAAAAAGACCTACTTCCATTCGCTAGTATAGTGTATCACAAGCAGGTCTTTTTCGTCAAGCATTTATTCACTTATCAATTGCACAAACTATTAAGAAGCTTCCTGTTTACTATTCAAATTCCGGTGCAGTTGATGTTATTCTTCCTCTTGCTCCTGTTTCTTTTTCCAAATATTCATGCCTTGCGTTACCGCTGTTACCACAAGCATACCTGCAATTATCATCCATATAAATCTTACACTTTGGTTGCGTGGTATCGGGGTTACTTCTAATATACTGCCTGTCACTGGTGTGGTTTCCCCCGTTTGATTATCAACGTAGCCGTATGTTTCTGCCCCTGTATTTGGACTTGTTTTATTTTGGTCTGTTACAAAGCTATATTTTTTGTAAAGCTCGGCTAGCTCTGCCAGTGTCCAAAAATCTCTGTTTTTCTCTGCATTGCATGCTTTTCCTGCCGGAATGACAATCTCTTTGCCACCATTCCATTTCATTATCATACCTACACCCTTTATGCGCAATTCTTCCATAACGTAAGCTGGCATTTTAATGCAGGCATCCGCATCAATTTTAAGCACATCGCCTTTTTGGGCGGATTGTATTTTTGCAACGACGCCTATCCAAAATTCGTTTTCGTTATTGGTTATTTCCTCGCTAATTGGCGGGGTAACAGGAGGAACTACATTTTTTGCTATCATAAAGGTAAAGGTGCTAAAGCTGTTTACCCACATGGTTATGCTGCTACCTTTTGTGGTGTAGTGCCCGCTTGACAGCGTGCTTGAATAGGTTATATCCTCCGTTGTTCCGTCCTGTTTTGTATGGCGGATAACCATATCTTTTGTATCTACTCCTCTCGGCAATTGCAGCGTAATCAGCAGTGGCGATTCAAGCTGCTGTGGCTTGCCATTTACTATCATTTCCATAGCAAATTCCAGTGTTGCTTGCTTGCCATCTTGGCTTTGGGTAGGCGCCTGTTGTTTGATATTTACTTCCACCTTGTTGTCAGCTATACTGCCGCTTGCCAGTGCCATACCCTTGACTTCGATTTTTTTGGTGTCTATCGGATTTTCTACGCTTGGCTCTACCGTTGCTTTGCTTTGCGTGGTGATATTTTGTGCCTTTTCAACCAATCTGTCCAAGCTTTCAATGGTGTCTACTGCCAATTTTTCCTTTTCCTCTGGCGACAGCCTCAACAGTTCATCACCTAAAGAGTTCACCACTGCTTTCTCCGTATCCGTCAAGTTTTCGAGGTCAGTTACTATGTCATTCACAGCATTGGTTGCGTGGTCAATATCTCTAGCCACGTTGTTGGAAATGCTCTGGTTGTTCGGTGCATATTTCACAAGCACCCTGCCCGCCGACTTTCCATCTATCCGAATGCCTACCATAGATATACCGCTTGTAAGCCCTGTCACCGTTGCTTTGTATGACATTCCCTCGTTGTTTGTATCCACCCGAATAATATTTGGCGCAGAATTGTTCCATTCCAGCATCTGTCCCAATTCCAGCTTACCCTCGGTAGGCAATGTCGCTCCAATTATTGTTATCTTGGCGGAAATTTCTGCACTGCCATTTTCTTCGGTTATTGTTACAAGGTCAAGTTTTTCAAAAGTTGCCACAATTTTGCTTACTTTTATCTTAAGTTCTGTTTCGAAAGCAACATAATTATCCTTATCACTTGGGGTGAATATCGCTTTGAAACTTTGCTCCGTGTTGTGATTGTCTGCCACTAGCGGTGTTTTCTCATTTTTCCAGCTCCACGTTCCCTTTTCGTCCTTTGGAAGTGGCACCGCCGCAAGTGTCTTTTGTGTATTCGTAACTGCTCGTAAATCGGAGGGAATAGCCGTCGGCTGTGCTGGCACTTTTTGGATTATCAATGTTATATTTTCGCTAATGCCACCCAGATAATTGCCCTTTTCATCAAGCGAAGCGCGAACGGTGTATGTGCCTACGTTAGTTGGCAGTCCCTTTTGCCATTCTTGTGTCTGATCTGTTCGATACTGATAAAGAATGCTTCCGTTTTGAGATTGTGAATAAATTTCGTTCTTTACAAGGGTAATTTCCGGCGCCTTAATTGCTATTGTGCTGCCGTTATATGAAACTGTCTGCTTATTTTCTGCAAATTTTATTTGCGGTGCTGCTTTTCCAACGGTAATTGTTGCAGTTGCGGTAATTGAGTTAAAGCTATTATCGCCTGCTTTCGTTGCCTTAATTGTGGCTGTGCCGCTTTTTAAGGTTGTAACTTCCCCACTGGTGTTGTGAATTGACACAACGTCATTGCCTGCTGTTATTTCGTAGGTTACACCGTTTTTCACGCTGCCGCCATCTGTTTGAACGGTAAAGCAATCGCCATAGGTTACTTGATCTGGCACATGTATAATGCTAAATCCTTTTTGTTCGCCTTTATCTATATTATATTGCGCTGATGTATTTGTGCTGCTTGTATAGTTTGAGTGATCGCTTGCCGTAAACTCTGCCTTAAATGAAAGAGTTCCAACGGGTGGGTTTTTTAAGGTAACGGTTGCTATACCCTCCTTTACCTCTACACATTCAGCCCCATTTATTGCCCTATAGATGCCGTCATTTTCCTTCATGAAAAACTGAACGCTGCCACTTGGCTTTGTGCCGTTTTCCACGCCGTCTATGTTAGCTGAAAGGAGTAATGTGTCATTATGGGTTGCAAGTGCTTGACCTGCTCCGTCTTTACCTGCTTCGGCTTTTACTGCCGTTACACTTGTAATAGGCAGTGCTTTATTTATGGTAAAGTCGCTTGTAATTTCACTGCTGTAATTTCCCTTTGCCGTAATTATTACTGTGGCAGTTCCTGCGTTTTGGTTGTGTGTATACTTCACAGTGTAATTGCTCGCAGACACAGGTACTGCGCTAATGTCCTTATCAATAAGTGTAATTGGCGGAGTTTGTTCGTTGCCTGTATAGGTTACCGCAGGAATTGACTGAACCATTTGGCTTGTAAGTGGCTTTTGTGTGATTTGGGCATCTCCTACGCACAAGGTAGTTGCTATTTTATAGTTATTAGCATCCTTTCCACTTAACCCAACCCTTAGCGTTGTTGTTTTAACACCTACATTCACGTTTTCCGCATTGCCGTAATCTGTAATTTCTGCCGTTACAGCGTCATTTTCATGAACTTGTTCAAGTGCAAGACTGCCCACTGCATTTGTCGCAGTAAATGCAGTGGTGCCATCGTAGATTTTGGTGATTGTTAATGTACCTTTCTTTGCGGTTATTGGTTTTTGCGTAATAGTTGCTGTTGGGTTTGTTAAAGATGTGCAAGTATAATAATTTTGCCATGTCTCTTCAAGGGCAAAGCTTGATACCGTTACCTCTTTATTAGCTCCTGCCTCTTTGGAAGCAAATGCGGCTGTTGCCGTTGCTGTTACTGCATCATTATTTACCGTATTCGCAAAGGTAAAGCTTACCGTTGCATCGGTGCTGCTGTTATATGTTTTATCCTTGGCTATTGCCGTTGCTGTTATTTGGCGTTTTGCAACAGCATCTGCTGCAGTGGACGAAAGTGTATCGGCATATCCTGCGGCTTTTATAACAACTGTTATCTTTTTACCTATATCTTCTTTTGCTAATGTATATGAGCTGTCAGTACCTCTTTTCGTTTTATCCGCATACCATTGGTATTGCACTGTTGCGCCGCTTTGCACTGCTGCCTTTGCAGTAAGCACTTCGCCATATTCCGCCTTGCCACTTATGGTTACACTGCCCTCTATGCTTTCCGTAAACGCTATACTGTTGCTAAGCACGGCACTTGCAAAATGGGTTGCGGTCTCTTTCGCACACACCTTTAAAGCATTTGCATCCAAATTTCTGTTGCCTATTTGTATGCTTGCTGTGTCGCCTGTTGCCGTAAGCGTATTTTTAGTTATCCATCCATCTGTTGTATACTCATAGGTTGTGCCGCTAACGGTGTGAAACGTAAAGGTATTGATGCCTTTTGCATCGTTTACAATGCCGTTTGTTGGCGCAATTCCAACTGCTTTAGTTACAATCTCCGTTGCTGCTTGAAGCTTATTGTTACAGTTAGCCGCTCCAACATACACCGAAATTGGTTTATCGATATCTTCCTTGGTTACAGTGTAGGTGTTACCTTGGGCAGTGGTGCTTTCCCCCCAAACATACGTTAACGCACCCGCATTTGCGGTGGCAACCTGTGCCGTTGCCGTAATTACATCGCCAAATCGAGGCGTTGTATTATTGATAGATACGCTACCGGTAATGTCGGATTTTGCTGTTATCAACTCTGTATTAGATGTATATGCACTTTTATTGCCTGCTTTATCTATTGCCGCAATATGCAAGTAATATGTTGTGTTGCACTTTAACTGAGCAAGCTCTATCCTGTTTTTATCATCTGCCGTCATGGGAACCGTTTTATTTTGCTTTATAATGTCATCTACGGTATATCCTTCATCTGTAGTTGAATAGACGTAGTAAACCGTTCCATAATCCTCGGCTGTAAAGGTTGTTGTTGCCGTTGTGTCGGTTACCACAGTAGAAATTGTGCTATGTACGATAATCGGAACCGCCGAATCTACCTTGATAGGAATTGTCATTGAGGTGCTGTTGCCCGCATTATCGGTTGCGGTAATGGTATACTCTTTTTCGCCAGCATGGCACTGAAAGTATTTATCACTAACCTCCGACACTATTTTCGTTTTATTATCACTGTATAAAATAAAGTTGCTTGTATCAACAGTATACCCCACACTTTCAATGCCGCTTGAGACTGCGTCGCCTACTTGGTCATTTACAGATACATATACCTTTTGCGCTGTCTGATACCAGCGATCGGTAAACGCTTTGCCATTGGCATCAACAATAGTAATTTGAGGCTTTGTGCAATCTGTAATGATTCCTCCATTATCGGCAGGGGTACTATTGCTCAACTGATCGGCATATATCTCCTTTTTATTGCCTGCTTTATCTGTTACTGCAAATTTTATTGTGCCTTTAAAGTTGTCCTTTACAATAATCTCCCCTTTATTGTTTTCGTCTATCTTCACCTCTTGGGTGGTGGCAGTGCCCTTTTCCGTTTTTGTATACTCAAGCTTATCAATGCCGCTAAGCTTATCGCCAACGGTAGCTGTAATTTTTAAGCTTGTTGTGCCTAATATCCAGTTTAAAAAGGTTTTGTGTTCGCTATATGCAAGGGATATATCCGGCAAAGCTCTATCACAGTTGTAGGTAAAGGTTTTTTGTGCAATTTTTCCCGTTTCTATGTTATGAAGATAATATACCTCTTTGGTTTCCTTTCCGTCGATAAGATTAATATAAACCCGATTATACCAACTATTGATTGCACCATCTTTGTTTATGCTATAACCACTTGGGTTATAAAGAGCAATCGTTTCTTTGCCGTATCTTTGATTGTACCAACCATTCTCATTCGGCTGTGTCGTATCACCAACCACTCCATCGGCTGCATCTTTCAAATATTCCATGGTGGGCGTTATCTCTACAGTCAGTGTGGCGCCATTGTTATACCATTCAGCATTGCTCGTCGGTCTAAATTGCGCCGTGTAACTTTGCTCGCCCCCAACGGTCGGATACACGTCATGGGCATCCGTTTGCTCAAAGCTCCAGCTACCCTCAACTGTACGACCTAGATCGTCGGTAACTGCATGATTGGCAAATGCCAGTTTGGAAAGAGGTTCTCCATATGTACCGGCGGCAGAAATCCCGGTGTTGGCTGTTAGTGTTAACGCTTCTGTTTTAACGGTCATAGATACTGTTCCGCTAACACAATTTCCGCCGGACATATGCGTATAAATGTCATATGAGGTGTTTGGAGTAAGACCTGTAAATTCAGGTGTTGACACCCTTGTGCCTTCGGCTCCAAGCGAATATTCTATTGTAGGCTGTACATCACCTATAACGCCAGTAACACTGGCAGGGTTTAACTTGATAGAGCTGTGACTTTTGAATTGTAACGTGGGGGGCATTAATAAGGCAGTGTATTCGCCTAACGTAACGTTAGCCGTGGCGCTGCTTTTAATAAATTTATCCGAGCCGTCAAGCTCAGCACTGATAGTATAGTTTAAGCCGCTTGCCCATTTTATTGGGTTGGCATTAAACTCTGCTAACGGTACCTCTAAGGACGCCGTGTTATTTGTAACAGGAACGACTCCAAGCTCACATGGATTTTCTCCACTTGCCGTTGTGCGGCGGAACGTTACCTTGCCTTCTTTCTCCTGCCCTGAAATTTTCTGCGTTGCTGCAGATATGTTCGCCGTTATGATAACCGTTTGCCCATACTTCATATCCTCTGCTTTAAGGGGCACATCTGGTGTGTCTTTAAGCGCAAAGGTTATCTCCATTTTAGAATTTTCTCTTGGCTGTTTACCCGTGATTGTGCCCGTAATTGTACCGCTAGTGTTAATGGTACCATTATTTATCAGCTTACCGCCGCTTTGCACGGTAATTGCACCGCCGCTTTCAACTGTGATTATTCCGTTGTTGGTATATGTTGTGCCACTTGCAATATTCAAAGTGTTACCATTTTTAATTGTCAGTGCTTTGTCAGAAGAAGTTTCCGCATCGGTTGACACTATCGGTGTGCCATAAACACTACCGCTAGTGTCCTCGAATATAATACCGCTCCAGTTTTCTTTATTTGTTTGGTCTTTAATACTGTTTGTCATAATTACGGCTTTTCCGCTAGTTCCTGTTGTAAATGTGCCGCTTATGCCAGCGCCTCTGTTGTTGCCGCTGTTGTCGCTACCGCCGCTTGCTGTAACAGTACCGCCGTTTATAGTTACCTTGCACCTTATATTATCATTATTATTGCCGATACCCACCATTCCGCTGCTGCCGCCGCTTGCCGTAACGGTGCCGCCGTTTATGGTAATATCCCCCGCAATCGCTGGATTTGACACCTCTCCCCATAAAAACCGACCGCAGCCGATGGCATTACCGGATATAGCTTGGCAGTTGATATTGCCGCCATTAATAACTATTTTACCGTTGGCCGCATAGGCGGTGCTGCCAATAACCGCCTGACTGTAATTGGTCGTGCTTGCGTTTAAGCTGCCCATACCTTTATCTGTAACCGTAAATTCGCTGGCGGAAGGCACGGTTATTACAGGGGTATCGCCGCCAATTTTTAGGGTGTTTGTACTGCCGTTTGCAAGAGTCAGGTTTAACTTACTGCCTGCTGTAATATCCACCGCAGCATAGTAGCTGTTATTTTCAATAGCTACGCCATCAAAGATTAAATTAGCTGTTATTTGATTTTGCTCACTGCCTATCCAAATAGCACTTACAACAGTGCTTCCCTTAATGGTGAGTTCTTCACTCGTTAATATATGAAGCCTAGCGTTTGCATCGTTTTCATACCTTTTATCAAAAGAATAGTCTACACCTTGTGTGCCGCCCAAAACGAGCAAATCTCCTACAAGGGTACCTTGTGTATCAAAAGCATTGCCACTAACGCTGCCATTAATTGTGCCGCTCGATTTTAAAATAACACCGTTATTTTGCAAAGTACCGTTTATATTGAGCGTTCCGCCTGTAAGCTCTATTATACCATTGTTTGTTAAGATTTTACCTTTTTTTACTGTCAGCACATCTGCGCTTGACAGCGTTAACTTAACGCCTGCGGGCATTACTATATTTTTATTTACAACAAAACTGTTGCCGTATATTTTACCGTTTTTGCCATTACAAATAAGCCCTTTCCAACTGGTTTCCTTGCTTGTATCTGTAATACTGTCGGCAAAAATAGCAACTCCATCCTTTGTGCCTGTTGTAAACGTGCCGTTAATTTTGTTTGTTGTTACAACACCGCCGTTAACCGTAACAGTGCCACCAGCATTACCAATAATATTAGTACGGGATATGTCATTAGCGGTAACCGTGCCCCCGTTAATAGTAATGCTGCCGCCATCGCTGCCGCCAATACTTGGGTTACCTCTAGAGATAATTGTGCCACCGTTTATAGTGACCGTTCCACCTCTGCCGATTGTGGAGTCGGAGGCGGAGCAGCCGCCGCCAATACCTGCACCATTGGAACTATAAGTGGTGACCGTACCGTCGTTAATGGTAATGGTGCCGCAGTTTCTGTTGTTATCTCCTGTGCCACCCCCAATGCCTGCACCACCGTTGCCTGTTGACGCAAGTGAGCCTGTGCCACCAATTATTAATATCGATCCTTCCGGCGCTTGCAGACCGGCAAGTTTATTGCCACTGATTAGGGTATTAGTTCCCTCAAGAGTCAGGTTGACGTTAGCGCCAGTCATATCAAAAGCAGCCGCATCTGCGGTGCTAATATTGATGTCTCTAAAGGTGATCTTCGCCGTGCATCCTTTTCTTACTAAAACATTTACCTTAGAGTACGGTGACGTAACACCGGTTAAAACAATTGGTGTTGTGCTGGTGCCAACGTAAAAATTATCACTCTGGCGCAGCAGCACCTGTTGGTCTTCTTGCGAAATTTCAATACTGCCATCGGAAATGTAAAACCAAGGGCGGTCTTTTATGAAAGAAGCCGTTTTGGGCGTATTTCCAGAAACGTTACCCCTAATCTCTCCTAATTTTACAATCACACCATTATTTGTTATTTTTTTATCATCTGGTATTATAAGTGTTTGGTTCTCTTTTACAATTAACGTTGCATCGGCGGGAATAACATGGTTGCTTGTAGTCGTAAAATTATCATCGCAAATATGTCCAATGTGATCCTCAAAAATAACACCGCGCCACCCGCTTGCCCCACTTTGATCCAAAATAGCCCCTGCAAAAATAAATGCACTGCCGTTTTTGCCTGTTGTAAAATTTCCACTAATTTTATCTGCCGTTACATTGCCGCTTTCAATCACAATTTTGCCACAGTTAATGCCTAAATGCTCACTGCTACCACCCTCGCATTTTGCGTCTAGCGAGCCACTACCGTTTATTGTTACGGTTGAATTTTGGTCTGCATATAGACCGCTATTATTGTGTTGGTCACCCTGTAAGGTGTTGCTGTTAAGAAGGTTCAGCTTTACGTTCGAGTTTTCTACTATAAAAGCTGACGTGTTACCCGCTGACAAAACCAATTGTGCCCCATCAAGAACGATATCTACATCTTTGCAGTTTCTAACAAAAACTTGGTTACTTGTTTGACCGTTGGATGTTAATACAATTCGCTCGCCGTTTATATAGGCAAAATATTTTTCGCCTTGATGTACATAGTAACCCTCTTCCACCAGTGGAATAATTTCAGCGGAACCCGCGCTAACATCAATTTTCCCACCCTTCGGTGCTGTTGCTTCATTACCTGTAATTGTACCGCTAATGCTATTACCATTATTCATAATGGTGCCGTTGTTTGTAATGCTTTTACCACTTTCTATTGTAAGGGTTTTCCCTTTTTCAATGTAGAAAAATGAGTCTTTTGGCAATGTATAGTTGCTTTTAAGGGTAAATGCTTCACCTATAATTGTGCCTACACGGTTTTTAAAAACTGCGCTAGTCGCAATTGTAATTGGGTTTTGCGTCGTGTCTGCACCACTCGGAATACGCCCTCTGCCTATTGTGCCAATACCGCCATTTTCTGTGGCATACACAATTGCATTTACAATATTAATAGTGCCGGCACCGGTTGTTGCCCAGCAGCCTGTACCAATGGCAGCACCGCCGGAATAAGCATCCGCCGTTATTATGCCACCTGTAATATTGATTGCCGTAAAGCTGCCAAATGAGTGCTTCGGGTTAAAATGATCGTTTGCGTAACCGCCGCCAATAGCTGCACCGCACGCTCCTCCTTTGGCATTGATGGTGCCACCCGCAATGTTGATGGTGCCGCCGTTTGATAAATAGTCGCTGCCAATGCCTGCCGCTAGATGGCCACCTATAGCATTTAACGTGCCTGTGCTAGTGGCGGTAATATTTAGCGTTGTGTTGGTTGGCACAAGAATACCTGCCCTTCCCACTCCGCTTTGCAAGGTGTTTGTGCCGATAAGGGTTACATTTAGCGTTGCGTGGTCCACAAGGGCAAATGCGGTTGTGCCGGCATCCCTGGAATCTCCATACGCGCCTAGGTTATCAGCGTTGCCATTATTATGAATAATATTGAGATTATCCAGTATAACATTTGCATTTACGTCGTCTGCCACCTCAATTTTGTTTGTTGTGGTTGTGCCGGTAATCATAATGTTTTGACTGCTGGATATAGAAACAACATCCGTACCGTTTTGTGTTATTTTAAGCGTATCGGTAGCACTGCCTTTACCAATGACTATACTGCCCCTTGTAATATCAAAACAAGAAGCACTTATAACTGTTACATGGTCTAGCCCTGTAACAGTTGCGCCTAAACTTTTACATATGCTGCCATTGTTTACAACACTAGGATTGCCGACCAATGTGCCAAACACATTAATTATGCCGTTATTTGTTACTGCACCTGTTAAAGTTAAGGTTATGCCATGCTCCACCACCACAGACATACCCTGTGGGATTGTAAAAGATTTTGATATGGTACAATCGGTGTTAATTACCGCTCTGCTGTTTTGAAACACTAGTGAGTCTGTTATAGTAGCCCCTGGCATACATGCAGCATCAGTTCTTACTGTTTTTGCCTCAACATAGCTGTTGTTTATGATGACAGTTCTATTATTTGAGTCGCTCTCAACGTGAATACCTCGACCAATTGCATTGGCGGTGTTATTAAAGTCGCTTGTGGTTTCGGCATATACTGTTGCCCCATCAATTGTTATTGTACCACTGTTACCTACTGCCCAACAGCCCGAGCCTATGGCGGCGGCATTTCCATTTTTTCCGTTGCTGTCGCTCTCAGCTGTTGCCGTAACGGTACCACCTGTGATGTTAATTGACTGAAAGTTGCCATAGCTATACTTTGTAATAGCATTGTCGTTTGCGTGTCCTCCACCAATTGCTGCGCCGTTTTGTACGCCTGTTGCGTTTATGGTGCCACCCGCAATATTGATGGTACCGCCGTTTGAAGCACAGTCGCCGCCAATGCCTGCCGCCGCTTTTCCGCCCACAACATTTAATGTTCCTGTGCTTTCCTTGGTTATATTCAAAGTACCTGCTTCATGAACATTGATGCCTGCCGCACCGGAGCCACCTCTCAGTTTGGCTGTCCCCGTCACAGTCACATTTGCAGCTGCGCCGTCCCCCACTTCAAGGGGAGTTGTTCCCAAGGCACTACTTTTATTTTCTGTACCCCAGCCCACATTTCCATCATTTAACTCTATGGTTGTATCGCTTAAAGTAATGTTGGCAGTGACATTTTCCACTACCTCTATGACAGATTTTCTCACGCCGTCATCATCCGTTATCGAGCCGTTCCATGTTCCGCTTACCTGATAGCTGCCATTTGTATTCAGCTTAAAGCCGCCCTTTGTATATGCAACCGTGCCACCGTCTGTGGCAGCAATTGTAATGCCATTCTCTGTTATGCTGTTGTTGTTTAAAAGATTGTTCACGGGAGCTGCCACGCCAACCGTTACGGCAATCTGTGGCAGTGCCCCACCTTCAGCCAAGGTATACCCACTTGGGATAATTGGGGTAAAAATATAACTGCCCTCGACCTCTGGGTTGTAAGCAACTATTTTCCCGTTATATTCGGTGGAAAGTTGCCACTGTATATCCGTTAATGTAATTTCATTTGGCTGTGCGTTTTCGCCCACGGTTATCGCCTTTAGTTCTGTGGGCAGTGCTAACTGATCTTGCAAAGTACCTACCACAACGGTCTGTTGTTCGATATTAGGGGCAAGAGAAACAAAAGACGTAACGGCAATTATCGCGCCCACAGAGTTACCGTCCTGCGGGTTAGAGCTTGCCTCGTTTGGTGTGCTGTCATCGTTTGGTGCAGAACTTGCCTCAGTTGACGAGCTTTCATCGTTTGGTGCAGAACTTGCTCCTGCAGTCGTAGAACTTTCCGTCGCCAATGTTTCTGTCGTTTGTGCAAACGCCGGAATTGTCGTGTTCAAAATCATTGCCACCGATAGCAACATTGCTGCCATTTTTTTGTTTAAAATTTTCATCTTATTCCCCTCTTTTCACAAACCTATGCTCTTCACTGAACATCAAACTTCAGGCTAAATTATACATATATTCTAATTGTAATACACTCCATTTTTCATGTCAATCAACAAGAGATGAACAGGGAATTCACGTGGACGAACGGGAAACCTTTTTTTAATTTCTTGTTTTATACATTGAAATATACTATACTAATAAAAAAACGAGGAGCGATGTATATGTCAAAACTTCATATTTATACAGCGGAAGAAGTAATTTATAAAACAAGGCAGGTTGTACACTTGTTTTATACCCGCAATATTCCGCCTATGGCCGCTATGTTAGATGATGATTTTGTTTGGATAGGTGCCTACGAATTTCAATATATTCGTGGAAAAAAAGAGTTTCTACACTCTATTCAAGACGAAAGCAACGAAATGCCTGTACATGTGTCAGAGGAGGAATTTCATATTTTGGCACATGACCACAATCTTTGGACCGTATACGGCCGATATACCGCCACAGCCGTACAAGAGGATAATACCATGCTGCTTGCCAAAACACGCAACACTTTTGTGTGGCAGCAGGTAGACGATAAACTTGTGCTTTTGCATATTCACGGCTCGCATGCACGTGATGTTCCACTGGAATTTAGCGGAAATATTCCGCCCTCAATTACCGATTCCGGTGCGTGGTTTGAATCTTTAAAATCAGTGGATCGGTTAGTGGGACCGCCCAAAAAGTTGATTTTTCGTGACAGCAATGGAACCTATCACTTTGTACTACCTTCCGAAATTCTATATATCAAGGCGGAGGATAAGCAATGCACCGTTCATACTGGCAACGGCAGTTTTGTGGCACGTATATTGCTGAAAGACTTTTCCGATAAAAGTCCATTGTTTTTGCAATGCCACCGCAGCTATCTTGTGAATATCCATAGCATTAAAGCTATTAAACGCTACGAACTAAAACTATCAGACGGCACAATTCTGCCCATCAGCAAGGAACGCTATATGAACGTAAAAGAGCAGCTGCATACAATGGGCTAATTTTGCTTCCAATCCCTGCAACATAAGGATTGAGCAAAAAAGCTATTAAAGCAGTGGCAAGATTAGATTCTGGATATCTGATAAAAGAAAATGGAGAACTAAGTATCATGTATCCAGATCGAATTCCAGCATAACAAATACGGTCTTCTAAGAGGCAGAAATCTCTCGCCTCTTAGAAGACCGTTGGTGACACTTGAATTTCTTTTTCACAGCC
>JAVWVS010000012.1:0-65469 GCA_036666555.1 Lachnospiraceae bacterium | reverse complement strand
GTGCCCTAAATACAGCAATCCAAACGGCAACCGATGCTAAAGCAAGCTGTACGACTTTGGCACAGGTACAGGCGGTTGCAAAGGCTCTGGACGATGCAGTAGCAGATTTCAAGGCAGCAATTAAGACCGGAACCTATACCGCACCAAGCGGCGGTGATAGTGACGGTGGCTCTACAGGTGGAGGTTCTGATAGTAGTAGTGGTATTAGCAGTACCACAAGTACTACCAGCACAAACCCATCAGCACCAAGTACGGGAGATTCTTCTCCACTAGGTGCAATGGCAGGTATTATGTTACTAGGACTAGCAGGTATGGTAGGACTAGTTTGGAAAAAGAAAGTATCATTATGAGAATACGTGTAGAATAGAATCCGCACAGACCAGCCCGAAAATTTAGCGGAGAAGGGAGGAATCGCTATGGAACAAACCTTTACCTTGACCATCACCGGCATAGAGCACGGGGAGTGGCAGGGACGGCTGAACAGCAACGGCAATACCGAAACGTCCTTTCAGTCGTTATTGGAGCTCATCAAGCAGATCAACAACGAATTGGAGAAGAAAGTATCATTATGAGAATACGTGTAGAATAGAAGTTGAGGAAACGCTGCGAAAGCAGCGTTTTTTTTGCTCCTTTATAGAATCTTTATATGGTGCATCCATAGTTTAATACTACCTTTAGAACGGAAGTGATAGTATAGTGCTTACATTCAAAGAGAAGGAGGGCAAAAACAGGATGGATATCATTATGATTGGAATTTTAGCAGTCAGCTTTATAGCATTAAAATTTTATACGGATTGGTGTGACGGTCAAATTTCTACCAACAATAAATAGGAATGAGAAGAAGGAAATGATTTTCAGGAGGAAATATCATGCTACAGATTATACTAACTTTGGTGATTTTTATGATACTGGTCATCCCTATGGGAACTTATATGTATCATATCGCTACAAAACAAAAAACATTTGCAGATCCGGTACTGAATCAGGTGGACAATGCAATCTATAAAGTGTGTCACATCAATCGCACGGGAATGAATTGGAAACAATATACATTAAGCTTGATTCTGACTAATGCAGTCATGGTCATGGTGGGCTATTTCATCTTAAGAGTCCAAGGGGTCTTGCTTGGCAATCCAAATGGAATCGGCGCAATGGAGGCAAGTCTTTCCTACAACACCATTGTAAGCTTTATGACAAATACCAATTTACAGCACTATTCGGGTGAATCGGGATTGTCTTACTTAAGCCAGATGCTGGTTATTATTTTTATGATGTTTACATCGGCAGCGTCGGGATATGCGGCGTGTATGGCATTTTGCAGAGGCCTTGCAGGTAAGACAAAGGATGTGGGTAATTTTTATGAAGATATGCTTCGAATTACCACGAGAATTCTTATCCCGATTGCATTTTTGGTGGGACTGCTGTTAGTCAGTCAAGGAGTTCCACAGACACTGCAGGGAAATCAAACCATACATACGATAGAAGGAACGTTTCAAGATTTGGCAATGGGACCGGTAGCGGCATTGGAATCTATTAAACATCTGGGAACGAACGGTGGTGGATTTTTTGGAGCAAATTCGGCCACACCATTTGAAAATCCAACGGTCATTTCCAATATTGTGGAGATGATTTCCATGATGATTTTGCCGGGAGCATGTGTAGTTACATTTGGGAAAATGCTTCACCGACGAAAAAAAGAAGAAAAAACACCATGGATAGGAAAACAAGGGAAAGTGATTTTTGCTGCCATGGCTGTTATTTTCCTATTAGGACTGAGCCTTTGCTATCAGGCAGAATTAGCCGGGAATCCAACGCTTGCAAAAGCGGGGTTGAATCAGACAGCAGGAAGTATGGAAGGAAAAGAAGTGCGGTTTGGAATTGCGCAGTCCACTTTATTCACAACAGTTACGACTTCATTTACCACCGGTACAGTTAATAATATGCATGATACCTTAACCCCGTTAGGAGGGTTAGTCCCTATGCTTCATATGATGTTGAACTGCGTATTTGGTGGTAAAGGTGTAGGGCTGATGAATATGATTATGTATGCAATACTGGCAGTGTTCCTGTGTGGATTGATGATAGGACGAACGCCGGAATATCTGGGCAAAAAAATAGAGGGAAAAGAAATGAAGCTAGTGGCATTGGTGTTGATTATTCATCCACTTCTGATTCTTGGGTTTTCAGCACTGGCAGTATCTACCGGTGGCGGGCTGGCTGGAATATCCAATCCCGGATTTCACGGTCTGAGTCAAGTACTGTATGAATATGCTTCTTCGTCTGCCAATAATGGTTCTGGTTTTGAAGGACTTGCAGACAATACTGTATTTTGGAATGTAACAGCAGGTCTTGCTATGTTCTTTGGTAGATATATTACCATGATTGCCCAGCTTGCTATTGCAGGTTCCCTGCTAGCGAAGAAAAGAATGAATGAATCCATCGGTACGCTGAGAACGGATAATGTGATCTTTACAATTACCTTAATTGCTGTCGTATATATTTTTGCAGCATTGACATTTTCCCCGGCATTGGCACTTGGACCGATTGCAGAACATTTGACATTATGGTATTAGAAATCAATAGAGAGGAATCAAAGAAAAATGTCTAAAAAAACAAAAACGAAATTTATTACACAGGATATTTTGAAAAGTTCTATGATAGGAGCGTTCCAAAAGTTGGACCCTCGATATATGGTGAAAAATCCGGTGATGTTTGTAGTCGAAATTGGTTTTTTCATTACGGTGCTTTTGACCATTTGGCCAACGGTATTTGGAGATGCAGCCAATCTCAGGGCGTATAATGTAATTGTGATGCTAATCTTGTTTATCACGGTCTTATTTGCCAATTTTGCAGAATCAGTAGCGGAAGGAAGAGGAAAAGCGCAGGCGGCGTCCTTAAAAAAGACAAAGAAGGATACGACTGCAAGAGTGTTGAGAAACGATGGAACCGAGGAGATGCGAAACGCTTCTGAATTAAAAAAAGGTGATATAGTACTGGTGAAAGCAGGAGAGTTGATTCCCAATGATGGAGAGATTGTAGAAGGAATTGCATCCGTAGATGAATCTGCAATTACAGGAGAATCCGCACCGGTCACCAGAGAATCGGGAGGTGATTTTTCTTCGGTCACAGGAGGCACCACCGTTGTTAGTGACTGGTTAAAGATAGAAATTACATCTGCGCCGGGAGAATCCTTTCTGGATAAAATGATTGCATTGGTCGAGGGTGCATCCAGACAAAAAACCCCCAATGAAATCGCACTTAATATATTATTGATAGGGCTTACCATTATATTTCTGATCGTAGTTGTGTGTTTGTATCCATTTGCGCAGTATGCGGGAGTCAATATTCCTATATCCACCATGATTGCACTCATGGTATGCTTGATTCCAACCACTATCGGAGGTCTGTTATCCGCCATCGGAATTGCAGGAATGGACCGAGTGACCCGATTCAATGTGATTGCAATGTCCGGAAAAGCGGTAGAAGCCTGTGGGGATGTGGATACCATGATGCTGGATAAGACAGGGACCATTACATATGGCAATCGTCTGGCAGCAGATTTCATTCCGGTAAAAGGAATACAAAAGGAAGATTTAGTAGATTATAGCGTGATGTGCTCCCTTGGGGATCTGACACCGGAAGGAAAATCCGTGGTGGAACTAGGAAGAACGTTAGATACGAAAATCAATGAAAGTTTGGGTATACAAATGGAATTTGTTGAATTTACCGCACAGACAAAAATGAGTGGGGTGAATCTGCCAGATGGTACATGGGTCAGAAAAGGTGCTTCGGAGGCAATTAAGAGGTATGTAGAAGAAGCAGGTGGTGTCATACCAAAGGATTTGGAAGAAATTGTGGCACAGATATCTCATCTGGGTGGGACACCTCTTACGGTATGTGCAGGAAATGTCATCTATGGGGTGATTTACTTAAAGGATACGGTGAAAAAGGGATTGGCAGAACGTTTTGCAAGACTTCGTGAAATAGGAATTAAAACGGTGATGTGTACCGGAGATAATCCGTTAACGGCAGCAACGATTGCCAAAGAAGCAGGGGTAGATGATTTTATAGCCGAATGTAAGCCGGAGGATAAGATCGCGGAAATTAAAAAAGAACAGGCCGAAGGTAAAATTGTGGCAATGACCGGAGATGGAACCAATGATGCACCGGCGCTTGCACAAGCAGATGTAGGAATTGCAATGAACAGTGGAACTACAGCGGCAAAAGAGGCGGCGAATATGGTAGACTTGGATTCGGATCCGACCAAGATTCTGGAAGTGGTAGAAATCGGAAAGCAGTTGCTGATTACAAGGGGGGCACTTACTACTTTTAGTATTGCCAATGACGTAGCAAAATATTTTGCGATTATTCCGGCCATGTTCACACTGATTATTCCACAGATGCAGTTGCTTAATGTTATGAAGCTGGCGACGCCTTTTAGTGCTATTTTATCCGCACTGATATTCAATGCCATTATCATTCCCTGCTTGATTCCCATAGCCATGCGGGGAGTGCAATACAAACCGATGCGTTCTGAAAAAATGCTGTTAAAAAATATGTCCATCTATGGACTGGGTGGCGTGATAGTGCCATTTGTGGGAATTAAAATCATTGATATGCTCATTTCCCCGGCACTAGCATTGATGGGAATGTAAATATAGTAAAGATAGAAGATGCATCCGCCAATTAGGTGCGGATGAGGAGGTAATTATGAAATCTTTTTTAAAACAACTAAAACAAGCGGCGATTCTGACGGGTGCGTTACTTCTGTTATGTGCAGTCCTTTATCCGTTGGCACTGAATGGAGCCAGCCAGTTGCTTTTTTCCAAACAAGCCAATGGAAACCTCATGGAAGTAAATGGAAAAGCAGTGGGGTCGGTATTCGTTGGTCAGCAGTTTACCAAAGACTATTTTTTTAAAGGTAGAATTTCTTCGGTGCAGTACAATACTTATACCAAAGAAGACTTAATTCCGGATAAAGATGGAAACATGGCCTATGGCGGAGTTGCTTCCGGAAGTTTTAACTATAGTGCAACCAATCCGGAATTGGAAAAACGTGTCAAGAAAGATAGGAAGGAGTTTTTGGCTACACACCCGGGTGTGAAGGAAGAAGAGATTCCGGCAGATTTATTGACCGCATCCGGTTCGGGACTGGATCCACATATCAGTCCACAAGCAGCCCAGGTACAGGTAAGTGCAGTGGCAAAAGCGTCCGGATTGTCTCAGGAAGAAGTGAAAGACATTGTCAAGAATAACACGGAACACAAGGTACTTGGAATCTACGGAGAAGAAAAAGTGAATGTGCTAAGAACCAATGTGGAGATTGCGAAAAAAATGGGAATGCTGTAAAAATAGGTAGGCGAGGATGAGTATGGAAGAGCAAAAAGGAAAATTAAAGATCTTTCTTGGATACGCAGCAGGTGTTGGGAAAACATATGCGATGCTGGAAGCAGCACATGCACTGCAAAATCAAAAGGTGGATGTGGCAGCTGGGTATCTTGAACCCCATGAGAGACCGGAGACGATTACCATGAGCGGTGGTATAGAACAGGTGGAGCCGATGCTCATTGCTTATAAAGGAATTCATCTCAAAGAACTGAATCTGGATGGGTGCATGGCACGCCATCCGGATATTTTGCTTGTGGATGAACTGGCACATACCAATGCGCAAGGATGCCGTCATCGCAAGCGTTATCAAGATATTGAGGAACTTTTGAAAGCGGGAATCAATGTTTATACCACTGTCAATATTCAACATCTGGAAAGTCTGAATGATTTGATAACGGGAATTACAAAAATCAGGGTCAGGGAACGAATTCCGGACAGAGTCTTTGATAAAGCATTCCAAGTGGAACTTGTGGATATAGAACCGGATGATTTACTGCAGCGTTTACGGGAAGGAAAGGTGTACAAAAGAGGGCAGGCAGAACGGGCCATGGAGAATTTTTTTGCCAAGGAAAAATTAATTGCACTGCGGGAAATTGCCCTAAGAAGAATGGCAGACCGAGTCAATCGTCTTGCGGAAGAGGAACATCCGGCGGTGTCCCGGGAATATTTTGTGGGAGAACATATTCTTACTTGCGTTTCTGCTTCCCCTACGAATGCCAAGGTCATTCGCACCGCATCGAGGCTTGCCTACGCTTTTCATGGAGAATTTACAGCACTATATGTGGAAACGCCGGAAATGCAAAATGCGGAACCAGACAGAAAGCGGCTTCTGGAAGCCAATTTACAGTTGGCCCGTGATTTGGGTGCCAAAATTGCAACGATATATGGGGAAGACATTGCCTTTCAGATTGCCGAATATGCGAAAGTCAGTAATGTATCCAAAGTGGTTATCGGAAGGGCAAATCATAAAAATTATTTTGGAAGTAAAAAAGGAACAGTGGTGGAGCGGTTGACGAAATATGCACCGGCTTTGGATACCTATATCATTCCGGATGGGGAACCATCAAAACCTTATCAGGAACACAAAAAGGTTCATGGAACACATGCATATGTAGAAAAACTGACCGGGAAAAACACTTTAAAAACCGTAGCACGGATTGTGGCCAGTACTGCAATTGGTTCCTTTTTTACAGTGCTCTACTTTAGTTTCCAAGCTTATGGAAGAAGTTATCCGGTTACCTTTCTAGTGATGTTTCTGGTGGCATTATTGGGTTTTTCTTTGACAGAACGATTGCAAAAGCAAAATAGGGAAAGCGCAAAAAAAGCCTACCGGACAGAATTGCTATTAGAGCATAGTAGGAAATTGCGCCGGGCAAAAAATGTAGACGAAGTATTAGAGGAAATGGCAAATCAGACCTTGAAGCTGATTAATCTACCGGTGCTGATTTACATACAAAGAAGTGGAAAAATGATTGGTCCGAAAGTATTTCCCAAAATGGGAATGAAAAAAGGCGAGATGAAAGATTACATTATCACCACCGAACGGGCAGTGGCACAGTGGGTCATCCATAACCATCATCGGGCGGGTGCCTGCACCAGTACCTTGCCGGGAGCCAAAGCCATCTACTTACCGATACAAGACCATGAAAAAGTATTTGCGGTAGTAGGCATTGTGTTAGAGGAGCGCAGAGAGATTCCTTCTTTTGAGTATGGACTTTTAACGGCCATGCTAAATGAAACAGCACTGGTACTGGGACGTTTTTTGAGCAGTCACCGGTAATGTAAATTCTGTCTTTACCAAGTGCTACATTCATAGTAAAATGGATATAGTATAAGTGGAAGAGAAATGGAAGGAGAGGGTTGTTTATGGCAAAAGATTATTTTGCAATGATAGAACTGATATGGGGGCTGCTGAGCAAGAAAACCGGTAGTGTCAATAAAGTAGAGTATGTGCCACAGAAACCTTCCTTTCCAAAAGAGGAAGAATACGAGCAACCTTTGGAGCGGACGGCGCCGGAGACCCAAGGAGTCTCATCGGAGCTACTTTATCAGTTCTTGAAGGAATTGTCAGAGGATGAGAAGATGGATATGCATCATATGATGGTTCTAAAGAACGGAAAAGTAATTAGTGAATGCAGCTTTGCACCCTATCCCAAAGGAATGTGGCATATCACCCATTCTCTTTGCAAGAGCATTACGGGAATGGCCATTGGCATGCTGATAGAAGAGGGAAAACTTTCCTTAGAGGATCGTGTGATTGATATTTTTGGAAAAAGAAAGAATATTTTGGGAGCGATTCGACAGCGGGATGTTACGGTGAAACATCTGCTGAATATGACCAGTAATGTCAGCTTTAATGAGGCGGGCATTATTTGGGGAAATGAGTGGACAAAGGGATTTTTAGAATCGGCGGTGCATGATACTCCGGGAACCGGATTTGAATATAATAGCATGAATTCTTATATGCTGTCGGCAATTGTTACGGAGCTTACCGGACAGAGTATGATGGAATATTTAGAGCCAAGACTATGGGAACCTCTTGGCATCACAAAAGTATTTTGGGAGACCAGTCCCCAGAAAATCACCAAAGGTGGATGGGGGTTATTTTTGTGTGCAGAAGATGCTGCAAAGTTAGGACAGCTATACCTGCAAAAAGGAAACTGGAAAGGTGAACAGATTTTGCCGGAAGAATGGGTAGAAGCCTCTGTCACTAAGCAGTCAGAGGGACTTTTAGAGCAAGGTGGCAATAGTTACGGCTATCAGATTTGGATGGGAAAACGAGAAGGTAGTTTTAATTATAACGGAATGCTGGGTCAAAATATTTTGGTGTATCCGGATCTTCAGATGGTGCTCATGACCTATGCGGGCAATCATGAATTTTTTCAAAATGGAAGAATGCGGGAAATCATAGAAACTTATTTTGAAAGGGATTTAAAGCCGTCGGCACAGTTGGATGAAAATCCTTATGCATATTCTAAATTACGGGCTTTGGAAAGGAAACTTTCTATGGGAGACATGCAGAGACCGTGTATTCAACAAGGAGGTTGGCGGACCGGAAAAAAAGGGAAGCGAAGCTTTTTCCGTCGTAATGATCGGATAGATTTGTCAGAACTAGACGGGAATTCTTATCAGATGACACAACAAAAAGCAGGAATATTTCCTTTGCTGATGCAGGTGTTTCATAATAATTTTGCAGATGGAATCGCTCGGATCGATTTTGAATATCAAGAGGGAAGATTATGGATGCGGTTTGGAGAAGGAGATCAAGAGCATCGATTTTGTGTGGGGTTTTCCGAGGCAGTAGTTACGGAGATTGTAGAACATGGGGAACCTTACTGCATTGCAGTGCAGGGGAAAGCTGCGTTGGATGAAGATAAGTGTATCGTATTAAAGATAAAGATTGCATTTTTAGAAGAAGCATCCAGAAGATTACTGAAAATTCATTTTTCCAAAGATTTGAAAGAGATGGAAGTGTACTGGGATGAGACTCCGGGCAAACAAGTGATTATGAGTGGTCTGGATATGGTGACTGCACAGGAAAAGAGTAATTTTATTATGAATGGTTTAAAAGAAAAAGGTGGTATGGAATTGATTCAAATTGTGGCAGATGATATTATTCGACCGGTAACACACGGAGTATTAGTCACAGAATCAACTCAGGAGCCATCAGTGACGGAGAGCTAAATATACCTCTTTTGCAATGGCAAGTGCACCATTGGCGTTGGGATGAATCCCATCTAAGAGAAAATATTCTGGATGTGCATGAGTGAGTTCATGAATGTCGATACAGGGAAGCTTCTGTTCAGTGGCTATTTGTAGGACTTCTTTGGTAATTTCCTCAATCACAGATTCTGAAATGGTAGATGGAAAGGGGTTGACCGTATCCTGCAGATAAGAAGTGGCAGGAGTCATCAAGTAGATTTGGGCGCAGGAAGGTAATGAGCGGTAATGTGCAATCAAATCGAGGTAATCACAGCGAAAGGCATCTACACCCCTCCAATTGATCATTTTGGAATCATTGGTACCTAGCATAAGGATGACGATATGGGGTAGGAACTGTGTGCTGTATTTAAAATTTCGACTTTTGGAATAGGGTTTATTTCCATGAGTTTGCAAAGTGGCTCCGGTGACACCAAAATTGCCAACTAAATATCGTTTTCCAAGCATTTTTTGCAACTTGGTAGGGTAACATTTCTTTCTGCGTGGCAGCAAGGTATAGCCGTAGGTGATGCTATCGCCTACACAAGCTACATGGATGGTGTTTTTTAAAAGACGGGGGTTATATACAAAGCGTTTATTCATGTGGAATCTCCTTTGGGTTTGAAGTCTAAGGTGTGGAATAGCCATATTTTACCCTTGAAATAGAAAAAAGTCAAACGAAGCTCTGTTATTTTCTGAAGAATGTGATAAAATGGAGAAAGAGATGCAGTTGCTTATTTGAATGACTGTACGGAAAAAGGAATTGATTATGATAATTAGAAGTAGATAAGAATATAACAACAGGAGGAAGTAACATGAATTTTAATTATTTTATTCCCACAAAGATTTTATTTGGAAGAGGACAACTTGGGAATCTCCATAAGGAGAAAATGCCCGGAAGAAAAGCGCTGATTGTGATTTCTTCAGGAAAATCTACAAGGGAGAATGGGTATTTGAAGCGGGTAGAAGACCAATTAAAATTGGCGGGAGTTCCATCTGTTGTTTATGATAAAATTCTTCCCAATCCAGTAAAGAGCCATGTAATGGAAGGTGCCCAATATGCCAAAGAACAACAATGTGATTTTGTTATTGGATTAGGTGGCGGCAGCAGTATAGATGCTGCGAAAGCAATTGCAGTGATGGCAACGAATCCGGGAGATTTCTGGGATTATATAAGTGGTGGCAGCGGAAAAGAGATGCCCGTGAAGCAGAATCCTCTTCCGGTCATTGCAATTACCACAACAGCAGGAACGGGAACAGAGGCAGATCCCTGGATGGTAACGACGAAAGAAGAAACCAATGAAAAAATTGGATTTGGATATGATCAAACGTTTCCGGTACTATCGGTGGTAGATCCGGAATTAATGGTAACAGTGCCTAAGAATCTGACGGCGTATCAGGGATTTGATGCATTGTTTCACAGTACAGAAGGATATCTAAATAATACCGCATATCCACTGAGTGATATGTATGCACTAAAAGCCATAGAACTGATTGGCGGGAATCTGGAGCAGGCAGTAGCAAGCGGAAAAGATATAGAAGCAAGGGAAGCCATTGCTTTGGCGAATACCCTTGCGGGAATGGTGGAATCAACATCCGGATGTACCTCGGAACATTCTTTAGAGCACATTATGTCTGCATATCATCCAAAACTTCCTCATGGAGCAGGTCTGATTATGATTAGTGAGGCTTACTATACACATTATGCCAAGTCTGGAGTATGTGATCAACGCATGGTTGATATGGCCAAAGCAATTGGTGTACAGGATGCAAAAGAACCGATGGATTTTGTGGACGCATTGGTAGAACTTCAAAAAGAATGTGGTGTGTATCATTTAAAGATGTCAGAATATGGAATTGAAAGAGAAGAATTAGAAATATTTGTAAAAGAGGCAAGAGAAACCATGGGTGGTCTGTTCGAAGTAGATCCGGCGCCACTATTAGATGAAGATTGTCTGGAAATTTATGAAAATTCCTATCGATAAGAAAAAGCAGGTTCCTGAGGAAACCTGCTTTTTTAATGGTGAAAAGTCTGATTAAATTTGGCTTAATGCGGCTTCATCCCCAACAATGGTAACATCATTATGAAGCTGAAGAATGGATGCAGGAACATCCGGTGTAACCGGTCCGAAAAATGCTTGTTTTACAATAGCTGCTTTGTCTGCACCACTTACTACTACCAGAATTTTCTTTGCCTGCATAATGGTTTTGATACCCATGGTATATGCTTGTTTTGGAACATCCTCTACAGAAGCGAAAAATCGTTTATTGGCTTCAATGGTACTTGGCTGTAAGTCCACACAATGTGTAATTTTTTCAAATTCAGAACTTGGTTCATTAAATCCGATGTGACCATTGTGTCCCAGACCAAGAAGTTGTAGGTCTTGACCACCAAAAGATTGAATCAGTGATTCGTAATTCTGACATTCTTCTGCGGCATCTGCTTTTGTACCATCTGGCAGATAAGAATTGGCAGGATCCAGGTTTACATGATTAAATAAATTCTCGTGCATAAAATAAAAATAGCTTTGGTCATTTTCTCTGGGAAGGCCTTTGTACTCATCTAAATTTACCGTGATCACTTTTGAAAAATCTAAATCTCCTTTTTCATAACGTTTCACTAATTCTTTGTAGGTACCAATGGGTGTGGAGCCGGTAGCCAGTCCCAACACACAGTTCGGTTTCATAATTACCTGAGCGGAAATGAGGTTAGCTGCTTTGCGGCTCATGTCTTCGTAGTTGATTGTTTTGTAAATCTGCATAATAATATGCTCCTTTCATAGTGAGAAATTTATATTCACAAATAGTTTGTGCATTAGATAATTTGGGCATCTGCGAAATATTCCGGCAGATGGAAACAAGGTGTAGACACGGAAATATTGGAATAGCTGGCGTAGTGCTCTATACCCGGATGTTCGGATATTTTATAAAAATTACAGGAAAAATGGTCGCCCGGAAGCAAAGAAAAATCGCCATATACGTATTGCAACAGTTCAAGGGGAATGTGAAGTGTAATATCCCATTGTGTTGTTGAACGTAACACTTTACAATGGCAGGAGTGATGTAACTCCTTCGGAAATGTCCGTCGATGCTGGCGATCCGGTCCATATTTAGCATGGAGAGCGCCGTTGGCATTGTATTCAAAATTTAGATAAAGGGGAGAACGAATCCCATGGGGGAAAAACTGAAAAAAGGCTTCCATAGCACTATCCTTGTAAACATCGGAATTCGGTTCAGTAAAGGTACAAAGTGGGTCGGATTCTTTGCATGTCATGTGTAAATATAACCCGTGAGATTTTATATATCCCAGCCGTCCATAAGTTTCGGGGATGGAAGTGGTCCCCCAAAGAAGATGTTTGAGTTGAAACAGGGAACAAGAATCAATTTGTTCCGGGCAGGAGATGCTTTTTACTTTATAAGTCATGTTCGTTTCCACCTTCCCATCTTCCGGAAGCGCCACAAGGAAGAATGAGACCATTTTTGGAAACCGGCAGGCCTACTTCTTGGGCATCTACTTGTCCGTGGTACTTCTTCAGTTCGGTTGCAAGCATATAGGAAAGTACAGCAGGAGCAAGTCCTGTGGTATAAGAATTAATTAAAAAGAATAATGGCTTTTCGGAAAGCAGCTGCGCACAAAGTTTTATAAAGGGATGAATGGAGTCTTCAATCTTCCAAATCTCTCCTTTGGGACCACGGCCATAAGAAGGCGGATCCATAATAATCGCATCGTATTGGTTCCCACGGCGAATTTCGCGTTCTACAAACTTCACACAATCATCCACCAGCCAGCGGATGGGAGCGTTCTCAAGTCCTGAGGACGCCGCATTTTCCTTTGCCCAACTTACCATGCCTTTGGAAGCATCTACGTGGGTGACAGAAGCACCGGCTGCAGCGGCAGCAAGAGTAGCACCACCGGTATAAGCAAAGAGATTCAGTACTTTCACATCTGGTCCGGCGTGCTTGATTTTGTTAGAAAACCAATCCCAGTTGGTGGCTTGTTCCGGAAAGAGACCGGTGTGTTTGAAATTAAAGGGTTTTAGGTTAAAAGTTAAATTCTTGTAGGAAATCTGCCATTGTTTAGGTAAATCGAAGAATTCCCATTCTCCACCGCCTTTTTGACTTCGGTGATAATGGCCATTCATATGTGTCCAGCGCTTATCATTTCTGGGAGTCTCCCAAATTACCTGAGGGTCGGGACGTACTAAAATATAGTTCCCCCAACGTTCTAATTTCTCACCACTAGAACAGTCTATTACTTCATAATCTTTCCATTCGTCTGCTATCCACATATATATTAATCCCTTTCTGGTTTTTCCACTTCTTGCATATTCCCAATTATACCAGTGTTTAAAAAGAAAGTACATATGTTTTTCTTGATAAAATGGTTTACCTTCCGGAGAAACAATGATAGAATGTATCTATAAGTAAAAACATATGAGGAAAGGTGGAAAACAACGTGATAACAGTAAATGCAGTGGGGGATCAGTGTCCGATTCCGGTTATTAAAACAAAAAAAGCAATGGAGGCATTGGCGGGGCCAGATATCATAGAGGTGTTGGTGGACAATGAAATTGCAGTACAAAACGTATCTAAAATGGCATCCGGAGGCGGTGCGACGAAGATAAGCACAGAAAAAATAAGTGACAAAGAATTTAAAGTCATCATTGAAATGTCAGGTAGTATGGAAGAAACTGCAGAACATTCCGGGGAAAATATGGTAGTGGTAATTGCTTCAGACCTTATGGGTAGTGGAAATGATGAGTTGGGAAAAGTATTGATGAAAGGTTTTATCTTTGCGGTGACACAACTGAGTCAATTGCCGAAGACCATTTTATTTTATAACGGTGGTGCAACGTTAACAGCAGAAGGGTCAGATTCTATCGAAGACTTAAAGAACATGGAAGCTCAAGGGGTTGAGATCTTGACATGCGGAACGTGTTTAAACTATTACAATTTATCGGACAAGCTGCAAGTGGGAGCGGTAACGAATATGTATAGTATTGTAGAAAAAATGGCAGCAGCAGACAAAATAGTAAGACCATAAAATGGCAGAAGCGTAGACAAAAGAGGAGAAGAGAAGATGAGTTATGATGTGAGACTGACACAATATGCAAAAACATCAGGGTGAGCGGCTAAAATAGGTCCTGAGACCCTTGCCCAGGTTCTGGGTAAGTTACCAAAATTCCATGATGACAACTTACTTGTGGGTATCGAGACTTCCGACGATGCCGCTATTTATAAAATCACAGATGAAATTGCATTGATTCAGACCGTGGATTTCTTTACACCAATCGTGGATGATCCTTATACATTTGGTCAGATTGCAGCGGCGAACTCGTTAAGTGACGTATATGCCATGGGTGGGGAGCCTAAAATTGCACTGAATATTGTTGGATTTCCGAATTGCCTGAGTCCGGAAATATTAGGAGATATTTTAGCAGGTGGTGCAGATAAGGTTAAGGAAGCCGGTGCCATATTAGTAGGGGGACATTCGGTACAAGATGATGAACCCAAATATGGTTTATGTGTATCCGGTTTTGTACATCCGAAGAAAATATTTAAAAATTATGGCTGTCAGCCGGGAGATGTATTGATTTTAACGAAGCAAATCGGGAATGGGATTGTCAATACGGCGATTAAAGCCGATATGGCATCTGAAAGTGCTATTCAAGAAGCAGTGACTGTGATGTCATCACTTAATAAAAACGCGAAGGAAGTTATTGAACATTATGAAATAACAGCATGTACAGATATTACAGGATTTGGTCTTTTAGGGCATTGTGTAGAGATGGCGTCTGCCAGTGAAGTGACCTTTGAATTGAAGGTACATGATATCCCATATTTTGAGGAGGCACCAGCTTATGCTAAAATGGGATTAGTGCCGGCAGGTGCTTATAAGAATCGAGGATATTCCGAAGCAGAGGTAGATCAAGGTGGTGTGGAGGAATATTTTATGGATTTATTATACGATCCTCAGACTTCTGGAGGATTGCTGGTGAGTGTAGCACCGGAATATGTAGATGCTATGATGAAAGATTTTGAGGAAAAAGGGATGGATACGAAAGTGGCTATCATCGGACGTGTTACCGAAAAGGGCAGCCAATTAATTTGTTTGAAATAGGAGAGAGGCATGGATAAGAAACAATTATACCGACAGATTCCAAAAGTGGATGCACTTTTGGAACAGGAGGTGATTCAAGAAATGATTCAACATTACAACCGAAATACGGTTGTAGAAGCAATTCGAGTGGAAACAGAAGAGTTGCGGGCTTATATCGGTCAATGTGAGGATGAGGCCCAAGCACAGAAACGGATGGACGATTTACTTGGTAGAATTGAGGCAGCAGTCATTAAAGTGAATACACCCAATATTAAGACCGTGATCAATGGTACGGGAACTATTTTGCATACGAATTTAGGAAGGGCACCCATTGGTAAATCCCAGATGGATTACATTTATGGAATTGCCACCAATTATTCGAATCTGGAATATAATTTAGAAGCCGGGAAGCGTGGAGAACGGTATTCTCACTTTGAAAGTCTCTTGTGCCGAATTACCGGAGCGGAGGCAGCGATTGCGGTAAATAACAATGCAGCTGCAGTCATGCTGATTCTAAGCACCATGGCAAAGGGCGGAGAAGTAATTGTATCTAGGGGCGAGCTAGTAGAAATCGGCGGGAAATTTCGAATTCCGGATGTGATGGAGCAAAGTGGTGCTACGCTTGTAGAAGTGGGGACAACCAATAAGACCCACCGAGATGATTATGAGCAGGCAGTGACCGCGGATACCATTGCGTTTTTAAAGGTACATACAAGCAATTACCGCATTGTAGGATTTACTGAAAACGTCAGTGTGGCGGAAATGGTGAAAATTGGGGAAAAGCACAATCTTCCGGTCATCGAAGATTTGGGAAGTGGCGTATTAATTGATTTAGAAAAATATGGCCTTACTCATGAACCAACCGTGCAGGAATCCATTAAAAATGGTGCAGATGTGGTGTGCTTTAGTGGAGATAAGTTATTAGGAGGCCCTCAGGCAGGAATTATTGTGGGCAAGAAAAAGTATATTGAAAAAATGAAGAAAAATCAATTGATGCGAGCACTTCGAATTGATAAATTTACAGCGGCTACACTTGATGTAGTATTACAGGAATATTTATCAGAGGAAAAAGCAATTGAGAATATTCCGGTGCTGCAGATGATTACACAACCTTTGGATGTAGTGAAGAAAAAAGCGCAAACACTTCAAAGGATGATGAAACGAGCGGATTTCCATGCAGAAATGAAGGTGGAATCCTGTGAATCCCAGATTGGAGGAGGTTCCCTTCCTTTGGAACGCATTCCAAGTATGGCGGTCACATTAAAGCCGATATCCATCAGTACATCGGAATTAGAAGAGCGCATGCGGTATCTGCCGGTGCCTATCATTGTAAGAACGACAGAAGACAAGGTCTGGATTGACATGCGAACGGTAGGAGAGCAATGGATGCAGGTGATTGTAAAAGAGTTAAAAGAATCCAACTTGTTTCAGCCAACATGGTTGTATGAGAAACGTTAGAAAGGGTAGTGTATGAAACATATTATCATTGGAACGGCAGGTCATATCGACCATGGAAAGACAACGCTTATCAAAGCATTAACAGGAAGAAATACAGATAGGTGGGAAGAGGAACAGCGAAGGGGAATCACCATTGATCTGGGATTTACTTATTTTGACCTGAAAAATGGAGACCGTGTAGGAATTATCGATGTTCCGGGACATGAGCGGTTTATTAATAACATGGTTGCCGGTGTGGTAGGTATGGATTTGGTAATGCTTGTGGTTGCAGCAGATGAAGGAATTATGCCACAGACCAGAGAGCATATGGATATTTTAGGATTACTGGGAATTCAAAAAAGCATTCTGGTGCTAAATAAATGTGATTTAGTGGATGAAGAATGGTTAGAATTAGTGGAAGAAGAAGTAAAAGAAGAGTTAGAAGGGACATTTTTAGAGCAGGCACCGGTAGTCAAGGTATCAGCGGCCACCGGCAAGGGGATTGACCATTTGGTGGATGTCATTGAGGAAATGACAAGCAATGAGGTGGAAGAAAAAGATATCAGTACCATCCCCAGACTGCCGGTGGACCGCGTGTTTTCTTTGTCCGGTTTTGGAACGATTATTACGGGAACGCTTTTAAGTGGAACACTGACGAAAGAGGATTTACTTGAAATCTACCCGTTAGGCAGAGAATGTAAAATACGAAGCATACAAGTGCACGGGGAACCAGTAGCACGTTGTTATGCAGGACAGCGTGTAGCAATTAATCTTTCCGGTGTAAAGAAGAGTGAAATGAAAAGAGGCAGTGTGTTAGCTCCCAAAAATAGTATGAAAACAACAACACTGTTGGATGTTCGATTAAATATGCTACCTTCCACCGTGCGAATCTTGGAGAATAATGCAAGACTGCATTTGTTTACAGGAACCAGTGAGGTTTTATGCAGGGTATCCCTTTTAGATGCAGCGGAGCTTGGACCGGGGGAACGTGGATTCGCGCAACTTCGATTGGAAGAGGAGATTGCGGTACGCAAGGAAGACCGATTTGTAGTACGATTCTATTCCCCGATGGAAACCATTGGTGGTGGGGTAGTATTGGAGTCCAATCCGGCACGGAAAAAAAGATTTAACGAAGAAACGGTAGAGGAATTGAAACAAAAGGAATCGGGGTCTTCGGAAGATATTTTGGAACTTCACATCAAATCTCATGGGGATACCATGGTAACGGTGGCAGAATTGGGAAAACTTACCGCTCTTTCGAAAGAAGAAATTGCAGTAGATATTGACACCCTGAAAGAGCAGGGCACGATTTTGGTATTTCCGATGAAAAAAGATACCTATGTATGGCATCGAGCATCTCAATGGATGATGTGGGAACAGATAGAAAAGAAGCTACAGTCATTTCACTTGGAATTTCCTTATCGCTATGGAATGAAGAAAGCGGAAATTCATATGACTTTTATGAAATCGATTAAGCCAAATGTATTTGACGCTTATGTGGAATTGCTGGAAGAACGTGGTTTATTAAAGCGTCATCAGGAATTTTTGTGCTTGGCCGGTTTTGAAGTGAAGAAAGATGAAAAGTATCAAACTATAAGTGCAAAGTTGAAAACAATTTTTGCAGAGGCCAAGTATGATTTTGCACGATATTCAGAATTGGATATTCGAAATACAGAAAAACCGATAGCAGATGATATCCTGTCATTACTTCTAGATGAGGGGAGCGTTGTAAAGGTAGCAGACGATCTTTATACGCTGGCATCCTTGATGGAAGTGGCAAAAGAACTGGTTCAGGAGAAATTAGCAGAAACAGGTCTGATTACCATTGCGGAGGTCCGAGACGGATTAAGTACAAGCAGAAAAAGCGCAAAACCAATTCTGGAATATATGGATGGAATTAAGGTGACAAAGCGAAATGGAACAGAGAGCGAAAGGGTAGCATACCAATGAATTTAAAACAATTAGAAGCATTTGTACAAGTGGCAGATGGTGGCAGCTTTTCAAAAGCAGCCAGAGAGTTGTATTTGACACAGCCTACCATCAGTGCACATATTTCTTCTTTGGAAAAAGAGTTAAATGCCAGGTTATTTGTTCGTAATACAAAAGAAGTCAGCCTATCTGTGGACGGGGAAAAACTGTATGATTATGCAAGGCAGATGATTGAGTTAGAAAGAAAAATTGAACGTGCATTTGGTGCGGACCAAAAAAAGGAAACCCAATGCATTAGTATTGCAGCATCTACGATTCCAGCACAATATCTTCTTCCAAAAGTTCTGGCAAGATTTAGTGAACGATATCCAAAAGAGCAGTTCAAGATTATGGAAATGGACAGTACGAAGGTGACTGAGCAGGTGGTGAATCATACTATTGAGATTGGTTTCACAGGGACAGTACTAGAGAAAAAACACTGTAAATATATTCCGTTTTACCGAGATGAACTAATTGTCATTGCACCAAACAATGAAAAATTCCGACAGCTAAAGAACCAGAATGCCACGGCAGTCTGGTTAGCCAAGGAACCCTTGATTATGCGGGAAGAAGGTTCCGGAACCAGAAAAGAGGCAGAGCGCCAATTAAAAGTCAGTGGAATTGATACTTCCAGCTTAAATGTGATAGCCAGTATTGAAAACCAAGAGACCATTAAGCAGTCAGTGAGTAATGGAATGGGAGTTGCTATTATATCGAAACTTGCAACCGCGGAAGAGACTCGGCGGGAAAAATTAATTGTCTTCAATCTCCCGGCGCAAGACAGAGGAAGGGATTTGAATGTGGTATATAATAAAAACTTTCAACTCTCTCTTTCAGCAGAAAAATTTATCAAGATGGTAAAGGAAGTTTACGGGATATCCAGAAAGACCATCGTAAAAAAATAGGACGAAGATAGGAAATGGCTGCGTTTATAGAAAATCTATATGAATGCGGCTATTTTATTGGGTTTTTCGATTAGACGATAATGCAAGTTTGTCTTATAATAGAATCATTGGATATTAATGGAAAGTAAGGAGTGAGCGATATGATATATATGGATAATGCGGCAACTACCATGCATAAACCCAAAGAGGTAACCGATGCGGTGATACAAGCCATGAACTCCATGGGAAATGCAGGAAGGGGTGCACATGAAGCATCTTTGGACGCATCCAGGGTGATTTACAATGGGAGGGAAGCGCTCAGTCGTTTTTTTCACGGTTCTCATCCAAAACAAATGGTATTTACGAATAATTCAACAGAAAGTTTAAATATAGCAATCAAGGGACTTTTAGTACCGGGAGATCATGTAATTACCACCATGCTGGAGCATAATTCGGTCCTTCGGCCTTTATATGAGATGGAAGACAAGGGCGTGACACTGACGATTATACCAAGTAATCCACAGGGAAATATTTCCTATGAAGCGATGGAAGAGGCTATTACGCCTCAGACAAAAGCAATTGTGTGTACCAATGGTTCGAACCTGACCGGTAACCTGGTGGATATAAAGCGTGTGGGAGAAATTGCCAAAAAACATCAAATACTCTTTATTGTAGATGCATCTCAGACGGCAGGAGTATTTCCCATTGATGTAGAAAACATGAACATAGACGTGTTATGTTTTACGGGACATAAAAGTCTTCTGGGACCTCAGGGTGTAGGTGGAATGTACGTAAGAGAAGGTCTTGAAATCCGTCCTCTGAAATGCGGAGGCAGTGGTGTGGATACTTATAATAAACATCACCCAAAGGAAATGCCTACAGCGCTGGAAGCGGGGACGCTAAATGGTCACGGAATTGCCGGACTTCTAGCAGCGCTTACTTATTTGGAAGAGACCGGAATCGATACGATACGAAACCGAGAGCAAGAGTTGATGTGGAGATTTTATGAGGGAATCCGTGACATTCCAAACGTAACCGTATATGGTGATTTTACGTCCAAAAATCGCTGTCCGATTGTAACAATGAATATCGGTAATTATGATTCTTCAGAAGTCAGTGATGAACTGCTTATGTCTTATAATATTTCAACCAGACCGGGAGCACACTGTGCACCGCTGATGCACAAGGCTCTGGGAACGGTAGAGCAAGGCGCGGTCAGATTTAGCTTTTCACACTATAATACCGATGAAGAATTAGAAACTGCCATCACGGCAGTGAGAGAACTTGCAAAAGAATAGCATCATAAGTATGAGGAGGGAACTACATGAATTTATCAGATTCAAAGAAAAAATTGGCTATCGCCGGGGTAATATGCGGGCTTGTAGGAGCGGCACTTGCGTATTTTGGAAATCCGGCCAATATGGCCATCTGTGTTGCGTGTTTTATACGTGATACAGCAGGCGCATTAAAACTACATAGTGCACCAGTGGTACAATATGTGAGACCGGAAATTGTTGGCATGGTATTGGGAGCATTTGCAATTTCCATTGGAACGAAAGAATATCGTTCTTCCGGTGGATCCTCACCCATGACAAGATTTGTTCTTGGCATGATTATTATGATTGGTTCGCTGGTATTTTTAGGATGTCCATTACGTATGGTTATTCGTATGTCGGCAGGGGACTTAAATGCATATGTTGCATTGATTGGATTTATAGGCGGAGTAGCCACGGGAGCATTTGCGCTTAAAAAAGGTTTTAGTCTTGGAAGAGCCCATGAGACGAATGCTATGAGTGGAGCAATCCTTCCGGCACTTTTGGTAGGAGTGATGATTTTAAGCTTATGTACCACATTGTTGGCAGTCAGTAAAGAGGGTCCGGGAAGTATGCACGCACCAATTATGATTGCATTGGTTGGTGGGTTGATATTCGGAGTATTTGCACAAAAATCCAGAATGTGTTTTGCAGGAAGTATTCGTGACGTCATACTCATGAAAAATTTTGATTTATTAACGGTGATTGGTGGCTTGTTTGTCGTAATGCTTATTTATAATGTAGTAACAGGCGGATTCCATATTAGTTTTGCCAATCAACCCATTGCACATATGGAACATTTATGGAATGTGTTAGGAATGTATGCAGTAGGATTTGCAGCAGTGCTTGCAGGTGGTTGTCCCTTACGTCAACTGATTCTTGCAGGTCAGGGCTCTTCCGATGGGGCAGTAACAGTGCTGGGGTTATTTGCTGGTGCAGCGATGTGCCATAACTTTGGACTGGCTTCCAGCGGAGAAGGCACGACACCTGCAGGGCGTATTGCCTGTGTGATTGCCATTGCAGTATGCTTCCTGATTGGATTTGTGGGAAATAAAAGAAAAGCATAATTGCTGAAAATGTGTTATTCTAAAGAAAGAAGGTAAATAAAATGAAGGAAGTAGATGCAAGAGGACTTTCCTGCCCGGAACCACTGATGATAGCAGCGGCCGCTTTGAAAGAGGGATGCCCATTTAAGATTAGCGTAAGCGAACCACATCAAAAGACAAATATAGAAAAATTTGCAAAAGATCATGGGAAGAAAGCAATCGTAGCAGAAAAAGACTCGGAATTCGAAATAGTGATTGAATAATTATGAGAACAAAAGAATTGAAATTAGTGGTTACTTTTCACACCACAGCAGATGCCATGGCAATGGAAAAAGCTTGTAAAGAACATGTCGTGCAAGGAAGACTGATACCGGTTCCGCGAAGTATTTCTGCGGGGTGTGGATTATCTTGGTGTGCGAATCTAGACGAGTTGGACAACATTAAAAAGATGATGAAGGAAGTTGGCATTGTAGAAGAAGATGTACATGAATGTATGGTATAAGCATAAGTAAAAGAAGGAACTGTTACACAAACAATCTGTGTAACAGTTCCTTTTTGGGATAATTAAACGCCTTTGGTAAACCTGGAGATGACATGGGGTAATAACTTGTCACTATAAGCAGACAAGGAATACTTCCCTTTGGCTAAGGACCAATCATATAAAATGGCACGTTCAAACATAGCGTATATTTTTACCAGTTCGTCGGTAGTACTGGTATCTTTAAATTCTCCGGAAGTTAATCCTTCTTCTACGATTTCTGTAATCCATTTATAATAGAACCGTTTCTTGTCCAGTAAGGAACGTTTATCTTTTGTAATTAACTGAGAAGAATATAAATAAGCCAATAGGTTAATATCCACACTAATCTCGATCATATAAAAAAGTTCATGGTTAAGTAACAGTAATTTCTCACTGGGTGAGAGGCCGTGATCGATGGTCGCGTATAATTCTTCGTATTTTTCATCAAATAGATAGGACAACGAACTTAAGAGAGCATCTTTTCCTTTGAAATAATGATAGAAGGTCCCTTTGGATGTTTTGGAGGCATTGATAATATCATCCACCGTTGTGGCGTCATATCCTTTTTTATAGAACAGAGTCCATGCAGATTTTACAATTTTACTTTTTGTAGATTGTCGTTTGCGTGGCATATGGGCCTCCTTTGTAATTGCTGATTATAAAATAAAAGCGGATATAAAACCCGCTTTTATTTTATAAAATATATTAGATTTTATTGTGCGTATAAGATTAACCTACTTGGAAACCATATTTTAATGGGTCGTCTGCATCGATTACATAAGTAGATTCGCCGGTGACATAAGCACTACCGGTAATTTGTGGAATGACAGCCTTGAAATCACCCACTTTTGTTTCTTCTTTAATAACACCTTTAAATTGAGAACCAATAAAGCTTTCGTATACGAATGGTTCACCAACTTTGATTTCATCTCTTGCATAAAGAGTAGCAAGTTTTGCACTGGTACCTGTTCCACAAGGAGAACGATCAGCCATGTTATCACCAAAGATAACAACATTTCTCTTATCACATCCCGGAGTATCGGTAGAGCAGTATAATTCTGCTAAGTCAACAGTTGTAATGTCTAACTCAGGATGTTGCATTTCTACTTCTTTATTTACTTGTTCGATTATTTTCATACCAAATTTTGTAAGCTCTGGAATAGCCTTAGGTTCTACTTTCCATCCAAACTGATCTAAGTTTACAAGTGCGAAAAAGCTTCCGCCAAAAGAAATATCATAGATTACTTCTCTTCCATCGATGACAGTTTTTAAGTTTTCTTTATATAAGAAAGCAGGAACGTTCGTTAATGTAACACTGAGAACTTTTCCGTTCTTTACTTCTGCTTTTGTACGGATCAATCCGGCAGGAGCTTCCAGAACTACTTCTGTATAAGGTTCTACAGCAGGTACAAGACCAGATTCAATAATGGCGGTTACAGAACCGATGGTTCCATGTCCACACATATTCAAATACTCACCGGTATCCATGAAAAATACGGCGAAATCAGCTTCAGGACTGATTGGTTCTGCAAGGAGAGCACCAAACATGTCATGATGTCCACGTGGTTCGAACATAAGAGCCTGACGATATTTGTCAAAGTGATCAGCAATGTAATGCTTACGTTCAATAGGAGTGTTTCCTTTCAATTCTGGGAAACCGGATACGATGATACGTGTAAATTCACCTACTGTGTGAGTGTCGATTGCTTTGAAGGATGCCTCGAATGCATCCAGGTTTAATTTTGGATTGATTTCCATATCAATACCTCCTTAAATATAGTGTGTTCTCATAGATAAAATCTATGAGTTGCTTATAAAAACACCCTAGAGATTCACTTTACCCTATGATGCCTTTTTCAAAAATAGGGAAGAAACTGATAAAAAAGTAACGAGTAGACTGCATTCTAGTCTCCAGTTCAGTTTCTGTAATTATTATCTCTTAAAAGCCTTGAAAAGTCAATGATAATTTGGTAAAATAAAATTAACCGAAAAACATGAAAATGAGTTGAAATTCGGGGAAACATATGTTATAGTATGTTGGCATGGCAACCAATTGTGGGGGTAGATGGGTGACTGGTGTGCCTCCTAGTCTTCAAAACTAGTGTGGGGCGTTAAGAGCGTCCCGGGTGGGTTCGATTCCCACATGCCTCCGCCAAAAAAGTGTTAAATAATAGACCAAGTTTTTGGTGATGGGATATATAGATAAAAACGATAAATGCGAAACATTTGGGAACTGGCAGAATGTGCAATAAGTAGGCCGGGAGGAATCGGCTTTTTACTTATATTAAAAAAGAAAAGGAGCAAAATGTCATGGGAAATTTACAAATTCTATTGAGACAGCATGTAGGTGCACCGTGTGCGGCAATTGTAAAAGCTGGAGACAGAGTTGAAAAAGGCACGCTGATTGCAGAACCAACAGGCCTTGGCGCGAATATCTTTTCCAGTGTGTACGGTGTGGTTGAAAATGTTATGGAAGACCGTATCATTATTGAACCGGATGAAGAACAAAAGGAAGAATTCGTGCTGATTGCAGAAGGCAGCAAGATGGATATGGTGAAAGCAGCCGGAGTAGTAGGTATGGGTGGAGCAGGATTCCCTACGGGAGTTAAATTAGGAGCGGATCTTAAAGGTGGTTATGTACTGGTCAATGCAGCGGAATGCGAACCGGGTCTTGCACACAATGTGAAGCAGATGGAAGAAAATATAGAAATGACAATTCGCGGCTTGAAGTACTGCATGGAGATGTCTAATGCATCCAAAGGCGTATTTGCAATTAAAGCAAAACACGCAAAGACCGTAGAGATTATTCGCGAGGCAATTAAAGGTGAGGATGGTATTTCTATTCACTTACTGCCGGACATTTACCCAATGGGTGAGGAAAGAGCGATAGTCAGAGAAGTGTTAGGAAAGTTACTAGATCCTACGCAATTGCCATCCGCAGCGGATGCCATTGTGGTGAATGTAGAGACAATTTTACGTGTTGCAGAAGCGATTGAACTTAGGAAACCTTGCTTTAGCAAAAACCTAACGGTGATTGGTAAATTAAATGGAGGAAACGAACCTCACATATTTATGGATGTGCCGGTGGGAACTAGCGTTGGCGAATTGATTGAAAGAGCTGGCGGCATAGAAGAACCTTATGGCGAAATTGTTATGGGCGGACCGTTTACTGGAAAATCCGTAACGGAAGATGCACCAATTACGAAAACGACCGGTGGAATTATTGTAACCGTAGAATTCCCGGACTTACATGGGGCGAATGTTGGACTTCTTGTTTGCGCATGTGGCGGAAGCGAAGACCGTATGCGTGAACTAGCAAAGAAAATGAATGGAAATGTTGTTTCTGTGGCAAAATGTAAGCAAGCAGCGGAAATTAAAGGAGCATTAAAATGCGAAAACCCAGGGAACTGTCCTGGACAGGCAGCGAAGTGTCTTCAATTTAAAAAAGACCATGCGGAATATATCATCATAGGAAACTGTTCTGACTGTTCCAATACCGTTATGGGATCTGCACCGAAGATGAAACTGAAAGTATTCCACCAGACGGATCATATCATGAGAACCATAGGACATCCGTTATATAGAAGATTGACGGTTTCAAAACAAGTTGCTCAATTACCGAACGGTAAATAAGAGCATCTACGTAGGTATTGCTGTCACGTGCGTCGAGAGGACGGATGGGAAACCCCCGATTTTCCTGTGCGGTTAAAGAAGACGAGAGGTCTTTTCTTAAGAAGCGGTGACTGTAAATATATTTACCGGAGATATTATCCGGAAAAAATTGGGGAAAACCCAAACGAAAATAAGGAGGGAAATTAATATGTCAATCACAGCTGAAACAGCTAAAGAACATGCAAATGACCCTGCGGTATTATGTTGTAGAGCCGAAGCCGGCGTTACAATTGAGGCTGCAAACTTGGAAGATCCAGCAATCTTTGATGATTTGGTGGACTCAGGGTTATTGAACTTGGATGGGGCATTGACCATCGGACAGATTTTAGGCGCAACACTTACAAAAACATGCGATTCTCTTACACCGGTTACAGCAGATGTAGTAGATGGCGCAAAAGCGGCACCTGTAGCACCAGCAGCACCTGTAGAAGAAGCACCAGCAGCACCGGTTGCACCAATTGCACCGATGGCGGCAGCACCAGCAGGAACACTTAAGATTCATATTGGCGAAGGAAAAGATATTAATCTGGAAATCCCAATGGGACTTAGCGGTGGTCAGGCAGCGGTAGCAGCACTTCCGGAAGGCGCAGTAGTAGCAGGCGCAGCAGCAGTAGATCAAGAAGCAAAAGTGGTAAGAAGCTTAACTAGAAAACATTTTAAAATTACAGAAGTAAAAAGAGGACCGGAGACAAAAATCGAAGGAACGACTCTTTACATCCGTGAAGGAATCGAAGCAGATGCAGTAGATTCACAGGTATTAGTACATGATATGAAAATTGATATCATTACACCTGAGTTATATCATACCTATTCTGAAACCGTTATGGACGTTCAACCAATCGCAACCAAAGAAGGCGAATCAGAACTTGGTTCTGGCGTAACAAGAGTGCTTGACGGCGTTGTTATGATGCTGACAGGAACTGATGATAATGGTGTTCAAATTGGTGAATTTGGTTCTTCAGAAGGATATTTAGATGAAAATATTCAATGGAATAGACCAGGATGCCCAGATAAGGGAGAAATCTTTATCAGAGGCCAAGTGACCATTCAAGAGAAAACTAACATGGAGAGACGTGGACCAATCGCTGCACATACCGCTTTTGATCATATTACACAGGAAATCCGTGAAGCAATGAAAGAACTAGATGAATCATTGGTAGTAGATACCGAAGAATTGAATCAAGTTCGTCGCCCAGGCAAGAAAAAAGTAGTTATCGTAAAAGAAATCATGGGACAGGGCGCTATGCATGATAACTTTATTTTACCAGTTGAACCAATTGGTGTACTTGGAGCACATCCTAATGTTGATTTAGGAAACGTTCCAGTTGTTGTATCTCCTTTAGAAGTATTAGATGGCTGTATTCATGCATTAACATGTATCGGGCCGGCATCGAAAGAAATGTCTAGACATTACTGGAGAGAACCACTTGTTCTCGAAGTTTTACATGATGAAGAAGTTGACCTTTGTGGCGTTATATTTGTTGGTAGCCCACAGATTAATGCAGAAAAATTCTATGTATCAAAACGTGTAGGTATGACCGTAGAAGGAATGGACGTGGATGGAGCTTTTGTTACAACAGAAGGTTTCGGTAACAACCATATCGATTTTGCAAGTCATATCGAACAAATTGGTATGAGAGGAACTCCTGTTGTTGGTATGTCTTTCTGTGCAGTTCAAGGTGCTCTTGTTGTAGGTAACAAGTACATGACTCATATGATAGATAACAACAAATCAGAAGCTGGTATCGAGAATGAAGTTCTTGCTTGCAACACTCTTTGCCCAGAAGATGCAGTTCGTGCACTTGCTATGCTGAAAGATGCAATGGTAGACGAAGATGTGAAGAAAGCAGAAAAGAAATGGAACGCAAACGTTAAAACTACAAATGTAGAATTAATTTCAAGCGTAACAGGCAAAGCAGTTACATTAGAAGATAATGAGCAAGCTTTACCAATGAGCCAGAAGAGAAAAGAAAAATATAGCTAAACTAGGTGAAAAATATGAAATATGGCGATCGAATAATTAGAATGGAAGGCGTAATCGTTGAAGTACATGACGGATGCGTAGGGATAGACCTGAAAGGCCGTCTAGGATTTTTGAAAATTCCGATGAGGATGTTGATTACGGATTATCCTATTATAGTTGGCCAGGAAGTTGCATGGAACATGAGTTTTGTGGAACAGATGGGACCGGAAGCCAATGCGAAGTATGTGAGTAACCTGGACACGTATAATAAGCGCCAAGAAAAGATGCGCGAAAAGAATCACAATAACAAGGAGGTATAACAATGAGTTTGACATTAGTTAAAGGAATGCAATCAGAAATATTCGTTCCTATTACTCCACCATCCGTATGGACTCCAGTGACAAAAGAGCTGAAAGACATGACAATTGCTCTTGCGACTGCTGCAGGTGTACACCATATTGATCAGGAAAGATTTAATCTTGCCGGAGATTTTACGTGGAGAAAAATCACAGATAAAATGAAATCAAGTGAATTAATGGTATCACATGGTGGATATGATAATAGTGATGTTAATAAAGACATTAACTGCATGTTCCCAATTGATAGAATCCATGAATTGGCAAAAGAAGGCTTTATCAAAGCTTGTGCTCCTGTGCATGCAGGATTCATGGGTGGTGGTGGAAACCAGGAAAAATTCAAAAATGAAACAGGCCCAGCTGTAGCAGCAATGTTTGTTGAAGAAGGCGTCGATGGCGTACTTCTCACCGCTGGCTGAGGAACCTGTCACCGCTCTGCAGTATTGGTGCAGAGAGCCATTGAAGAAGCTGGAATTCCTACAATTATTATTGCAGCACTTCCACCAGTTGTACGTCAGACAGGAACACCGCGTGCGGTTGCTCCATTGGTACCTATGGGTGCGAATGCAGGAGCTCCTAACAACGTAGAACAACAAACAGCTATCGTAAAAGCAACACTTGAACAATTGATTGCAATCCAGACACCTGGAAAAATTGTTCCATTGCCTTTCGAATACGCAGCAAAAGTATGATGTAATTTTAGGGAGGGCAGATGTTTTGGCATCTGCCCTTTTTTGCAAAAAAAAATACATATGGGAAAACAACCCAATTGGTACAAAATAATAGCCTTGGAGGTGAAAATTAGATGTCACAACAAGAAAAAGACTTAAGACGTCTTGTGATTAAGGCATTTCATATGAATAAAGTGGAATGGGGAGAACACAATGATATTTCTCCAGATGGTAAGATGCAAGTGAGCAAGGAAATATTAGAAACACTTGTAAAATCGGAACCACTGATTGAAAAAATTGATATACAAATTATCGAACCGGGAGATTATGACCGGTTTACTAACACAATGATGGATATTATTCCAATTTCCACGAAGGTGCTTGGAAACATCGGGGAAGGGATTACACATACAGTGACAGGCGTTTATGTAATACTTACCGGTGTGGATACCAATGGAAAACAGACACATGAGTTTGGTTCTTCGGAAGGAATTATGAAAGATAAACTGTACTTAAACAGAGCAGGAACGCCGTCAAACAAAGACTATATCATCTCTTTTGATGTTACATTGGCAGCAGGTATGGGACAGGAGAGACCAGGGCCTACAGCGGCCCACAGAGTGTGCGACCAGTTTATACAGACGTATCGTGATAAGATGAAAAAATTCAAAGGTGACAGCTGTACAGAACGCCATGAGTATCATGATATTGTGAGACCAGGGAAAAAGCGAGTGCTGATCATAAAACAGGTGGCAGGACAAGGTGCTATGTATGACACACATTTTTTCGCAAAAGAACCTTCGGGTGTAGAAGGTGGACGATCAATTATAGAAATGGGCAATATGCCGTTGATGGTTACTCCCAACGAGTATCGTGACGGTATTATTCGCTCCATGCAATAGGGGGGTGCAAACATGGGAATAGGACCATCAACAAAAGAAACATCATTACATCATTTTAGAGATCCACTTTTAGATGTGGTGTCGAAAGACACGGATTTAGATCTTATGGGAATTCTTTTCGTGGGAACACCGGATGATAACCATGACAAGATGCTAGTGGGAACCCGCGCGGCAGTGTGGGCAGAATCCATGCGTGCAGACGGCGTTATTATCTCCTCAGATGGATGGGGCAACAGTGACGTGGATTTCACCAACACTTGTGAACAATTGGGTGAACGTGGAATACCGGTAACCGGATTGAATTTTAGTGGAACCGTTGCACAATTTGTAGTTTTGAATGATTATCTGGACGGAATTGTGGATATTAATAAGAGCGCAGATGGAACGGAAACAAATATGGTTGGCGAGAATAATATGACAGAACTGGATTGTAAAAAAGCAACCGCTCTGTTGAAACTGAAGATGCGTCAACAAGATGCAAAGTAATGACATACCAAAAGAAAAGAGCACGACATTTTGTCGTGCTCTTTTCTTTTGGTATGTCATTGAGAGGTTTTTCCTCGTTGCATTGCAGTCTTGTTACGCTATATACAAGCTGGGGAATGCTCCTATTGAAAGGATATGTATATATTCTAATTGGGGTTTTGCGGTTGCAGGATTGCTCTTGGGGGAAACAATCGGCAACTACATTACTGCAATAACAACCGATAAAACTATGGACTTAAACATATCATGTAAATGTGTTTAAGTTGATAACACTATACCACGTTATCACAGTGGTGTCAACACCAAAAAAGGGGAAAAGAATAGAGAAAGGAGCGGGGAACCGCTTGCAAATAGGGGCTGGATATAATATACTTAGAAAAGCAGGAAAATATGGAGGCGTTAGGAGAGGAGTTTATATGACAGCAGAGTACAGAGTGGTTACAAAGCATACGAAAAAGGTGTTGGAAGATTTCGTGAAATTCACATATAGGGTCAATCATCCCAAAACAACATTCCGATTGGGATTATTAGCAGGATGTTTTGTGCTGTTAGCGATGTTTTTGGGAGATGGTTCCACAGGAATGTGGGTGTGTGTCGCTATAGCGGCGGTGATTCTCTTGTTTGCATTTTTTAGACATAAAATAGGTCTTGTTAAATTAATGAAACAAGATGATAATTATAAGAAACAATCGGAGATAGAATTTGCATTCTACCAAAGGGGATTTGCAGTTTCGAATCCGAAGGAAGCAGAACCGATTCAATATAAGTATGGTGAGATTGCAGCCGGCTATAAAGATGACAAAAACTATTATATCAATGTAGAAGAGGAATTGTTTCTTTTACCCTATAGAGATTTTGAATTAGGATCAGCGAAAACATTTGGTGAATTTATCTGTGCAAAGACAGGAAAAGATATGGTTCTTATAAAACTAACATGGAAAGAAAAGATAGAAACATTTAAAAACGCAAGAAATTTATTAAATGAAGAACACGAGAAGAAAAAAGCGGGAAAGAAATAGAGCATGCAAAAGAGTAGGCATCCAGTTTAAAACTGAATGCCTACTCTTTTATTATTTATCATACACTGCGATTATGCAGCGGCTTTAAAAGCATCTTTAAAGAATGTGATAGATGTGTAAACCATTACTAAGCAGATAATGTATGTTAGAACGGTTAACGAGAACATACATGCTACTTTGTAAGCAATGAATACGCCGACACAACCAAAGGTTGCTAAACAAAGAGCCGCTTTTCTGTCATATTTTCCTTCTTTGATGAATTTGAAACATGCAGCATTCATTAAGAAAGCACAAGAACCCATCATAATAGGGAATGCAGTAGCAACATTCATTCCAAGAGCACTAATGAGTGCTAAACAAGGAGCGTACAGACCAACACCAATCATCATCAGAGCACCTAAGAAGAAGTTCACAACAACACCAATGACTAATTTGATTCCGGTTAATCCGGTTGCAGTTCCTGCAATACCGAAAGGTCCAATCTGAGCTGTTCTACAAGCTAATACAAATGCAAGAATCAACAAACCAACACCAAGACCGATACGTACATACTTAACACTCCACTTACATACAATTCCAGCACCTACTAACGCACCAGCAACGGCTGCAACAAGCATCAATACCAATGTTAATGGTTGAATGTCTACAAATCCAAAAAATAGTAAAGCTTCTAATGTTACAGGGAAAGTATCCCCTACGTTCAAAGTACCAGGCATAATCTCGTCACGACTAGATTTAGTGAACTTAAAACCTGCCTGCGTTGTTGCATAACTTCCGATTCCCCAAGTGTCAAGTAAGTTGGTGATAACACCGATAATTGCCAAAGGAACCAATTTCTCTTTCGTAAAATCCTCTTTGTGTGCCAAACAATCCTTGATGAAAACAACAGCAGAACAGAGAACAAAAATACCTAGCACGATACGTAAAATAGTAATAACGTTCATAATCATCCCTCCAGATTATTATTTAGTTTTCAGAATCTCAAGCAGACATTTGAAAAAGGAAATATAGCCACCCCGATATGTATATATTTCGCTAAAATTCGCCTCTTGTTCCATCTATTTTACCAATTCCTATAGAAAAAGTCAATGATATTTATGGATTATGGCTAAAGAAAATAGAAGATTGATAAAAAAGTATCTTTTGAAGACAGTTATATGGAGTTAGAAAATGTGTTTCTTCTATATATATAATGCTAAAAGTGTGAAAATATTACGAAAGGCAATATTGTACTAAAAAAAATACAATATTTTTAAAAAACTACTTGAAAAGGGAGAACGAATCTTGTATACTAAAAAAGCTGTGACATTGATAGCGTTGAAGCGTGAGGTTGCTATGGTACTGCTCTTTCCAAATAGAAGTCATTTGGGGGACAGTATAGTAGGTTTTCCGTGGAGCGAATGTCAAGTTAGGAAACTGGCGACAAGTCACTGTACGAATCAATAACGTCCACTGAAATGTGGAAACAACGTGTGAGTTACTCACGACACACACGGGAGAGTGTACAGTCACCGCTTGTCGTACTGCAATTAATAGTACGAATAAGGAGGCGACTTTTTTTATGGCAAGTCAAGTAATGAGAATCACATTGAAAGCGTATGATCACCAATTGGTAGATGCATCCGCGAAGAAGATTATCGAAACAGTAAAGAAAAATGGATCACAGGTGAGTGGACCAGTACCTCTTCCTACGAAAAAGGAAGTAGTTACAATCTTACGAGCTGTACACAAGTACAAAGATTCTAGAGAACAGTTCGAACAGAGAACCCACAAGAGACTCATTGATATCATTGTGCCAACACAAAAAACAGTAGATGCGTTATCTCGATTAGAGATGCCGGCTGGGGTTTACATCGATATCAAAATGAAAAACAAATAAGACACAGTAATTCCTTAATTTAGGATGATTGCAGTTCAACTGTAATCCGCTGTAGATAACAGGAGGTAGTAATAATGAAGAAAGCTATTTTAGCTACGAAAGTCGGAATGACTCAAATCTTCAATGAAGATGGAGTATTAACGCCCGTAACTGTATTACAAGCTGGTCCTTGCGTGGTAACACAGATCAAGACAGTTGAAAATGACGGTTACAGTGCTGTTCAAGTTGGATACGCTGACAAGAAAGATAAAATTGTTAACGTAGACAAGAATGGTAAGAAAGAAACAATGCACAGACATGGTTTGACAAAGGCAGAGCAAGGACATTTTGCAAAAGCCGGCGTTTCCGGAAAAAGATTTGTGAGAGAATTTAAATTTGAAAATGCTGATGAATATTCGCTGGCACAAGAAATTAAAGCGGACATCTTCGAAGCAGGCGATAGAATCGATGCTACTGCAGTTTCAAAAGGAAAAGGTTTCCAAGGTGCGATTAAGAGACATAATCATTCAAGAGGGCCTATGACTCATGGTTCTAAATTCCATCGTCATCAAGGATCCAGTGGTTCTGCATCAGATCCAAGTAAAGTATTTAAAGGGAAAAAGATGCCAGGACATATGGGAAGCAAAAGAATCACAACACAAAATCTCGAAATCGTTAGAGTAGATGCTGAAAACAACTTAATCTTAGTAAAAGGTGCAGTACCAGGACCTAAGAAATCTTTAGTAACAGTAAAAGAGAGTGTAAAGGCAAACTAGTCTTTAACTAGGAAAGGAGGAACACACAGATGGCAAACGTATCTGTTTATAATATCGAAGGCAAAGAAGTTGGAACTATGGACTTAAATGATGCTGTATTTGGCGTAGAAGTGAATGAACACTTAATACACATGGCAGTGATCAACCAACTTGCAAATAAACGTCAAGGAACACAAAAAGCAAAGACACGTTCGGAAGTTTCCGGTGGCGGAAGAAAACCATGGAGACAAAAAGGAACTGGTCATGCAAGACAGGGTTCTACAAGAGCACCACAATGGACGGGCGGTGGAGTTGTATTTGCTCCAACACCAAGAGATTATTCTTTCAAGTTAAATAGGAAAGAAAAGAGAGCAGCATTACAGTCTGTTCTTACAACAAAGGTAGAAGAAAAGAAATTTATCGTTTTGGATGAACTTCAATTCAATGAAATTAAAACGAAAAATTTCCAAAGTGTATTAAATAACTTAGAGGTGTCAAAAGCATTGGTAGTATTGGAAGATGGTAATAAAAATGTGGAATTATCTGCAAATAATATTCCTGCAATTAAAGTTGCTCATACCAATACGATTAACGTATATGATATTTTAAAATATAACACGGTAATCGCAACGAAAGCTGTTGTTGCTAATATCGAGGAGGTGTATGCATAATGGCAAACGTACAATATTATGATGTGATCCTCAAACCGGTTGTCACTGAGAAGAGCATGGAGTTGATGGCAGACAAGAAATATACATTTCTTGTTCATACAGAAGCTACTAAATCTCAGGTAAAAGAAGCAGTTGAGAAAATGTTCACAGGCACAAAGGTGAAAAGCGTTAACACGATGAACCTTGGTGGAAAAAATAAGAGACGTGGAACTGTAACAGGTAAAACGGCAAAAACGAAAAAAGCGATTGTTCAATTAACAGCAGACAGCGCTGATATCGAAATCTTCGAAGGACTATAAGCCGAAGAAGAAATGAAAATGAAACTTTATACGGTGCAATTCCGTGAAACTAAAAATTAGGAAAATTGAAAGGAGTGATCACAATGGGAATCAAAACATACCGCCCATATACACCTTCCAGAAGACAGATGACCGGTTCGGATTTTGCAGAAATTACAAAAACGACTCCGGAAAAAGCTTTATTAGAGTCAAAAAGCAGAACGGCTGGTCGTAATAATCAAGGTAAAATCACTGTAAGACACCGCGGAGGCGGAGCTAAAAGAAAATATAGAATCATCGACTTCAAGAGAAAGAAAGACGGAATCCCAGCAACTGTAATTGGCATCGAATACGATCCAAACAGAACAGCAAATATCGCTTTGATCTGCTATGCAGACGGAGAAAAAACATACATCCTTGCTCCGGCAGGATTAACAGATGGTATGACAGTTATGAACGGTTCTGGCTCAGAAGTGAAATTAGGAAACTGCTTACCACTTGGAGAGATTCCGGTTGGTACTCAAATCCATAACATCGAAATGTATCCTGGAAAAGGCGGACAGCTTGTACGTTCAGCGGGAAACAGTGCACAGTTAATGGCAAAAGAAGGAAAATATGCAACACTTAGACTTCCTTCCGGAGAGATGAGAATGGTTCCAATTATCTGCCGCGCGTCTATCGGCGTAGTTGGAAACGGAGAACACAACTTGATCAACATCGGTAAAGCTGGACGTAAACGTCACATGGGCTTTAGACCTACTGTACGTGGTTCTGTTATGAATCCGAATGACCATCCACACGGTGGTGGTGAAGGTAAGACTGGTATCGGACGTCCGGGCCCATGTACACCTTGGGGCAAACCGGCTCTTGGTCTTAAGACAAGAAAGAAACATAAACAGTCTAACAAAATGATCGTTAGAAGAAGAGATGGTAAGGGTATCAAATAAATCAGTTTACAAGGAGGTTAAACCATGGCTCGTTCACTTAAAAAAGGACCATTCGCAGACGAAAGCCTGCTTAAAAAAGTAAAAGCACAGAACGAATCCGGAGACAAAGGTGTCATTAAGACATGGTCACGTCGTTCTACGATATTCCCACAATTTGTAGGGCTTACTTTTGCAGTACATGACGGAAGAAGACATGTACCGGTATATGTAACGGAAGATATGGTTGGACATAAACTCGGAGAGTTTGTAGCAACCAGAACTTACAGAGGACACGGAAAAGACGAAAAGAAATCTAAAGTTAAATAATATTAACACATTGAAAGGAGGGTTCATCCATGGCGAAAGGACACAGAAGTCAAATCAAAAGGGAAAGAAATGCGAATAAAGATACGAGACCATCTGCAAAATTATCTTACGCAAGAGTCTCTGTTCAAAAAGCATGTTTCGTATTAGATGCCATCAGAGGCAAGGATGTAACATCGGCACTTGGTATTTTAACTTACAATCCAAGATATGCTTCCAGTTTAATAAAGAAGTTACTAGAATCAGCAATTGCGAACGCTGAGAACAACAACGGTATGAACGTTGAGAATCTTTATGTGGAAGAATGTTTCGCAGATAAAGGACCAACAATGAAAAGAATTAAACCAAGAGCACAGGGTAGAGCTTATAGAATTGAAAAAAGAATGAGCCACATTACAGTTGTGCTGAATGAAAGATAAGGAGGGCAATAATGGGACAGAAAGTTAATCCTCATGGTTTAAGAGTCGGAGTTATTAAAGATTGGGACTCTAAATGGTATGCAGATAAAGAATTTGCAGATTATTTAGTAGAAGACCATGCAATCAGAGTATTTCTTAAGAAAAAATTATATAGCGCAGGTGTTTCAAAAATTGAAATTGAAAGAGCATCTGACCGCATCAAGATCATTATTTTCACAGCAAAACCTGGTGTCGTAATCGGCAAGGGTGGAACTGAGATAGAAAAAGTAAAAAAAGAACTTCAAAAGTATACAGATAAAAAATTGGTAGTGGATATCAAAGAAATCAAAAGACCAGACAAAGATGCTCAGCTTGTAGCTGAAAACATAGCAACACAGTTGGAAAATCGTATTTCTTTCAGACGTGCTATGAAATCTTGTATGTCAAGAACAATGAAGTCGGGAGCACTTGGTGTGAAAACTGCTGTAGCAGGACGTTTAGGCGGAGCTGATATGGCTCGTACAGAATTTTACAGTGAGGGAACCATTCCACTTCAAACACTTCGAGCTGATATCGATTATGGATTTGCAGAAGCTAATACAACCTATGGTAAAGTAGGAGTAAAGGTTTGGATTTATAAAGGCGAAGTTCTTCCAACGAAGGAAACTAAGGAAGGGAGCGATAAATAAATGTTAATGCCAAAAAGAGTAAAACGTCGTAAACAATTCCGTGGTTCCATGAAGGGAAAAGCCCTAAGAGGAAACAAAATTGTAAATGGTGAATATGGTATTGTTGCAATGGAACCATGTTGGATCCGTTCAAACCAAATTGAAGCTGCCCGTGTTGCTATGACACGTTATATCAAACGTGGTGGTCAAGTATGGATTAAAATATTCCCAGATAAACCAGTAACTACAAAACCAGCTGAAACACGTATGGGTTCCGGTAAAGGTACCTTAGAATACTGGGTAGCAGTTGTAAAACCAGGCAGAGTAATGTTTGAGATCTCAGGAGTAACTGAAGAAATCGCAAAAGAAGCTCTTCGTCTGGCAACTCACAAACTACCTTGTAGATGTAAAGTCGTTTCTCGCGCAGACTTAGAAGGCGGTGATAACAGTGAAAATTAAAACATTTGTAGAAGATTTGAAAACGAAATCAGCTACAGAATTAAACGAAGAATTAGTAGCTGCTAAAAAGGAACTCTTTAACCTGAGATTCCAGAACGCAACAAATCAATTAGATAACACAAGCAGAATCAAAGAAGTTAGAAAAAATATTGCCAGAATCCAAACAGCTATTACGGAGACCGGTAGAGAATAGAACTACCTTGTAGGAAGTGTAGAAAGGAGCGATAACTGTGGAAGAAAGAAACCTTAGAAAGACCAGAATTGGCAAGGTTGTCAGCAATAAAATGGACAAAACAATCGTAGTTACAGTTGAAAATCATGTAAAGCATCCTCTTTATAAAAAAATCATCAAGAGAACTTACAAACTGAAAGCACATGATGAAAACAACGAATGTAACATTGGAGATAAAGTAAAAGTAATGGAAACGAGACCATTGTCGAAAGACAAAAGATGGAGACTTGTGGAAGTGATGGAAAAAGCAAAATAGTTTTACTTAAATTATTAAAGGAGGTTTACCTGCATGATACAGCAAGAAAGTAGGCTTAAAGTAGCAGATAATACCGGTGCGAAAGAATTATTATGCATCCGCGTATTAGGCGGTTCTACTAGAAGATATGCTAATATTGGAGATGTTATCGTTGCCACTGTTAAAGATGCAACACCAGGCGGCGTTGTAAAAAAAGGTGACGTTGTAAAAGCAGTAGTAGTCCGTACTGTAAAAGGAGCTCGTCGTAAAGATGGTTCTTATATCAGATTTGATGAAAACGCTGCAGTAATTATAAAAGATGACAAAAACCCTAAAGGAACTCGTATTTTTGGACCAGTAGCCAGAGAGCTTCGTGAGAAACAGTTTATGAAAATTGTTTCACTAGCTCCAGAAGTACTTTAAGGAGGTGCCCAGATGTCAACGATGAAAATTAAAAAAGGTGATACTGTGAAGGTCATCACCGGTAAAGACAAAGATAAAGAAGGTAAAGTAATCGCCGTTAATAGAAAAGCAAATACAGTTTTGGTGGAAGGCGTAAATATGCTGACAAAACACACAAAACCAAGTGCTGCAAATCAAAATGGCGGGATTATTCATCAAGAAGGAGCGATCAACGCTTCTAATGTAATGTATGTCCATAAAGGAACAGCTACAAGAGTAGGGTTTAAAATGGACGGAGACAAAAAAGTACGTGTTGCTAAATCAAATGGTGACATCATTGATTAATTCGGGAAGGAGGGCTTAAGGCTTTGAGTAGACTGAAAGAACAATACCAAAGTGAAATCATTGACGCAATGGTTAAAAAATTTGGTTATAAAAATATTATGGAAGTGCCAAAACTCAACAAAATTGTTATCAACATGGGTGTTGGCGAAGCAAAAGATAATGCGAAATTATTAGATGCAGCAGTTGCTGACTTAGAAAAAGTTACAGGACAGAAAGCTGTACTCACGAAAGCGAAAAATTCAATAGCAAACTTCAAATTAAGAGAAGGAATGGCTATCGGATGTAAAGTGACTTTAAGAGGCGAAAAAATGTATGAATTTGCAGACCGCCTAATTAACCTTGCATTACCTCGTGTACGTGACTTTAGAGGTGTTAACCCTAACGCATTCGACGGAAGAGGTAACTATGCTCTTGGTATTAAAGAACAATTGATTTTCCCAGAAATCGAATACGATAAGGTAGACAAAGTAAGAGGAATGGACGTTATTTTCGTTACAACAGCGAAAACAGACGAAGAAGCTCGCGAATTATTGACTCAGTTCAATATGCCGTTTACAAAGTAGAGGAGGGAAATCATGGCTAAAACATCAATGAAAATAAAACAGCAGCGTGATGCAAAATTCTCTACCAGAGAATACAATCGTTGCAGAATTTGTGGTCGTCCACACGCATATTTAAGAAAATACGGAATTTGCAGAATTTGCTTCCGTGAATTAGCATATAAAGGTCAAATTCCAGGCGTGCGTAAAGCAAGCTGGTAGACCGAAAGCAACTTAATAAGCACAAGCGAATGAACAACAATTAAAAAAGGAGGACAACATCAATGAGTATGAGTGATCCAATTGCAGATATGCTTACAAGAATCCGTAATGCAAATACTGCGAAACACAATACAGTAGATGTTCCTGCGTCTAAAATGAAATTAGCGATTGCTGAAATTCTTTTAAACGAAGGATACATTGCAAAATATGATGTCGTAGAAGATGGAAGCTTTAACACCATCCGTATCGTATTAAAATATGGTGCCGATAAGAACGAAAAAGTAATTTCAGGATTGAAAAGAATTTCAAAACCGGGACTTCGTGTATATGCCGGAAGAGATGAACTGCCTAGAGTATTGGGTGGACTTGGAACAGCAATTCTTTCTACGAACCAAGGCGTTATCACAGATAAAGAAGCACGTCGTAGGGGCATTGGCGGAGAAGTTTTAGCGTTTATCTGGTAAAATAAAAGCAACTGAAAACAGAGGAGACAATAGCATCTCTTCCGAAAATTTAAGGTGTAGGAGGTAAGGGAATGTCACGTATAGGTAGACAACCGATCACAATGCCGGCAGGAGTTACTGCTGAAATTGATGAAAACAATAAAATGATTGTCAAAGGTCCAAAGGGAACACTTGAAAGAGAGCTTCCAACGGAAATGGAAATCAAAATAGAAGGTGATGTAATCACTGTTGCAAGACCAAATGATTTAAAGAGAATGAAATCATTACATGGTTTGACAAGATCTTTAGTTAACAACATGGTAGTCGGTGTATCCGATGGTTATCAAAAGGTTCTTGAAATCAATGGTGTAGGTTACAGAGCGGCAAAAGCAGGAAACAAATTGACACTTAGTTTAGGATTTTCTCATCCGGTAGAGATGATTGACCCAGAAGGTATTGAAAGTATATTAGAAGGTCAAAACAAAATTACTATTACAGGTATCGACAAAGAAAAAGTAGGCCAATACGCAGCTGAAATCAGAGACAAGAAAAGACCGGAACCATACAAAGGTAAAGGTATTAAATATGCTGATGAAGTTATTAGACGTAAAGTTGGTAAGACTGGTAAAAAATAATTAAGGAGAGTGCGAAAATGGTTAGTAAAAAATCAAGAACAGAAGTTCGTTTAAACAAACATAGAAAATTGCGTAATCGTTTCAGTGGAACAGCTGAAAGACCACGTTTGGCTGTGTTTAGAAGTAATAATCATATGTATGCTCAAATTATTGACGATACAGTTGGAAAAACTCTGGTATCAGCATCCACTCTTCAAAAAGAAGTGAAAGCGGAACTGGAAAAAACCAATAACGTTGATGCAGCAACATATTTAGGAACATTCATTGCGAAAAAAGCATTGGATGAAGGTATTAAAACGGTAGTCTTTGATCGAGGCGGCTTTATATACCAAGGTAAAGTGAAAGCATTAGCAGACGCAGCCAGAGAAGCTGGTCTTGAATTCTAGAATTTGGAGGAGGAAAACACATGAACAATCGTATTGATGCTAGTCAATTAGAGCTAACAGAAAAAGTAGTATCAATTAAACGTGTAACCAAAGTTGTTAAAGGTGGCCGTAACTTCAGATTCACAGCTTTAGTAGTTGTAGGTGATGGAAACGGTCATGTTGGTGCAGGTTTAGGGAAAGCAACTGAAATTCCGGAAGCAATTCGTAAAGGAAAAGAAGATGCAGCTAAGAAGCTTATTTCTGTAGCATTAGATGAAAATGGAAGTATTACACATGATTTAACCGGTAAATTCGGAAGTGCTGCCGTATTGCTTAAGAAGGCTCCAGACGGTACCGGAGTTATTGCAGGTGGTCCTGCACGTGCAGTAATCGAACTTGCGGGTATCAAAAATATTCGTACAAAATCATTGGGCTCCAATAATAAACAAAATGTAGTAACTGCTACAATTAACGGATTGAGCCAAGTAAAAACTCCAGAAGAAGTAGCTAAACTTCGCGGTAAAACTGTTGAAGAGATCTTGGGCTAAGGAGGAGATTAAAATGGCAAATTTGAAAATAACATTAGTAAAATCAACAATTGGTTCATTGCCGAAACACACAAGAACAGTAAAGGCAATGGGACTCAATAAGTTAAGCAAAACTGTTGTAATGCCGGACAATGCGGCAACAAGAGGTATGATTCATCAGGTAAGACACTTGGTAAAAGTGGAAGAAGAAGCATAATAAAAATTGAAGCTTATTAAATCAATTGGTTTAGTAAGCATCGGATAAGGAGGTGTCACAATGGATTTATCAAACCTAAGACCTGCAGATGGGTCAAAGCAGAGCGATAATTTCAGAAGAGGCCGTGGACACGGTTCTGGAAATGGAAAAACTGCCGGTAAGGGACATAAAGGTCAGAAGGCTCGTTCAGGAGCTACAAGACCAGGTTTCGAAGGTGGTCAGATGCCATTATATAGAAGAATACCAAAGAGAGGTTTCACATGTAGAAACTCTAAGACAATCGTTGGTATTAATCTTAGTGCATTAGAAGTATTTGACAATGATGCAGTTGTTTCAGTAGAAACACTGATTGAAACTGGAATTGTAAAGAACCCAAGAGACGGTGTTAAGATTCTTGGTAATGGTGAGTTGACAAAGAAACTTACAGTTCAAGCAAATGCATTTAGTGGAGCAGCAGCAGCTAAAATTGAAGCTCTTGGTGGAAAAGCAGAGGTGATCTAATGCTACAGACATTTCGAAAAGCGTTTCAAATAGAGGAAATTCGTAAGAAACTACTCTATACGTTTATGATGTTGGTTGTGATCAGAATTGGCTCTCAACTTCCCACACCGGGGGTTGACCCTAGATATATTCAAGACTTTTTTGCGAATCAGACAGGGGACGCGTTTAATTTTTTTAACGCGTTTACCGGTGGTTCCTTTACACAAATGTCTATATTCGCGTTAAGCATTACTCCGTACATCACATCTTCCATTATCATGCAGCTCCTAACCATTGCAATTCCAAAATTAGAGGAAATGCAAAAAGAAGGAGAAGATGGTCGGAAGAAAATTGCTGCTATGACACGTTATGTCACAGTTGCTCTTGCATTGATTGAATCCATTGCTATGTCGGTTGGGTTTGGTCGTCAGGGTCTTCTTGTGGAGTATAATTTCGTAAACGCAGCGGTTGTAGTTTTAACATTGACGGCAGGTTCTGCATTTTTAATGTGGGTCGGTGAACGTATTACCGAAAAAGGGGTAGGAAATGGTATTTCTATCGTCCTGTTGATTAATATTCTTTCACGTATTCCGGATGATTTTATGACGCTTTATGATAAATTTGTCAAAGGGAAAACATTGGCAGTTGGCGGACTTGCAACTATTATTATCTTGGCTATTATTATAGTTTTGGTATTGTTTGTAGTTATCCTTCAAAGTGGTGAAAGAAAAATAGCAGTTCAGTATTCACAGAAGGTGCAAGGAAGAAAGAACGTTGGCGGACAGGCATCGCATATTCCGCTGAAAATTAACACGGCAGGAGTTATTCCGGTTATCTTTTCTTCTTCTATTATGCAGTTCCCAGTTGTTATTGCAACCTTTCTTGGAAAAGGAAACGGAACAGGCATCGGAAGCCAGATATTAAAGGGATTAAGTTCCAATAACTGGTGTAATCCGTCCCAACTCCAGTATTCATGGGGGTTGATTATCTACATTATTTTAACCATATTTTTTGCATATTTTTACACCTCGATTACATTTAATCCGTTAGAAATTGCAAATAACATGAAAAAGAGTGGTGGATTTATCCCGGGTATCAGACCTGGAAAACCGACGGTAGAATATTTGACAAAGATTTTGAATTACGTTATTTTTATTGGTGCATGCGGGTTGGTCATTGTACAAATTATTCCTTATTTCTTTAACGGTATATTTGGAGCGAATGTTTCTTTTGGTGGAACATCACTAATCATTATTGTTGGAGTGGTATTGGAAACGATTAAACAAATTGATTCCCAGATGCTGGTACGTAATTATAAAGGTTTTTTAAATAACAAAGGAAGTTCAAGTAAAAACAGTTTCCTTGGATACTAATAGAAACTTATTTAGCTCGTTGGATTGTATCCGTTTTGTGGATGCAGTTCTTCGGGTTAATGTGCTATATGGATGTATTTAAGATGGAGGGATCGATATGAAAATTATTATGTTAGGTGCTCCGGGCGCTGGAAAAGGGACACAGGCAAAGAAAATTTCTGAGAAATATCATATTCCACATATTTCTACAGGAGATATCTTCAGAGCAAACATTAAAAATGGAACAGAACTAGGGAAAAAAGCAAAAACATTTATGGATCAAGGGTTGCTTGTTCCAGATGAATTAGTAGTGGACTTAGTAGTGGATCGAGTTGGAAAAGAAGATTGTAAGAATGGATATGTTCTGGATGGATTTCCAAGGACCATACCTCAGGCGCAAGCACTTGATAAGGCATTGGAAACAATTGGAGAAACCATGGACTATGCAATTAACGTAGAAGTTCCGGATGCGAATATCGTTAGCCGTATGTCTGGAAGAAGAGCTTGTGTAGATTGTGGCGCTACATATCACATGGTATATGCCCCAACAAAAGTAGAGGGCATTTGCGATCATTGTGGTGGGAAACTGATTTTAAGAGAGGATGATAAACCGGAAACCGTGCAGAAACGTTTGAACGTATATCATGAACAGACACAACCATTGATTCAATACTATACAGACAAAAAAATACTGGAAGAAGTGGATGGAACCATTGACATCAATGATGTTTTCAAAGCAATTACCCACATCCTAGGAGCATAGAAATGCCGGTGACAGTGAAATCGGCAAGAGAAATAGAACTGATGGCAGAGGCTTCTAGAATCCTCGAAACAGTTCATGAGGAACTGAAAAAGGTATTACACCCGGGAATGACGACATTAGAAATAGACCGATTGGGAGAAGAACTCATCCGAAGCTATGGATGTATCCCATCTTTTCTAAATTATAATGGTTATCCGGCATCTATCTGTGTTTCGCTTAACGAAGTGGTGGTTCATGGAATTCCATCCAAGAAACAAATCCTGCAAGAAGGAGACATTGTGGGATTGGACGCAGGAGTGATTTATCGCGGTTATCATTCGGATGCGGCAAGAACATACGGTATTGGCGAAATTAGTAGTGAGGCTAAAAGGCTGATCAAAGTAACCGAGGACTGCTTTTTCGAAGGTATTAAGTATGCCAAAGAAGGCAATCATTTATTTGACATTTCATCGGCAATCGGTAAATATGCGAAGGATAGAGGCTATGGGGTTGTCAGAGATCTGTGCGGTCATGGTATCGGAACGCATTTGCATGAAGAGCCTGAAATACCGAATTTTGATATGGGTAGAAGAGGAATGAAGCTAAAATCCGGAATGACACTTGCCATTGAGCCAATGATTAATATAGGAACTGGTGACGTAAAGTGTCTTGCGGATGAGTGGACAACAATAACACGAGATGGTTCTTTATCTGCACATTATGAAAATACGGTGCTGATTACAGATGGAGCACCCAGACTTTTAACCTTATCACATGAGTTACCGGAGACCATACCCGGCAACCATGATTAAGAGGACACAACATGATAGATTTTGAAATAGGGATGCTGGCAAAGTCCAAGGCGGGACACGATAAAGGAAAAATTTATATCATAGTAAAAATGGACGACGGGTATGTGTATTTGACGGATGGCGCTATCAAAAAGAAAGAGAGTCCGAAAAAGAAAAAGAAAAAACATGTACAGCTCATGGACAGGACGTATGATATAACCGACAGAGACGATGTGGCAATCAAACGGATACTAAAAGAATATAAGGAAAAGCAGTAAGGAAAGAGGAAAATTAATATGTCAAAAGCGGATGTAATCGAAATTGAGGGAACAGTAATCGAAAAGTTGCCAAATGCAATGTTTCAAGTGGAACTTGAAAATGGACACCAGGTACTTGCCCATATCAGCGGCAAATTACGTATGAATTTTATTAAGATTTTACCGGGTGATAAGGTAACATTGGAACTATCTCCCTATGATTTATCAAAGGGAAGAATTATCTGGAGAGATAAATAAAAAACTATTGACTTTATACAAATTACAATGCTATAATGTAAGGCGAGCTGTTTTTGGGCGAGTGCGTCCAAACGGCGGTCATGTAGGCAGGCAATGGATGAAAGGAGGATTTGACGTGAAGGTTAGATCATCAGTTAAACCAATTTGCGAAAAATGCAAAGTTATTAAGAGAAAAGGAAGCGTAAGAATCATTTGCGAGAATCCGAAACACAAACAAAGACAGGGATAAGAAGAACCCTGAGCAAATTTGTTTGAACAAATTTAGGCGGCTGTAGCGGCGACACGCAAGGGCGTGTGGGCTTGCTATTATAATATAACGTGAAGAGCTTCTTCACCGCATATTGCTTATAATACCGAACGTCATTTGCCGGCACTGATGAGTGCGGGTGTTCGGAAAGGTCGAGCTATCTAAACGACTGGATTCGGAAAACGGAATCCCAATTTGAGACAATATTAACCAGAGGGATATTAAAAGGCGTACACATTTCAGATGCTGCTAAGTGGCAGGCTGCGCATAGCATATCCCGAATTCAAAATGGAGGAAATTCACATGGCTCGTATTTCTGGGGTAGACTTACCAAGAGACAAACGTGTTGAAATCGGATTGACTTATATCTACGGAATTGGTAGAACAAGTGCAGACCGTATTTTGGAAGAAGCAGGGGTTAATCCTGACATTCGTTGCAGAGATTTAACCGACGACGACGTAAAAAAAATCAGTGCAGTAATCGAAGAATCACAGCAAGTAGAAGGTGATTTGCGTAGAGAAATCGCACTGAACATCAAGAGATTACAAGAAATCGGATGCTACAGAGGTATCCGTCATAGAAAAGGACTGCCGGTTCGTGGTCAAAAGACTAAAACCAATGCAAGAACAAGAAAAGGTCCTAAGAGAACTGTTGCAAATAAGAAGAAATAAAAATTCAAGAAAGTAGGTTAGTTTAAATGGCTAAGAAAGTTACAAAAAAAGTGACAAAAAAGCGTATCAAGAAAAACGTTGAACACGGACAGGCACATATCCAATCATCATTCAATAATACAATCGTAACATTGACTGACGCTCAGGGTAACGCATTATCATGGGCAAGTGCTGGTGGTCTGGGATTTAGAGGTTCAAGGAAATCTACTCCTTATGCAGCGCAAATGGCAGCTGAAACAGCAGCTAAGGCAGCATTACCACATGGTCTTAAATCAGTAGACGTTATGGTTAAAGGACCGGGATCAGGAAGAGAAGCAGCGATTCGTGCATTACAGGCATGCGGAATTGATGTAACAAGCATCAGAGACGTGACACCGGTACCACATAACGGATGCCGCCCACCAAAACGTAGAAGAGTATAGTGTACCTATTGCAGTATGCAAGGATACAGTGTGAGCAAGTAGCGAGCGGATTATAATATCCGCTGTATTATAGGAGGATGAAAGAACATGGCAGTAGATAGAGTTCCAGTTCTTAAAAGATGCAGGTCACTCGGTATGGACCCGGTTTTTTTAGGAATTGATAAAAAGTCTAACAGACAATTAAAAAGAGCAAATAGAAAAATGAGCGAGTATGGTCTTCAGTTACGTGAAAAACAAAAAGCGAAATTTGTCTATGGCGTATTAGAAAAACCTTTTAGAAATTATTACAAAAAAGCAAAACAATTAAGCGGTTTGACAGGTGAAAATCTGATGATTCTGTTAGAATCCAGATTAGATAATGTTATTTTCCGTATGGGATTTGCAAGAACAAGACGTGAAGCAAGACAAATCGTTGATCATAAGCATGTAATGGTAAATGGAAAGCAAGTAAATATTCCATCTTTCTTAGTTCATGCAGGAGATGTTGTTGAAATCAGAGAAAAGCACAAAGATTCTCAAAGATACAAAGATATCGTAGAAGTTACAGGCGGAAGAATGGTACCAGAATGGTTGGATGTTGATGCAGAAAACTTAAAAGGTACTGTAAAAGAGCTTCCATTAAGAGAAGTGATTGATGTTCCTGTAGACGAAATGTTGATTGTTGAATTGTATTCTAAATAGGCGTAAGCTTATTTAGACGATTCACCCTCGATATTTGATTAACCCATAAGGAGGGACTTTGTAGTGTTTGATTTTAATAAACCTAATATTGAAATTACAGAGATTTCAGATGATAAAAAATATGGAAGATTCGTTGTAGAGCCTCTGGAAAGAGGTTACGGTACAACACTTGGAAACTCCCTGAGAAGAATTATGCTTTCTTCATTACCGGGAGCTGCAATCAGCCAGGTGAAGATCGATGGGGTTTTGCATGAATTCAGTTCCATCCCGGGTGTAAAAGAAGACGTCACAGAGATTATTATGAATCTTAAATCACTGGCTATCAAAAACACTTCAGAAACAGATGAACCGAAGACGGCTTATATAGAATTTGAAGGTGAAGGTGTTGTAACCGGAGCAGATATCCAAGTAGATCCGGATATTGAAATTATGAATCCGGAAACGGTTATTGCCACATTAAATGGTGGTACAGATAGTAAGTTATACATGGAATTAACGATTTCAAAGGGCAGAGGCTATGTAAGCGCAGAGAAGAATAAGAATGATGAATTGCCAATTGGCGTCATCTCTATCGACTCCATTTACACTCCTGTTGAACGTGTAAATCTTATGGTAGAAAATACCCGTGTAGGTCAGATTACTGATTTTGATAAATTAACACTGGATGTTTACACAACCGGAACTTTGCTTCCAGACGAAGCGGTAAGTTTAGCTGCAAAAGTACTTAACGAACACTTGAAATTATTCATCGACTTATCTGAAGTTGCAAAAACAGCAGAAGTTATGATTGAAAAAGAAGATGATGAAAAAGAAAAAGTGTTGGAAATGAGCATTGATGAGTTAGAACTTTCTGTTCGTTCTTATAACTGTTTGAAGAGAGCCGGAATTAATACGGTAGAAGAATTGACAAACAGAACTTCAGAAGACATGATGAAGGTACGTAATCTTGGCCGTAAGTCATTAGAAGAAGTATTAGCAAAACTTAAAGAATTAGGCTTAGAATTAAGCCAGGGTGAAGAATGAAGCGAAAATGCGTAGCATTTTTGCGCTACCTCTTGACGATTTTGTCAAGAGGGTTCCAGAGAGTATCCGCTCAGTAAACCCAAAGAGTATGATCGGAGCATACAGTCGGTAAGTCCGAAGAAGCATGGCTGTATGTCAATGTAGAGGAGAAAAGAAATGGCAAAATATAGAAAACTTGGAAGAACTTCCAGTCAAAGAAAAGCATTAATCAGAAATCAAGTAACAGCATTAATCAATCATGGTAAAATTGTTACGACAGAAGCAAAAGCAAAAGAAATCCGTAAAGTAGCCGAAGGATTAATTGCTTCAGCAGTTAGAGAAAAAGATAATTTTGAAGAAGTAACTGTGAAAGCAAAAGTTGCAAAAAAAGATAAAGATGGTAAGAGGGTCAAAGAAGTAGTAGATGGTAAGAAAGTTACTGTATACGATGAAGTAGAAAAGAAGATCAAAAAAGATCAACCATCTAGACTTCATGCAAGAAGAGAGATGTTAAAAGTTCTTTATACTGTAAAAGAAGTTCCAACAGAAGCAACAGGGAAAAAGAAGAATACAAAAGAAGTGGATTTAGTTGAAAAATTATTTAGCGAAATCGCTCCTAAGTATGCAGACCGAAAAGGTGGCTATACAAGAATCGTTAAGATTGGCCAGCGTAAAGGCGATGCAGCACTGGAAGTTCTTTTGGAATTAGTATAAAAAATGGCGAGGCTCTGACAGAGAAATCTGTTGGAGCTTTTTCTATTTGAGAAGAAAGTTTTACAAATCGGGAAAAGAAGTTGCAATTTGAGAAAAATTAAACTATAATTGTACCGACACATTAGTACAAAAAGGGATATGAAAAATGATACAGGGGGTGAAAGGGAAGAATGTCAGCTTTGATCCGAATAGAAAATATGAGAAAGATATATAATCCGGGAGAAAATGAAGTACGTGCACTGGATGGAATTAATTTAAAGATTGACAAGGGAGAATTTGTTGCGATTATCGGACATTCCGGATCCGGAAAATCAACATTGATGAATATGATAGGGTGTTTGGATGTACCAACCTCTGGAAAGTATTATCTTCATGATAAGAATGTGTTGGAAATGAAAGACAATGAATTATCGGATGTGCGAAATCAGGAGATTGGTTTTATCTTTCAAGGGTTTAATTTGATATCCAACCTGGATGGTATTGGAAATGTAGAGCTTCCATTGATTTATAGAGGTATTGACAGAAAGACAAGGCGGGACGCTGCAAAACATGCGCTGAAGCTGGTGGGACTGGGAACACGGATGACTCATAGACCTTCTGAAATGTCAGGCGGACAGCAACAAAGGGTTGCAGTTGCCCGTGCCATAGCTGCAAGACCACCGGTGATATTAGCAGATGAACCTACTGGGAACCTAGATTCTCATTCGACGGAAGAGATTATGAAGGTATTAAAAGGCATGCACCAAGCAGGCAGAACGGTAATTGTTATTACCCATGATGCGGATATTGCAGCACAGGCAAAAAGAGTCATTCGAATTAAAGATGGGAAAATAGAAGCAGACTATTTGAACGAGGAGAGCGTAAAGTAGGGAAAGGGGTTAAGGATGTTTGGAAAAAAGAAAAATCAAGAAGCCGAAGAATTAGTAACAGAAGAGGTGCAAAAAAATGCACAAAATGCGGATATGGAAGATTTTGAAAAGGAAAATCAAGAGGAGATAAAACCAAAGAAAAAGAAACTTCCCGGCTGGGTCATTATACCGATTATAGCAGTACTCCTTTTGGTGGCTTTTGGTGCTTCCAAATTGGGCGGTCCCAGTAAAAAGGCAGTGACGCAACTGCAAGTAACAAAAGTAAAAAAGGGAGATGTAAAGGAAATTTATAATACTTCCGGATTATTGGAAAGCGAACATACCAAGATATTTTATTCTCCGGTGACTGCACCGGTAGCAAACTGTAATGCAAAGGTAGGGAATGCTGTTAAAACGGGTGATATGCTGATTACATTTGATTTGAAAGACCTGGAAAAAAACAATACAGAATCCAGCTTGAATTTGCAGTCCACACAGGCATCGAACCAGAGTTCACTAGAGCAAGATGCAAAAGCGGCTAATTCAGCAGCACAGGCACAGGCAGATGCAGTAAATCAGTTAAATGCACAGATGGAAAGTACGGCCAATCAATTAAATGCGGCGCAGAATCAAGTGGCGGAGCTACAGGCACAGGCAAAAAATGAAAACGCAGTAAATGCGCAGATCGTGGCTGATAATAAAAAAATAGATGAACAGAATGCACCAATTCAGGCGGAAATTGACACCAGGAAAAAAGAAATTGAAAATCTAAAAATAGAAATGGAAAATTTAAATATACTTATAAAAAGTTATAATAGTACGAATCCACCTAAGAATCCGGATGGAACAGTGATATCGGAATGGGAATTGGGTCAAAAGTGGACGGCCAATAATGATCGGATGCAGAAAATATTACCGGGAGAGATTGCTCAGTTTACAGCACAGTTAACACCACGTAAAGTGGTAGCAGGTGGAGATGCGGCAGGCAAAATAGCGGAGGCGCAAGCACAGGTGGATTCCTTATCAGCTGCATTAAATGCGTTGCAGAACCAAAACTTACCCGCTACGCCGGACACCGGAATGACTAGCGGAGCGAAAAAAGGAATGGCAATCTCGGAAAATTTGGCAGAATTATCCTTATTAAGTGTAGAAGAATTGTTACAAAAAGGACGCAATGGAATCAAGGCGGAATTTGACGGGGTGGTTTCAGATGTCAAAGCCATTGCAGGCACCAGTATGGCACAAGGCGGGGAACTGTTTACCTTGGTCAATAATAAGAGCTTAAATCTTAAATTAGCAATTCCTTCGGGGGATTTTGACAAGCTGATCGTGGGAAATAAAGCGACGATTACCATTGGGCAAAAGACGTATAAAGGAACCTTGTCATCCGTAGACAAAATAGCACTTGCCAATGCCAAAGGAAATCCGGTGATTGGAGCAAAAATACATATTGACAATCCGGATGACAGTATTATCATTGGTGTCACTGCAAAAGCAAAATTAAATGTGGCAGAAGCCAAGAATGTACTGATGATATCTAATGAAGTAGTCAATACAGCAACCAATGGAGATTTTGTGTATGTAATCAAAAATGGTGTTGTGAAAAAGCAGAATGTGGAACTTGGGATTGCATCAAATAATGATGTGGAAGTAAAAAGTGGATTAAAAGAAGGGGACCAAGTGGTTTCTGACACCTCAAGTACGGTCAAAGAAGGAATGAAGGCAACTGCAGCGGGAAAGACGGGAAGTAAGTAAAGGAAAGAGGTCGGCTTATGGGACAGTTTTTAGAATATGTAAAGATGGCTTTATATAGTATTCGCTCCAACAAGGGACGTTCCTTTTTGACTATGCTTGGAATCATTATAGGAATTTCTTCCGTAATTACTGTCGTTTCTATCGGAAGCGGGTTAAAAGCGGATGTGATGTCTCAAAGCGAAATTAAAAATGTAAATATTATAGTGAATGATAAAGAGACTACCAATACCGAAATCATTACCGAGGATGATATTAAGGCACTTCATGATCGACTTGGAGACAAAGTGAAAGGGGTGGTGGTCACCACTTCTGCAATGGGAGCAGTTTCCACCAGAAAAGGTGATTTTCAGATAAACATTACATTGACGTCACCGGATGCAGAATTTGATCCCAATCAATTAAAAGTCAGCAGTGGAAGATATTTTACGGAGGAAGATGTAGCCAATGCGGAGCCGGTGTGTGTGATTGATAAAGCAAGCGCCGCATACTTGTTTGGAACGTCTGATGTGGTGGGAATGGATTTGGAACTAAATGTGGACGGTACCATTCATAACTCGAGAATCATCGGAGTTCGTGACGTGGATGCGGAGTATCAAAAATCCATGGAAGAGTCTACGAAAATGTTTGGAATGAGTATGCCATTGTATTTGGAGATGCCTTATACCTTGTCGGAAGCATTTGGAAATAAAACGGATAAGTTTTCCAATGTGATGATTTATCCAACAGAACCATCAAAAATCAATGCAGTTACAAAATCAGTGATACAAACTTTGAATGCCAGACACACCAATGAAGGGAAGAATTTATTTATAAAGCAAGGTGGTATGGAAGAAATGACTAAATATATGGGAAGTATCATGGATACAGTGACTGCATTTATTGCATTCGTTGCGGGCATTTCACTTTTAGTCGGTGGCATCGGTGTTATGAATATTATGTTGGTATCAGTGACGGAACGAACGAGAGAAATCGGAATCAGAAAAGCTTTGGGAGCGAAGACGTCCTCCATTGTTGCACAGTTTTTGTGCGAGTCCGCAATTATATCCGGCATAGGCGGCGTGATTGGCATTTTGCTTGGGGCAGGTCTTGCAGGTTTGATTTCTGCTATGAAAATTGGTGGGATGTCAGCGAAATTGTCACCAGGCGTCATTGTTATAGCAACTTGTTTCTCCTGTGGGGTGGGGATCTTATTTGGTATTTATCCTGCCAGAAAAGCGGCCAAAATGAGTCCAATTGACGCATTGCGTCAATTGTAGTAAAATATACATGGAATTTTATGAAAATATTGTAAACTTAAAAGAAGAGAAAGAGGAGGAATCATTATGTTTAAACCAAACAAATTGTTAAAAGTGGTATCTGTTATTTTGATTATTTTTGGGGCGCTTTCGGTTGTCAGTTCCATCATTGGTTATGTTGGAGTGCAGAGTCTAAAAGATATGCAGGGAGTGGATATGACTGTGATTAAAGCAGCTTATACACCACTGAATCTGGCTATTGGGTTATGCAGTGCGTTGCTTATGGTAATCTGTGGTATTTTAGGAGTCAAAGGGAAAGCATATAAACCAGCATTAATTCTGATGATTGTATATGTTGTGATTGATATTATTTCTCTCTTTATTTCCGGAATCGCAATGACGGCACTTACGTGGACTTCACTTATTATTGGACTCATTTTACCACTTTTATATCTGTGGGGACTGTATCAGTCAAAAGAATAGCATATTGACGTTTTTTTTGTTTTTTAAAAAAAATAGTGCATAAAAAACAGGAGAATAATAAGCACAATTACTAGAGTAAAGTAACAAAAAAAATTGTTATATATATAACAATTTGACAAAAAAAGAAATCTAAAAAGGAAAAAAGTGCCAAAATTTAGAACATGTGTATAAAAAGGTTGAATTAACTATAAAAGTATTATATTATAGAGCTAGCGAATAATGTATATAGGAAATATCTATATCGCTAAGAGAGAAGAGAGAGAAAAGAGAGAAGAAAGCGAGGGGTTAGAATTGGCAACGTTGGAAAGTATTGTATTACAGGTAAATGATTTCCTGACTAGTTATTTGTTAATCTTCGTACTAGTGGGTGCAGGTATTTGGTTTACCGTCAGATTGAACTTTGTCCAGATTAGAGGATTTGGAGAAGGCTGGAAGCGAACTTTTGGTGGTCTATTCAAAAAAGAGGGCGCAGCGGGTGATGATGGAATGTCATCTTTCCAGGCATTGGCTACAGCCATTGCGGCACAGGTAGGAACAGGTAACTTGGCGGGAGCCGCTACAGCTATTGCAGTTGGTGGGCCAGGAGCAATCTTCTGGATGTGGATTAGTGCATTTTTCGGAATGGCTACTATTTATGCCGAAGCATTGATGGCACAGAAATATAAAAAAGTAGGAGCAGACGGAATCGTAACCGGTGGACCAGTTTACTACATAAGAGCAGCTTTCCATGATAATATGTTTGGAAAAATACTTGCAGGAATTTTTGCAGTTTTAATTATTTTTGCACTTGGTTTCATGGGAAATGCAGTACAGTCTAATTCTATTGGCGATGCGTTTAACATGGCATTTGGCATTAATCCAGCAATTGTGGGTGTGGTTATTGCGATTCTTTCTTTTATGATATTTGCAGGTGGAATCAAAAGAATTGCATCTGTTACAGAAAAATTAGTACCAATTATGGCATTATTTTATATCATTGGTTCTTTAATTGTAATTGGTGCCAATATTCAGAATCTTCCATTGGCATTTAAAGAAATTTTTGTTGGAGCATTTGCACCACAAGCAATTGGTGGTGGAGTACTTGGAGCAACGATTCAAAAAGCAATGCAAAAAGGTGTTGCTCGTGGATTGTTCTCAAATGAAGCTGGTATGGGTTCTACACCTCATGCACATGCAATTGCAAAGGTAAAACATCCAGCAGAACAAGGATTTGTAGCAATGATTGGTGTATTTATTGATACATTTGTTATTTTGACATTGACAGCACTTGTTATTATTACTACACGTTCCGTAACACCAGATGGATCACTTACAGGAACAGCACTTACACAAGCAGGGTTCTCATCTGTCTTTGGTAGGTTTGGAACGATATTTATTGCAATTTGTATGTTCTTCTTCGCATTTTCAACGATTATCGGTTGGTACTTCTTTGGAGAAGCGAATGTGAAATACTTATTTGGAGCAAAAGCAGTTAAGATTTATGTTGTTTTAGTTTGTGTCTGTGTGGTATTAGGATCTCTTGCAAAAGTAGATTTGGTATGGAATATGGCAGATTGCTTTAACAGTATGATGGTTCTTCCGAATATTATTGGCTTGTTGTTCTTGAGTAAGACGGTCAAAGAAGTGCATGATGATTTCCAGAATAACTTCAAGGTAAAGAAAGTAAAAAAATAATAAAACAAAATGAACAATTTAATATAAGTAGGGTGATATTTTTCGCGAGAGAGTCTATACGGACCGCCGAAGATGCAAGCCTAGCCAACGGTCAATTGGCAGGTGAAACTTTCAGGCAAAAGAATCGAAAAGTGTACTACATTCTGGATATTGAGTATGATGACAATAAACAGAAAGGCGGCTGCACGGTTTAGTCTGTGCGAGCTGCCTTTTTTAATGAGGAAATGAAATGAAAGAAAAATTTAAGATTATAACTAACAATCCTCTGGTACAAGAAAAATTAGGGGAGATTCATACAGTAGAATATCAGGATATTTCTTATGAAGAAATATTAAAAATGGTAAGAAATTACATCTATAAAAATCATCAATTGCTGTCACACCCACTTTCGGGCAGTGTAAAACCTAATGAAACACCATATAAATCCGTGATGATTTCAAAGGAACCGGACAAGCTTGACATACAGTCCGTAGAATTAATAGAGAATGCAATGCAGGCATGCAAAAAGTTTCAGTTTAAATCAGATCTATATAAACCAGAAGTGTATGAAGATTTTCAAATGATTGATTTTACATTAATCGATAGTGCAGTACCATCGGCAACTGCATGGTAATTACGGCTGTAAAAGTACATAACGTACTTATTAGCATAAATAACAATTAATAAACCAAAGGAGGGATTTACAGTGAGACTAGAAATGGGTCATATTAACATTCAGGATATCCAATTTGGACCTGAATCCAAGATTGAGAACGGAGTTCTCTATGTGTCTGAAGAAGCTGTAAAGGCAATCGTCTTAGAAGACGATAAAATTAAGAGTGTAGCGCTTGATATTGCAAAACCGGGGGAAAGCGTAAGAATCACTCCAGTAAAGGATGTCATTGAGCCACGTGTGAAAATTGAGGGCGAGGGAGGAATTTTCCCAGGGGTAATCGCTAAAGTAGATACAGTTGGAAGCGGAAAGACATATGCCTTAAAAGGCATGGCTGTTGTAACTGCAGGTAAAATCGTTGGATTCCAAGAAGGTATTATCGACATGACCGGTCCTGGATCAGATTACACACCATTTTCAAAATTAAACAATTTAGTATTGGTATGCGAACCTGCAGACGGACTAAAACAACCTGAATATGAAAAAGCAGTGCGTTATGTTGGATTTAAAGTAGCAGTTTATCTTGGGGAATTAGCACGTAATTTAACACCGGACGAAACAAAAGTATACGAAACCTATTCTATTACAGAGGGCATGAAGAAGTTCCCAGAACTTCCACGTGTTGCTTATGTACAAATGTTACAAAGTCAGGGATTATTACATGATACATATGTATATGGCGTGGATGCGAAAAAAACGCTTTCTACCATTATGAATCCTACTGAAATCATGGACGGAGCAATTGTATCCGGAAACTGTGTATCAGCATGTGACAAAAACACCACATATCATCATTTAAACAATCCAGTTGTTCATGATTTATTTGACCAACACGGAAAAACATTGAATTTTGTATGTCAGATTATTACCAATGAAAATGTATATTTGGCAGATAAACAACGTTCTTCTGATTGGACAGCAAAATTATGTGAACTTCTTGGATTAGATGGTGTTTTAGTATCTCAAGAAGGATTTGGTAATCCAGATACTGACCTTATCATGAACTGTAAAAAGATTGAAGCAAAAGGCGTTAAGACAGTTATCATCACAGATGAATATGCAGGACGTGACGGAAAATCTCAATCATTGGCAGATGCAGATGTTGCTGCAGATGCAGTTGTTACAGGCGGAAATGCAAATCAAGTTATCATTCTTCCAAAACTGGATAAAGTTATCGGAACTCTTGATTATGTAACAAAAATCGCTGGTGGTAATGATCACAGTCTTCGCGAAGATGGTTCTATTGAAGTAGAAATTCAAGCAATTACAGGCGCAACTAACGAAGTTGGCTTTAACTGCTTAAGTGCAAGATAAGGAAGGAGGAGAAAGAAGAATGAGTAAAATTAAAGTAGTACATTATATTAACCAGTTCTTTGCCAATATCGGCGGTGAAGAAAAAGCAGATTATCCTGCAGAAATTAGAGTAGGAGAAATCGTTGGACCTGGTGTGGCATTTGCACAGGCTTTTGGAGAAGAAGCTGAAATTATTGCAACAATCGTATGCGGGGATTCTTATTTCAATGAAAATTTAGATAAAGCAAAAGCAGATATCCTTGCAATGGTGAAAGATCAAGCTCCGGATGTATTTGTAGCAGGACCAGCATTTAATGCAGGACGTTATGGTGTGGCTTGTGGAACAATTGCAACAGCAGTTCAAGAGGAACTTGGAATTCCATCTGTAACCGGCATGTATATTGAAAATCCAGGCGCAGATATGTTCAAGAACAAAGTACTTACAGTTGCAACTAAAAACAGTGCAGTTGGTATGAGAGATGCAGTGAAGAAAATGGCTCCTCTTACATTAAAACTGGCAAAAGGTGAAAAAATTGGTGCATCTTGTCAAGACGGATATATGCCAAACGGAACTCGTGTGAATTTCTTTGAAAAAGAAAGAGGTTCTAAGAGAGCAGTCGATATGCTAATTAAGAAATTATCTGGCAAAGAATACACAACAGAGTATGATATGCCAAACTTTGATAGAGTTCCACCGAACAAAGCAGTTCTAGATATTACAAAAGCAAAAATTGCATTAGTAACATCTGGTGGTATTGTTCCAAAAGGAAATCCAGATCACATCGAAAGTTCAAGTGCATCTCACTATGGTGAGTATGATATTACGGGAGTGATGGATTTAACAGAAGCAACTTATGAAACAGCTCATGGTGGATATGATCCGATCTATGCAAACGAAGATTCAGATAGGGTATTACCTGTTGATGTACTTCGTGACCTTGAAAAAGAAGGAAAAATCGGAGAATTATACAACAAGTTCTATACAACCGTTGGAAATGGAACTGCAGTTGCATCTTCAAAACAATTTGCAGACGAAATCGGTAAAAAGTTGGTAGCGGATCATGTGGATGCTGTAATCCTCACCTCTACTTGAGGCACTTGCACTCGTTGCGGCGCAACGATGGTAAAAGAAATCGAAAGAGCAGGAATTCCTGTAGTACATATGTGTACAGTAACTCCGATTTCTATGACAGTTGGAGCAAATAGAATCGTTCCAACCATTGCAATTCCTCATCCACTTGGCAATCCAGCACTGGATGCACAAGAGGAGAAAGCACTTCGTAGAGATTTGGTTGAAAAAGCACTTGTTGCTTTGACAACCGAGGTAGAAGACCAGACAATTTTTGACAACTAAGAAAGAGGGGGTGGACGTTATGAGTAAAATTTATGACGTAGTGATCCTTGGCGCAGGACCGGCGGGATTAGCCGCAGGCCTGTACGCTGGGAGAAGTCGATTATCCACATTGATAATCGAAAAAGGAAAAGATGGCGGACAAATTGCCATCACGGATGATATTGAAAATTATCCGGGACAAACAGTAGAGGGCGAAAGTGGGCCTTCACTGATTGCACGAATGACACAACAGGCAGAAAAATTCGGTGCAGAAAGAGTATCTGATACGATCAATGAAGTAGAATTAGAAGGCGATGTGAAAAAGCTGAAAAGCGCAAAAGCAGAATATTTGGGCAAAACAGTTATCGTAGCGACCGGCGCATTCCCACGTCCAATTGGATGTAAGGGTGAAAAAGAATTTACCGGAAAAGGTGTATCTTACTGTGCTACCTGCGATGCCAACTTCTTTGAAGATTTTGAAGTGTTCGTAGTAGGCGGTGGAGATTCCGCAGTGGAAGAAGCTCTTTACCTTACCAAATTTGCCAGAAAAGTCACCATTATTCACAGACGTGATGAACTTCGTGCAGCAAAATCTATTCAGGAAAAAGCATTTGCGAATCCAAAAGTGGAATTCTTCTGGGATTCTGTGGTAGAAGAACTTTATGGAGAAGACATTTTACAAGGTATGGTAGTGAAAAATGTAAAAACCGGAGAACTTCGCAAAGTAGATGCAGATGAAGAAGATGGTATGTTTGGTGTATTTGGATTTATTGGAACAGTACCAAGTTCAGGCTTATTCGAAGGAAAACTGGATATGGATCGCGGTTATATTATTACAGATGAGAATATGAAAACAAATATTCCAGGTGTATTTGCAGCCGGTGATATTAGAGTGAAAAGTCTTCGCCAAGTAGTTACTGCAGCAGCCGATGGTGCGATTGCCTCTATGCAGGTAGAAAAGTATATTGCAGAATAAACTGATTAAAAGGAGGAACTTAAAATGGTAGATTTGACCAAAACAAATTTTGATGAAGAAGTATTACAGGCACAGGGATATGTTCTCGTAGATTTTTACGGGGATGGATGTGTACCTTGTGAAGCGTTAATGCCTCATATTCATGGGTTCGAAGAACCTTACGGGAAACAAATCAAATTCACATCTTTAAATACGACAAAAGCACGCCGTGTGGCTATCGGACAAAAAGTATTAGGACTTCCGGTAATTGCAATTTATAAAGATGGTGAAAAAGTAGATGAACGCATCAAAGATGATGCAACTCCGGAGAATGTAGAAACGATGATTAAAAAATACATCTAGGATACATCCGGTAGTTTGATTTGCGTAACAGCCAAAAGGCTTTACGATAGAATTTTGAAAGGAAGGAGGAAAAAATAATGGCAATTTTAGAAGGAAGAAAAGCGATTGTGATTGGTGACCGTGATGGAATTCCGGGACCGGCAATTGCAGAGTGTGTGAAAACAGCTGGTGCTGATGTTGTTTTTTCTTCAACAGAGTGTTTCGTCTGAACGAGCGCAGGAGCAATGGATTTAGAGAATCAAAAGAGAGTTAAAGAATTTGCTGACGAATATGGTGCAGAGAACTTAGTTGTAGTTCTTGGTGCCGCAGAAGGAGAAGCTGCAGGTCTTGCAGCAGAAACCGTATCAGCAGGTGACCCAACTTTCGCAGGTCCATTGACAGGGGTCCAGTTAGGACTCAGAGCTTATCACGTATGTGAACCAGAAATGAAAGAAGAATTCGACGAAGCTGTGTATGAAGAACAAATCAGTATGATGGAAATGGTATTGGACGTTGATGACATCATCAATGAAATGTCCAGCATCCGTGACGAATTTTGTAAGTTTTAAAAAAAATGGGACAGTGTCATCAATAGTGTTTTGACACTGTCCTTATTTCCTAAATGGAAGGGGGATTTCAAATTATGAACAGTGTAATTAAAGGGAGTAGCTACGTACTCGTACATACTCCAAATATGGTAGTCTATAATGGAACTACACAGACAACAGAAAGAATTGTAAACCCAGAGTCAGAGTATTTAAAAGAGATTAAAGGAAAATTACGTTCCTATGATGAAGCAGTGAAATATTGGCCAAATCAAACTTATATCGGAAATGTTACGCCTGCCCAATTAAAAGAGGTAGAGTTCCCATGGTATGATAAGAGCAAAGAAGATGCAGATCGTTATGGTAAATTCGGTGAAATTATGCCGGAAGAAGAATTTTTAATTCTTGTAGAAGCATGTGATATGTTTGATGTCGTGAAATTAGAAGAAGGATTTGTTGCAAAATACAAAGATATTTTTGCAAAAAATCCAATTATTTCAGAAGACATTGTAGAACGTGTACAAGCAGGTGGACCAATATCTGAAATCGAACATTTTGTGAAAGAAGAACATGCAGAGGGATTATATATCAATGATGAATTAGTAGGTTGTGTAAAACGTGCACATGATATTGATTCTAATCTGTCTGCACATGTTATGCATGAGAACCTAATGAGTAAGGCATCTAGTGTACTTTCACTGTTATATGCAGTTAGGAATGCAGGAATAGAAAAATCTGAAGTAGATTATGTGATTGATTGTGCGGAAGAAGCGTGTGGAGATATGAACCAGCGTGGAGGTGGCAACTTTGCAAAAGCGGCAGCAGAAGTAGCAGGTTTAGTAAGTGCATCTGGTTCAGACATAAGAGGATTTTGTGCAGCTCCAGCCCATGCAATGATTGAAGCAGCAGCACTTGTAAAATCCGGTGCATACAAAACAGTAGCTGTAACAGCAGGTGGATGTACTGCAAAATTAGGAATGAATGGAAAAGATCATATTAAAAAAGGACTTCCAATTATCGAGGATTGCCTTGGTGGATTTGCAATTATCGTTACAGAAAATGATGGTGTAAACCCAGAAATCAATTTAGAGATGTTAGGACGTCATACAGTAGGAACTGGTTCTTCACCACAGGCAGTTATTTCAAGTCTTGTAACAGATCCTCTTGATAGAGCAGGAATGAAGATTTTGGATATTGACCGTTACTCACCGGAAATGCAAAATCCAGATATTACAAAACCGGCAGGTGCTGGTGATGTTCCACTTGCGAACTATAAGATGATCGGAGCATTAGCTGCAAAACGTGGCGAAATTACACCAAAAGAATTAGGAGATTTCGTAGATAATCACGGGTTGACAGGATATGCACCTACACAGGGACATATTCCTTCTGGCGTACCTTACGTTGGATTTGGCTGTGAAGAAATCTTAAGCGGTGATATTAAAACAGTTATGATTATCGGAAAAGGAAGTTTGTTCTTAGGACGTATGACAAACTTATTTGATGGTGTATCATTTGTGATTCAGGCTAACGCAGGTAAAGATGGCGAAGAAAGTTCTGTATCTGAAGAAGAAGTAAAGGGACTCATTGCAAAAGCGATGAAAGATTTTGCTACGTCTCTGATGTCAGAATAGGGGTGAAAAAAATGGCAGGTAGTGTAGAAAAAGTAATTGCTTCCACCTTTATGGAAATGGCACAAGGTCTGGAATCAGGAAGTTATGGAAAACGCCCTAAAATCGCCCTAACAGGTATGGGTAGCGAACATGGGGAAGAAAACTCTATGGAAGCTGCAAAAGCAGCAGCAAAACAGGGAATTGATGTATACTATATCGGAACTTTAGAAGCAGAGGGAGTAACTACCGTAAAAGTGGCGAATGATGAAGAAGGCCACAAAAAAATGGAAGAACTCTTAAAGAATAAAGAAGTAGACGGTGCAGTCACTATGCACTTCCCATTCCCTATCGGTGTATCTACTGTAGGACGTGTTGTAACGCCGGCAAAAGGAAAAGAAATGTATCTTGCAACTACTACAGGCACTGCAAGTGCAGATCGTATTGAAGGAATGATTAAGAATGCGGTATTCGGAATCATTGCTGCAAAAGCCAGCGGAAAACAAAATCCGACGGTAGGAATTTTGAATGTAGATGGAGCACGTCAAGCAGAAATCGCATTGAAACAGTTGAAAGAAAATGGATACGACATTGAATTTGCAGAATCAGCACGTGCAGATGGCGGATGCGTAATGCGTGGAAATGACGTGTTACAAGGTTCTCCGGACATTATGGTATGTGATTCATTGTCAGGAAATATTTTGGTTAAAATGCTTTCTTCTTACACAACAGGTGGAAGTTATGAAGCAGCTGGTTACGGATATGGCCCTGGAATTGGAGAAGGATATGAGCAGTTAGTTATGATTATTTCCCGCGCTTCAGGAGCTCCACTAATTGAAGGGGCAATCCGCTATGCGGCAGAGCTTGTTAGGGGAAAAGTATTCCAAGTTGCAAAGAGTGAATTTGATAAAGCAAATAAGGCAGGGCTGCGTGAAATTTTAGCTGCAAGAAAAGCTTCCGAGAAAAAGGGAGAAGCAGAAGAAGTTGTTGTAGCACCACCAAAAGAAGTCGTAACGTCACAGGTTGCAGGAATTGAAATTATGGATCTGGAAGATGGGGTACAGACGTTATGGAAAGCAGGCATCTATGCAGAAAGCGGAATGGGATGTACCGGACCGGTTATCTTGATGTCAGATGCAAATGCAGAAAAAGCAAAAGAAATATTGAAAAAAGCGGGATATATTAACTAAACTCCAGATAGTTAATGAAGGAGGGAACAGACACCAAAACGGTACCTGCTCCCTCCTTCTCGACTTATGGTGTGAATTGGGAGGAATAATCAGAGGATGACGATTATATCAGGATTAGGACTATTATTGATAACGTTAGCGGCGTTTTCACTTTTCAGTATGAAGGCACCGAAAGGAACAGCAGCCATGTCGGGGATGGCTAATGCAGCAGTTGCCACCTTTCTTGTAGAGGCAGTGCACAGATATATTTCAGGAGATTTATTTGGAATTGAATTTTTGGGTAAAACAGGAAGCATATCCGGAAGCATGGGAGGAGTTGCAGCAGCAATCATGGTGCCAATTTCTATGGGAGTGAATCCGGTCTATGCAGTAGTAGCAGGTGTTGCACTTGGCGGATATGGCATTTTACCTGGGTTTGTTGCAGGATATGCGGTGGGATTCGTGGCGCCGCTGATTGAAAAATATTTGCCAGATGGACTAGATATAATTATTGGAGCGTTATTCATTGCACCTTTTGCCAGATTGATTGCATATGGTGCAAATCCAATCGTAAATGCGGCGATGGAACACATTGGGGGAACCATCACTGCAGCAACTACACAATCACCACTTGTAATGGGATTTCTACTGGGGGGAATTATTAAAATGATATGCACATCTCCACTGAGTTCCATGGCGCTGACGGCCATGTTAGGGCTTACGGGATTGCCAATGGGAATTGCGGCGATTGCATGTGTAGGTGGCGCATTTACAAATGGAATGGTATTTAAGATTTTAAAACTGGGTGATCGGAGCAGTACATTAGCTGTTATGGTAGAACCGCTCACTCAGGCCCATATTGTCACAAAACATCCCATTCCCATTTATGGATCTAACTTCTTTGGAGGGGGAATCGCCGGAGCCGGAGCGGCTATGCTGGGCATTATCAATAATGCTCCGGGAACTGCATCACCCATTCCGGGGTTGTTGGCACCATTTGCATTTAACCCACCCGGAAAGGTTATTCTAGCACTGGTTATTGCAGTGATTGGAGGTACTTTAGCGGGGGTCGTAGGTGGAATGGTATTTAAGAAGAAATATTCACAAGAACATGAAGTGAAAGTAGAAATGGCATAGTTAAAAAAAGGGGTCTGTCCCACTCGCTGGTTAGTATCAGCAAGTGGGACAGACCCCTTTTTGGTTACAGGAGATTATCATAAAAATTGATAAGAGGATACGGTGTGCTTCATATACAGTACTGTTTTCTTTACGGCATCATCAACGGTGATAGTATGAGGTGCTTCAGTTACCTTGGCAAGCATTCCTCGATAAATAAGGATATTCATTTCGTTGATTGCCATAATGTCTTGTTTCGCAATTTGAAAATCATCTTTTTCTAAAGCTTTTTTCAGTGCAAAAAATTCTCGCTTATAGATGTCACCCTCACTTAACATGGCTTCATATTCTTTTATCTCATCAGAAAATTCAATTGGAAATATATCGTAGTAGGATTTAAAAGTATCGGCCAAGTGAAAACCATTTATGGGAGTAAAAAATAGAAGCTGATAAATATCTGGATGTAGAAAGGAATGTTTACAAAAACACTCCCATACTAAAAAATATTTTTCCAAAGAGTTCACACCTTTTGATAAGTATATGGGAAGTTCTGCTGCATACTGCGTCAGGTACCCGATGGAAGCATAATAAGTTAGTTCCTCTAAATTGGAAAAATAGTGATAAAGAGTAGCACTATTATAACCGGCACGATCAGCCACTTTACGAATGGACAGCTCATGGATGCCATTTTCCTCATCCATAAGTTCAATAGCTGCACGAATAAAATAGGACATAATACGCTCCCGCTGAATTTTTTTATTAGAATTAGATTCTACCATAGCAATATCCCCCTATTTTGATTGTTTATATATAGATAAAAATATCATAGCATTAAAAGAATATAAAAGCAATAAAATGAAATGTCATGTGCAAAATGCACATAAAAGAACGAAGTAAGAGAATAAAACAAAGTATAAT